>DATIER010000304.1:0-13972 GCA_035455605.1 Gaiellaceae bacterium
GGAGCTGTCGTTCAACAACCTGAACGACCTGTCGGCGGCGCGGCTCGTGGCGCGGGAGTTCGAGCTGCCGGCGTGCGTGATCGTGAAGCACGCGAACCCGTGCGGCGTCGCCGTGGCCGGCTCGATCGAGCAGGCGTACGACCGGGCGCTCCGGGCCGACCCGGTCTCGGCCTACGGCGGCGTCGTCGTGCTCAACCGGGCGGTGAGCGAGGCGCTCGGCGAGCGGCTGGCGGAGCAGTTCGTCGAGGTGCTGTTCGCGCCGGGCTACGACGAGGCCGCGCTCTCGCGCCTGACGCGAAAGCCGGCGACGCGGATCCTCGAGGATCGCGAGCGGCGCCTGAACAACCCGGGCGAACGCGACTACAAGCGCGTGCTGGGCGGGATGCTCGTCCAGGAGCGCGACTGGGACGTCGAGGACCGCGAGGGCATGGAGGTCGTCTGCGGCGCGCCGAGCGAGATGGCCTGGGGCGACCTGCTCTTTGCCTGGCGGGTGTGCAAGCACGTCACCTCGAATGCGATCGTGCTCGCGCACGACCTGCAGACGATCGGCGTCGGCGCCGGCCAGATGAGCCGCGTCGACGCCGTGCGGATCGCGCTCGAGAAGGCGCGGGAGCACGGGCACCGGACGGCCGGCGCGGTGCTGGCCTCCGACGCGTTCTTCCCGTTCGCGGACGGGCCGCAGCTGGCGCTCGCCGCCGGCGTCACCGGCGTGATCCAGCCCGGCGGCTCGAGGCGCGACGCCGAGGTGGTCGAGGCGGTCGAGCGCGCCGGGGCGACGATGGTGTTCACGCACCGCCGCCACTTCCGGCACTGAAGGACGAGCGCGACCTCGCGCTCCTACGCGGCGGCGGCCAGGATGCGCCCCACGTTCTCCTCCGAGAAGAACTCCGCGGGTGACGTCATCCCCGCGATCACGCGCGCGAAATCGTCCATCGACGCCTGGTTGCCGTGCACAGCCGACAGGATCTGCTGCCGTTCGGCCGGCGGCGGCTCGAGCGACGCGAGCTCGGCCGTGAGCTCGTACATCGCCCGCACGCGCGCGTCGCGGCCGGCCTGGTACTCGCCGAGGGCGTCCTCGAAGTCGCGCGCTCCCGAGAGCGCGTCCCCCAGGGCCGCCGCGCAACGCTCGGCGTCGCGGAAGGCGTCGCTGATCCCCTGCGCGGTGATGAAGTCCTTGTTGTAGCCCGCATCGCCGACGAGCGCCCAGCCGTGACCGTACGGCCGGCGGAAGAACCCGCGGACGGCCGTCCCGACGAAGCGCTCCTCGCGGTTCGCGGCGCGAAGACGCTCGGCGAAGGCGGGAGCCAAGTCGATCGTCGCCTGGAAGGCGCCCTCGACGTCACCCCGGTTCGCCTCGAACTCGCGGTACGGCCAGCCGGCGATGACGAGCGTGAGGCCGTCGTTGGTCGGCCAGGCGGCGAACCCGCGGTGCGGACGGATGCAGTTCCCGAAGCGGCCCTCGAGCGGCAGCCCGCTCCAGTAGCTGTAGTAGCCCGCGAGCAGCTTCGGCTTCTGGAGGTATTCCTCGGCGTTTACCGCGTCGGCGACGTACGAGTACCGGCCGTCCGCTCCGACGACGACCCGTGCGCGCTCGGTCACCGCCGAGCCGCCCCTCGCGTGCCCGCGGACGCCGACCACGCGGCCGTGCTCGAAGACGAGGCTCTCGACCGTGAACCCGTCGCGCACCTCGACGCCGGCGTCCGCCGCGGCGCCGACGAGTAGCGCGTCCAGCACCGTCCTCCTCGGCGCGTAGGCGACCGGCGCGTCGGGGGTGCCGGGTCGGCCGCTGATCGTGAACGGGCCGAAATCGAACTCGTACGTGTCGATCTGCGGGCAATCCGTCGCGGCGACGCTTTCGAGCAGCCCCCAGCGGGCGAGTGCCGCCACGCCGGGCGGATGGATCAGGTGCGTCGAGACGGTGTCGCTCGGGAACGTCGCCCGGTCGACCAGCAGCACGCGGTAGCCGTTGCGCGCCAGCAGCATCGCCGTCGGCGACCCGGCACATCGCGCTCCGACGACGATCGCGTCGTATGCCACGGGACTCCTCCTCGTTCGGATGCGTGCTGCCGAGCCTAGGAGCCGCGAGGGGCAGGCTCTTCGGCCGAACTACCCAACTTCCGCCGTCCCGCGGAATGGGTACTGCGCGTCAGAGGAGCCCGTGCTCGTAGGCGTAGGCGGTCGCCGCGGCGCGGGACGACACGAGCAGCTTCGCGTAGATGTTGCTGACGTGACGATCGACCGTCCTCTCGCTGAGGACGAGCTCGGCCGCGATCGCCCTGTTCGTCTCGCCGGAGGCGACCAGGCGGAGCACCTGCAGCTCTCGCGGGGTCAGCCCGTGCGGGCTCGCCGCCGAAGGCGACGGCCGCAGCCTGTCCAGGCGGCCGAGATCCGGACGCGCGCCGAGCTCTTCGAATGCGGTGCGCGCCGCGCCCAGCTCCAGCCGGCCGCCGTCCTCGTCGTCGAGCGCCAGGCAAGCGAGCCCGACGAGCACGCGCGCCCTCGCGGCCTCGTAAGGAGCTCCCAGGTCCTGCCACGCCTGCAGCGCGCGACGCAGCAGGGGTAGCGCTCTTGCGGCCTCCCCGCGCGCGAGCGCCACGGCGCCGCTCGAGCACGCCGACATGGCTCCGAGCGCCTCGCTCTCGTGCGCCTGCGAGATCGTCGCGAGCTCTCCGGCCGCCAGGGCGCCCTCGTCGAGCTCGCCCGCCGCGAGCGCGATCTCGACATACGCCGGGAGCAAGGCCGCCCGCTTCAACGGCTGGGCCGACTCGCCGACTGCCCGGCGGATCGCGGCCAGCGCGGCGTCGACGTTGTCCTGCGCCAACCGCAGGAGCGCCAACCCCGGCTGCGGCTGTACGCCCTCCTGCGCCGCCTCGCGATACGCACGCTCCGCCGCTCCCAGCTCGCCCCGCAGCCGGTGCAGGTCTCCCTGGAGCCGCCGCGCCCGTCCGAGCGCCCGCCCGTTCAGCACGCCGTCGGCCGCAACGCGTTCGGCCTCCTCCAGCGCAGCCTGCCACGCACCCTGCAGCTGCATGACCTCGGCCCGGTGCACGAGGCACACGCCCGTGTGGGCGACCATGTCGGGCTGGCGCTCGCACCATAGCGTGAGGGCGGTCGTCCACTCCCGCGCGCGACGTAGCTCGTAGACGCTGCGACAGATCAGGATCGTGTTGCAGTAGAGGATCCCGGCCACGATCGGCGAGAGCTCGCCGCTCGTCACCGCGACCATGCTCTCGTCGACGAGCCGCAGCCCTTCCCTGGCCCTTCCGAGCTCGACGAGCGCGTGGCCGAGATCCATCACGCCGAGCGCGACCAGGTCTCGATCGCCGAACCGCTCGCCGATCGCGACGGCCTCGGACGCCTTCGCCCTCGCGCCCTCGAAGTCGCCCACGGCGAAGCTCTCCAGCATGGACGCGAGGATCAGGTAGCCGCGCTCGACGCACTCGCGCCCCTCGGTATCGAGCAGCCGTTCGCCGCGGGCGAACCAGCCGCTCGCCGGGCCCGCTTCACCACGGAGCAGGAAGCTGAGGCCGATCCACCAGGTGAAGCCCGCCGCCCGCGGCACCTCGCCCGCGTCGAGGCAGGCGTAGTGAGCTCGCTCGAGCGCGCGGACGTACTCATCCTCCCGGCCGAGCATGTAGGCGGACGTGGCGAGCAGCACGATGTCCTCCGGCTCCAGCCGGCCGACGTCCTCGGCGCGGGAGAGCCACTCGTACGCATCGCGCCACGTACGTCTCGCGTATGCGGCGCGGCCTCGCTCGAGCGCCTGCCCGGCCGCGCGAGTGTCGGTGCTCACGGCGTCATTGTGGGCCAAACGGAGGACTCGCGCCCACGACGGCGCAGGCAGTGTCTGCGACTAGCGCGTGATCGGTCGCCTCACTTGACCGCCGCGAGCACCTCGACGTGACCGCTGAGCCCGGTGAGGTCGAGAGTCTCGGCGTTCACGAACGCGTGGAAGGTGAGGCCGTTCACCTTCGTCGCGCCGAGAGCCTCGCCCGGCGGCAGCCGCAGGCGGAGGCGCAGCGTCCCCGCGAAGCCGCTCGGGAGGTCGATCGCGGCGTGCACCGTGCCCGCGCCGGTGTCGATCTCGTACGAGAGCGGGCCGAGTCGCGTCTGCAGGTTGCGGACGGCGATCTGCTTCCCCGGCGCCAGCCAGTCGCGCGGCGTCGAGTAGGCGAGCTCCAGGCCTGTCGGCAGGCCGCCCGCGTCCGTCGTCTCGTGCACCAGCATCAGCCGCAGCGTCTCGAGAAAGAACGCGTTGTTGGCGCTGTTCGGCGGACGGAACATCCAGCGGTAGTACTGGCCCGGCGTCGGCAGCAGGGTCGAGCCCTCACCGGCGACGAAGGTGTTCTCCGTCATGCCCGCGGCGAGCTTGCCGTAGAGGCTCAGCACGAGCTGGTCCGGCTGATCCTCGTCCGCGAGGAAGCGGGCGACGTTCGTGCCGTAGACGTCGTCGGTGCCGGGCTTCTGGTAACCGGGGTTGGTGACGCCGGTGTGCGGGCTGAAGCGGACGAGCCCGAGGAAGCGCGAGCCGTGGTCGAGCAGGTATGCGAGCAGCCCGTCGGCCTGGGCGCTGTGCGGCCGCACGAAGCCGGACGCGAGCACGTACGGCATGACGAGGTTCCAGTAGCTCCCGCGCTTCGTGCTCGTCAGCGCGTCGTACGGGTGCTCGGTGCCGTCGACGAGCGCGATCGGCCAGAACAGCGATCCGTCCGGCAGCGCCACCTGCGCCGCGGCCACCGCGGCGCTCAGGCCGGCGCCGAGCCGGTCGGCTGCCTGCGACGCCTGCGCCGCCAGGTTCGGACGGCCGCTGCGCGCCCAGACGTCGGCCATCGCCCGCAGGCCCTGCAGCGCGAGCGCCTGACCGTGCAGCCCGTAGATCGGGCCGAGGATGTCGGAGCCGTAGCGCTCGCGCCGCAGCAGGCCGCGCGTGCCGCCGTCCAGCTGGCGCACGAACGACTCGACGTCGCGACGGAACCTCGGCGTGATGCGGTCGACGTACGCGGTGTCGCCGTAGCGGCGGAAGTAGTCCGCCGAGGCGACCATGCGCTCGCCCGCGGAGCGGTTCGGGAACACGGTCGGCGCGCGGAGCGCCGCCAGGGCGATCGACCGCTCGACGCCCCTGTAGCCGTACGCGCCCATCACCTCGGCCACGTCGGGCAGCTCCCAGGAGAAGCGCTCGTACGGGTTGCCGAGGCTGTACCGCCACGAGAGCTCCAGGTTCTGGATCAGCAGGTTGCGCTCGGCGTCGTAGACGCGCTGTTCGGGCACGACGAGCTGCGCGCCCGCCGCGAGCCGTGCGTCCCAGTACCGCTCGACCGACGCGAGCGCCTTGGCGTAGGACGCGTCGCCGAGCGCGAACGGGTGGACATGGGCGCCGCGGTTCAGCCAGGCGACGTAGAGCTGCGTCGGCCGCCTGACCCTGAAGACGAGCGAGTGCCCGTCGAAGTGGCCGCCCTGCCCGAAGACGGCCCAGGTGCGGCGGTCGCGCCGCAGCTGGTGGCCGACGCGCCGGAGCCGGAAGTTGGGCCTGAAGCGGACTCGAACGGAGCCCACCTTCGCCCCGGTCGGGTCGACCGCCAGCCGGACGAAGCTGACGAGCGCCTTCGTCTGCGGGATCCGCGCGGCGAACGACTCCTGCGAGTAGTGGACGCCGTCGGCATCGGTGTACGAGGTCTCGAGCACCGGCTGGTAGCCCTCCGCGAGCGCGGGCGTCGCGAGCCGGCTCAGACACGAGCCGTAGCGCTCCTTCCCCTGCCGGCCGATCGAGACCGTCACCCTCCGCCCGTCGGCGACCTGCGACACGATCTGGCTCCCGTCGGCGACGTGCAGCTGCGCGCGCGCGGCGCCGTCCGGGCCGGCGGGGAGGCCGAACGCGAGGTAGTAGACGCCGGAGTCCGTCAGCCGCTTCGGCCTCAGACCGGCGGGGCGGCCGACGAGGAAGAGCGGGTGTACCCTGGCCCGCACCGCGTCGTACGTCGGCCCGCCGGGCGCAGCGAGCAGCTCGTCGCCCCACACGTCGCGCTTCTGCGCGAGCGCCTGGAGCAGGCCGCCCTGGTAGTTCGCCTCCGACGCGATCGGCAGGCACGGCGCCCTCGCCCGGCCATCGCCCGCGGCCGCGGCGGCCGCGCACGCGAGCACGGCGAGCGCCGTCGCCCCCCCGAGGGCGAGCCAGTGCAGGGCGGGTGCACGTGTCGGAAGCCGCACGTCGCGTGTCACGTGCCCGACGGCGACGAGCGGTCGCTTGCCACGGTTGCGAATCTTGACGGATCGAGCGGCCGATCCTCGCCTCGACCGGCCGCCGCGGCTCGCGCGTGAATCTTTCGCCCCCGGGGGACCCCCGCGTGCTTTCCCCCGAGGACACCGTAACGGTGCAGATCGCGCAGCTGTGTGCCGACGTTGTGCCGAGTTCGTGACGGCGCTACTCTCGAGAGGCAGGGCACGAACGTCGTAGCGCGCGGGCGGAATAGGGGGTCGCCGACCTTCGTTCGAGCCGCCCATACCGCTCAACGAGGGGAGGACGATGAGCTCCAACGCCGACCGCCGCTGGCTGACTCTCGCGATCGTGGGAGCCGCCTTCTTCATGACCGTCCTCGACGTCGCGATCGTCAACGTCGCGATCCCGTCGATCCAGCGCGACCTGAACGTTGCGGAGACGACCGTCCAGTGGGTGCTCATCGCCTACGCGATCACCTTCGGCGGCTTCCTGCTGCTCGGCGGGCGCATGGCCGACCTGCTCGGGCGCCGGCGGATCTTCCTCGTCGGGCTGATCCTCTTCACGCTCGCCTCGCTCGTCTGCGGCCTCGCCAGCACCGCCGGCGTGCTGATCGCCGCACGCGCGGTGCAGGGGCTCGGCGCGGCGATCATCTCCCCTGCCGCCCTGTCGATCGTGACGACGACCTTCGAGGAGGGCGCCGAGCGCAACAAGGCGCTCGGCATCTGGGGCGCGCTCGGCGGCTCGGGCGCAGCGGCAGGAGTGCTCTTCGGCGGCATCCTGACCAAGTACCTCGGCTGGGAGTGGATCTTCTGGGTCAACGTCCCCGTGGGCGTGCTCGTGGGCCTGCTGACGCTGCGCTTCGTGCCCGAGAGCACCGCCGACCTGGGCCACCGCGAGTTCGACGCGGCGGGCGCCGTCACGATCACGAGCAGCCTGACCGTCTTCGTCTACGCCGTCTCGAAGGCGCCGGACGTCGGCTGGGGCTCGGCGCGGACGATCCTGCTGCTGGTCGCCTCGGGCGTGCTCTTCCTCGTCTCGATCGCGATCGAGATGCGGAGCAAGGCGCCACTGGTGCCGATGCGCATCTTCCGGATCCGCTCGCTGCTGGCGGCGAACGTCGTCGGCTTCATGCTCGGCGCGGTGATCTTCGCGAACTTCCTGGTCCTGACGCTGTACGTGCAGGAGGTGCTCGGCTGGTCGGCGCTCGAGACCGGCGTCACCTTCCTCGCGACGGCCGGCACGACGGTGATCTGGGCCGGCGTGGCGCAGGCGCTGACGACGCGCTTCGGGCCGCGGCCCGTGATCGTCACCGGCCTGCTCGTGCTCGCCCTGTCGATGGCCTGGTACACGCAGATCCCGGTCGACGGCCACTACTGGCCCGACCTGCTCCCGGCATACATCACGTTCGCGCTCGGCCTGGCCTTCTCGTTCGTGCCGGTCACGATCGCCGCGCTCGCGCAGGTCTCGCCGCAGGAGGCCGGGCTCGCGTCCGGGCTGATCAACACCAACCAGCAGATCGGCGGCGCGATCGGCGTCGCCGTGGCCTCGACGATCTTCATCTCGCACTCGAAGGACCTGCTGAAGACCGGCCACACGCCGGCCGCGGCGCTGACTTCGGGCTATCAGTGGGCGTTCTGGGCGCTGATCGCGGTGGCCGTCGTCGCAGCGATCAGCGCGTTCGTGCTCCTGCCCGGCGGTCGGGTGGCGGCGCCCGAGGGCGAGGGCGAGCCGGTCCGCGTGCCCGCGTAGGGATTACGCTTCGCGCGTGGCGCGCGAGTACCCGACGCTGCTCGAGCTGGTCGGCCACACCCCGCTGGTCCGGCTCCAGAACGTCGTCCCCGACGGCGCCGCGACCGTGCTCGCGAAGCTCGAGTACCTGAACCCGGGCGGCTCGATCAAGGACCGGATCGCGATCACGATGGTCGACTCGGCCGAGCGCGAGGGGAAGCTGAAGCCGGGTGGGACGATCGTCGAGCCGACCTCCGGCAACACGGGCACCGGGCTCGCGATCGTGGCTGCGCTGCGCGGCTACAAGTGCATCTTCACGATGCCCGACAAGATGAGCCGCGAGAAGATCTCGCTGCTCAAGGCCTTCGGCGCCGAGGTGATCGTCTGCCCCTACGCCGTCGAGCCGGAGTCGCCGGAGAGCTACTACTCGGTCTCCGACCGGCTCGCCGAGGAGATCCCGGGGGCGTTCAAGCCGGACCAGTACCGCAACGAGGGCAACCCGCGCTCGCACTACGAGTCGACCGGCCCCGAGATCTGGGAGCAGACCGGCGGCGAGCTCGACGCGCTCGTGATCGCCGTCGGGACCGGCGGCACGATCACCGGCACCGCGCGCTACCTGAAGGAGCAGAGCCCGGACGTGACCATCGTCGGCGCCGACCCGGAGGGATCGATCTACACCTCCGGCGCGGAGAAGCAGCACCCCTATCTGGTCGAGGGAATCGGCGAGGACTTCTACCCGGAGACCTTCGACCCGTCGGTCGTGGACGAGTGGGTGACGGTGACCGACCGCGACTCGTTCCTGACCGCGCGGCGGCTCGCGCGGGAGGAGGGCCTGCTCGTCGGCGGCTCGGGTGGCACCGCGGCCTGGGCCGCGCTCGAGACGGCGAGGCGGCTCGGCCCGGGCAAGACCGTCGTCACGCTCTTCCCCGACGGCGGCCGCGCCTATCTGTCGAAGTTCTACGACGACAACTACATGGTCGAGCTCGGCTTCCTCGAGCGCGAGGCGCCGACGCCGAAGGTGCGCGAGGTGCTGCAGTTCAAGCAGCAGAACGGCGAGGCGCCCGAGCTGATCACGATCGAGTCGCACGAGAAGGTCGGGCAGGCGATCGACCTGATGCAGCGGTACTCGATCTCCCAGCTGCCGGTGCTGCGGCACGACGCCGGGGGCTCGCTCGCGGACGTGGTCGGCTCGCTGCAGGAGCGCGGCCTGCTCGACCTCGTGTTCCGCAACCCGGACGCGCTGAGCGAGGAGGTCGCGGCGGCGATGCAGCCGCCGCTCGCCGCCGTCGAGGTCGACGAGTCGCTGGACGAGGTCTTCTCGGCGCTCAGCGGCGGCAGCCCGGCCGTGGTCGTCGCCACGCGTGGCCGGCCGACCGGCATGCTCACCCGCTCCGACCTGCTCGAATACCTGGCCCGTGGCCGTTCGAACGCTCGCTGACCTGCTGCAGGCCGCCTTCCCGGGCGACGAGGTCTCCGTCGAGGACCGCACGGGCGGGGGCGACCACTTCCAGGTGACGGTGACGAGCGCCCGCTTCGACGGCCTCTCGCTGGTCGAGCAGCACCGGCTCGTCTACGACGCCCTCGCCGACCCGCTCGCCGATGGCACCATTCACGAGTTGCGGATCACGACCAGGGGGACCACGTGAGCGACGAGCTTCAGGACCAGATCAAGCAGATCATCGAGAGCGAAGACGTGGCGTTGTTCATGAAGGGCACGCCGCAGTTCGTGATGTGCGGCAACTCGCACCGCGCGCTCGAGGCGCTGCGGCGCGCGGGCGCGCCCGTGACCGCCGTCGACATCCTGCCCGACCCGCGCATCCGCCAGGAGCTCTCGGCGCTCTCGGGCTGGCCGACGATCCCGCAGGTCTTCGTGCGCGGCGAGCTCGTCGGCGGCGCCGACATCGTCGAGGAGCTCGAGGCGTCGGGTGAGCTCGAGCGGACGCTGCGCGACAAGCTCGGAGACGAGTACCGCGGCGCGGGCGAAGAGCGAGTGGTCGCCGTCACCTGACGGCGTTAGATTCCCCTTCGTCATCCGATCTAGAAGGGGGCTTCATGTCCGAGGTCGTTGCAACACCGAGCGCGGAGGGCCGCCGCCGCACGTCGCTCGTCGTCACCGGGGTGATGGCGCTGGTGGTGGTGGTCGTCGCGATCGTGTTCGCGGCGAGTGCCCCCTGGTACTTCGTCTTCAAGATGCTGCACGTCGGCGCCGCCGTCGTCTGGGTCGGGGGCGGGATCTTCCTGACGATCTGCGCCCTGCTCGCCGAGGTCGCGAACGACGACGACCAGCTGCTACAGGTCGGCCACTGGGCCGAGGTCGTGGCCGGTCGGCTGTTCCCGCTGATGTCGTTCGTGGTGCTCGGCTTCGGAATCGCGATGACGATGAACGGGGACATCGGCTACGACCAGTTCTGGATCGTCTTCGGGCTGATCGCGTGGGCGGCCTCGGCGGCGACGGGGATCCTCTTCCTCGGTCCCGAGGCGAAGCGGCTGAACGGCGTCGCGGCCAAGCACGGGCCGAGCTCGCCGGAGGCCAAGGCGCGCCTGCAGCGGATCCTCCTGGTCGCACGGGCGGACGTGGCGCTCATGTTCGTGATCGTCTTCGACATGGTCGTCAAGCCCTTCAGCTGGTAGCCCAGAGCAGAACGGTCGCGAGCACGACGGCAGCGGCGGCGGCCGGTGCCCAGACGCGCGCCCACGGCCGGCGGTCGCGGGCGAGGTCGCGGGCGACGAGCGTCGCGACGGAGCCGTGCGCCGTCGCGAGCGCGCCGACGCTGAGGCCGATCAACGCGGCATAGGCGCCGGGGCCGGCCGTCGCCAGGGCTGCCACGGAGGCGCTGACGGGCAGGTTGTTCGCGATGGCGGCCGCGGCGGCCGTGCCTCCCGCGACCGCGAGCAGCGCGGCGAGCCCGCCGCCGTGCAGCGAGAGCGCAGGCGCGATCCCGTCGAGCGCCGTGAGCAAGCCCGTCAGCTGGGCGCCGATCCGCCAGGGAAGCACGAAGCCGCCGGCCGCGGCGGCAACCGGGCGCGCCGGCTCGGCGAGGCGGCGCAGCGGCACGAGCGCGCAGAGCAGCGCGGCGGCCAGGCCGGGCAGGAACAGGTGCCCGAGGAACTGCTGCGGCGAGACGCCGAGCCGGCTCATCACGACGAGGTTCGTCGGATTCCCCTCCGGCACGGCGAGCGACGCGGCGTTGGCGACCGCGATCGCGCCCGCGAGCAGCGGCCCGGCCGGCACGCGCGCGCGGCACGACACCGCGCGGACGAGCGGGACCATCAGCACCACGGCGCCGTCGAGCGAGACGACGCACGTGAGGAGCGCGGAGACGAGGCAGACGAGCGCGTAGAGGCGGCGCGGGCCGCCGGCGGCCGAGAGCCGGATCGCGGCCCGCTCCGCGAGACCGGCGCGCTCCGCGAGCGCGGCGACCCCGAGCGCGGCCCTCAGGAAGAGCAGCATCGGCCCGACGGAGAGAAGCGTGTCGCGCGCGACGGAGACGCCGGTGACGAGCAGCGTCGCCGCCCCGCACGCGAGCGCCGCGACCGCGATCCCTGCGATGATGAACCTGATAACCATCCTTTACCGTTAAGTCACCTTAGCTAATGCCCAGACCGCGCAAGCCTGCAACCCCCGCCGAGGCGCTGGTCGGCGTGGCGCCGCTCGCCGCCCGCTGGATCGAGCGCCTGCTCGCATCCGGCGAGCCGCCGTTAACGCTCGCCCAGTACCTCGCCCTGCGCGCGATCGCGTCGGAGCCGCTCGCCGCCACGGAGCTGGCCCGCCGGGCCGGCGTCTCGGGAGCGGCCGTCTCGCAGCTCGTGCGCGCCCTCGAGAGCGCAGGCTGGGTCGAGCGAGAGCCGGAGCCGGCCGACCGCCGGCGCCACCTGCTCACGCTCACGCCCGTGGGCTTCGAGGCCTTCCAGTCGGCGACGCGGCGCGTCTACGAAGGCCTCGGCGAGGTGCTCGCCGACCTTCCGCCGCACGAGGCCCGGGCGCTCACCGACCTGCTCGTGACGCTCGAGCACGTCCTCGCTGGCGCTCCGCCGCCGCGGCGGCGCCCGCCGCCCCGCCCGTAGAATCGCGCCGTGGACTTCGAGACCCGCGCCATCCACGAGGGGCAGGAGCCGGATCCCGCCACCGGCGCGATCACGGTGCCGATCTACCAGACGTCGACCTTCGTCCAGGAGGCCGTCGGCGCGCACAAGGGCTACGACTACGCGCGCGTCTCGAACCCGACGCGGACGGCGCTGCAACTGTGCCTCGCCTCGCTCGAGGGCGCCGAGCACGGGGTCGCGTTCTCGTCCGGCCTCGGCGCCACGACGACGCTGATGCACCTGCTCGGCCCGGGCGACCGGGTGGTCGCCGTCGCCGACGTCTACGGCGGCGTCTACCGGATGTTCTCCCAGATCTACGAGCCGAAGGGCTACCTCTTCGACTGGGTCCCGGCCGAAGAGATCAACACCGGCCTGGCCGCGCACCTCGACGAGCGCACGCGGATCGTCTGGCTCGAGACGCCGACGAACCCGCTCCTGAACATCGTCGACATCCGGGCCGCCGCCGAGGCCGCGCACGCCGCCGGCGCGCTCGTGGTCGTCGACAACACCTTCGCCTCGCCGTACCTGCAGCAGCCGCTCGCGCTGGGCGCGGATGTCGTGATCCACTCGACGACGAAGTACCTCGGCGGGCACTCCGACCTCGTCGGCGGCTTCGTCGCGACGAACGACCCGACGATCGCCGAGCGCCTCACGTTCCTGCAGAAGTCGCTCGGCGCCGTCCCCGGGCCGTTCGACTGCTGGCTCGTGCTGCGCGGGATGAAGACGCTCGCTGTGCGGATGCGCAAGCACTGCGAGAACGCGCACGCCGTCGCGAGCTTCCTCGACCGCCATCCGCGCGTCGAGCAGGTGCTCTACCCGGGCCTGCCGACGCACCCGGGGCACGGGATCGCGGCGCACCAGATGCGCGACTTCGGCGGAATGGTCTCGTTCCTCGCCGAGTCGGAGGAGGAGGCCGTCGCGCTGTGCGCCCGCACGAAGATCTTCCGGCTCGCCGAGAGCCTCGGCGGCGTCGAGAGCCTGATCGAACACCCGGCGCGGATGACGCACGCCTCCACGGCCGACGCGCCCTTCGCCGCGCCGCGGAACCTGATCCGGCTCTCCGTCGGGATCGAGTCGGCCGAGGACCTCGTGGCCGACCTCGAAGCGGCGCTCGTCCGCTCGACCGCTGCAGCCGGAACCTAGCTGGGCGAGTTCGCACCTGGCTCGGGTCTAGCCCGGTGTCAGACGCGTGCCGAGAGCGTGACGGCTCGTCCACGGAACGGCGTGAGCAGCCGGCTCTCGCGGGATCGACCTGGTGTCAGACGCCGTAGGGGCAGCCGCGCCCGTCACGAGGCGCCGCCGACCGGCCGAGCTGCGGCGCCGCGCTCGCTGCGTAGGATCCGGTGGTGCCTGCGTCGGAGCTCGAACCGCTAGACCTGCGCCACCTGGGGCGCGAGCGCGTGATCGGCTCGTACATGCTCGAGACCGCCGACGGGCCCGCGCTGCAGGACTGCGGCCCGTCCACCTGCATCCCGGAGCTGAAGGCCCGGCTCGCAGAGCGCGGGCTCGAGCTCCAGGACGTCCGGCACCTGCTGCTCTCGCACATCCACCTCGACCACGCGGGCGCCACCGGCGCGCTCGTGCGCGAGCACCCGGGCCTGCAGGTGCACGTGTCCGAGGTCGGCGCGCCGCACCTCGTCGACCCGGGCCGCCTGGAGGCCAGCGCGCGGCGCCTCTACGGCGACGACTTCGACCGGCTCTGGGGCGAGCTCGCGCCGGTGCCGCTCGAGAACGTGCACACGGTCGGGGCCGAGACGCTCGGCCTCGAGACCTTCGCGACGCCGGGGCACGCGAGCCACCACGTCTGCTACCTCGACGCCGAGGGCACGCTCTACGCCGGCGACGCGGCCGGCGTGCGCATCCGGCCGAGCACGTTCGTGCTCCCGCCGACGCCGCCGCCCGAGGTCGACCTCGAGGCGTGGGAGCGGACGCTCGACGAGCTCGAGG
>DATIER010000305.1:0-16588 GCA_035455605.1 Gaiellaceae bacterium
CTGGTTCGTCTCGTACGCCGAGTAGCCCGGGATCGAGAAGCTCTGGAACCAGCGCTTCGAGACCTGGCCGGCGGAGTACGCGCCGAACAGCGTCAGCACGATCCAGACGCCGATCACGAGCTTGCGGCGCCGCACGATCACGTGCGCCAGGCGCGCGAGCCGGGGGGATGATTCGGCTGTTGCCACGACCTCGGTCAACGTAGCGGTCCTCTCAGAATTCCGTGTTGCGGCCCGGGAGCGGTCAGCTGCGCTGCACCATCCTGAACTGGTTCCCGGAGGGATCGCGGAAGCCGGCGTCGACGCCGTACGGCTGATCGGTCGGCTCCTGCGTGAACTCGACGCCGCGCGCCGCGAGCTCCTCGTAGCTGGCGCGGCAGTCCTCGGTGGTGAAGAAGAGGCCGCCCGAGGCGCCCTTCGCGAGCAGGTCGAGGATCTGCTGGCGCGTCTCGTCGTCGAAGACCGGCGCGCCGGGCACGGCCATCAGCACGATCGCGACGTCCTGGCCGGGCACGCCCACCGAGAGCCAGCGGAAGTTCCCGAGCTCCGGCACGGTCACGTCCTCGCGGACCTCGAAGCCGAGCTTGTCGGTGTAGAAGGCGAGCGCCTCGTCCTGGTCGTTGACCCAGACCTGCACGTTGGCTAGCTGGTTCAGCATCGTCGTCCTCCATTCGAATCGTTGACGCAGGCGACGCTAGTCACGCGACCCTGGCCTCGTCTTCTCGAAACCTGCTGGATGCCGGCCGGGCCCACGCCTGGATCAGGCACGTGGGGATGGGCGCGCGCTCTGCCGCCGGCGGGTGCGCCGCGCGGTAGGCGCCCGGCGAGCGGCCGAACGCCTTGCCGAAGCTCGTCGTGAACGAGCCGACGCTGCGCAGCCCGACAGCGAAGCAGATCTCCGGGATGCTGCGGTCGGTCTGGCGCAGCAGCTCGGCGGCGCGCTCGAGCCGCCGCGTGAGCAGGTACTGGTGCGGGCTCTCGCCGAAGGCCCGCCGGAACTCGCGGCTGAAGTGCGCCTCCGAGAGGTGCGCGGCTCGAGCCAGCGCAGGCACGTCGAGCGGCTCGCGGTAGCGCGCGTCGACCAGGTCCTTCGCGCGCAGCAGGTGGCGGCGGCTAGGCGTCGTCACCGGCCGGTTGGTAGGTGAGGATCACGACGCCGTCGGGCCCGACCGGCCGCGACTCCACGAGGCGGAGCGCCCTCGGCGCGGACGTCTCGTCGAACAGCCGCTTGCCGCTCCCGAGCACGACGGGGAAGACCATCAGCCGCAGCTCGTCGACGAGCCCCTGCTCCAGCAGCGCCCGGGCGAGCCGGCCGCTCCCGTGGACGACGATGTCGCCGCCCTCGCCGTCCCGGAGGCGGGCGACCTCGTCGAGGCTCACGACCTGCGAGTTGCTCCAGACGGACTCAGGGTCGGTCAGCGTCGAGGAGACGACGTACTTGGTCGAGCCGTTGAACTTGTCGGCGAACTCGCCGTCGCGCGAGGGCCAGTGCTTCGCGAACTCCTCGAACGTGCGGCGCCCGAGCAGCAGCGCGTCCGAGCTCATCGTCTCGTCGAGCTTGAACTTGTCGCCCTCCTCGCCGCGCTCGAACTGGAACGCCCAGCCGCCGCGCTCGAGCCCCTCGGACCCGCCGGGGTCCTCGAACACGCCGTCCAGCGTCACGAACTCGGTCACGACCACGCGTGCCATGGTGTCCTCCTTCGTCGCGTCACTGCGAGGTAGGACGGGCGGCGCGCGCGAGACTCATCGGCCGCTAGGCGGCCACGGTCGCGTCGACCGGCGCGGCGGCGTCGAGCAGCCGCTCGAGCAGCTCGCGATCTCCTTCGACCTCGACGCCGTCCCATCGCCGCTCGGTGAAGAGGAAGTAGAAGGCGGTGGGCGTCGCCTCGAGGACGACGTCGGGATGCTCCGCCGGGCCGGCGGCGGCCTCGCCGTCGACGAGCGCCGCGACCTCGTCGCCGATGCGGAACTCGAACGAGCCCTTCGGGGCGACCGGAGCGAAGAAGGTGTCGAGCGCGTCCGGGAGCCAGCCCGGCGCGAGCTCGTCGTCGGCCCCCGGCGCAGGCATCGACTGCAGGCCCCAGCGCGCGAGCTCGCGCACGACCGGCTTCAGCGCGAAGCCGTAGGCGGTGAGCTCGTAGACCTGGGCCGGCGTGGGCGGCGGCAGCCGCAGCTTGGCGACGACGCCGGCGGACTCGAGCTCCTTCAGACGCGCGGCGAGGACGTTCGTGCCGATCCGCGGGAGCGCGGCGGCCAGGTCGGTGTAGCGCTTCGGCCCCTTCAGCAGCTCGCGGACGATCAGCAGCGACCAGCGCTCGCCGACCCGCTCGAGGGCGTGGGCCACGGGGCAGTACTGCGCGTAGTGCTTCGGCATGCACGCATTGTAGCGCCGATGCTTGCCGGTCGAAAGGGAATACTTGCTTTTTAAAAGTCGTTGCTGCTAGCTTGCAAGCCTTCTCAAGAGCGAACAAGCGAAAGGAACGGCGAGATGGTGGCAACAGAACGACGCAAGTGGCTGGCGCTGGCCCTCCTCAGCGCCGTGCAGTTCATGGTCGTCCTGGACATCGCGGTCGTAAACGTCGCGTTGCCCTCGATCAAGGTCGACCTCGGCTTCTCACAGGACAACCTGCAATGGGTGATCAGTGCCTACGCGCTCGTCTTCGGCGGCTTCCTGCTGCTGGGAGGACGCGCGGCCGACCTGCTCGGACGGCGGCGCATCTTCCTCGTCGGACTGGCGGTCTTCACCGTCGCGTCGCTGATCGCGGGGCTGGCGTGGTCGGAGGCGTCGCTGATCGGCGCGCGCCTCTTCCAGGGCCTCGGCGCCGCGATCATCTCCCCGGCGGCGCTGTCGATGGTCTCGACGACGTTCCGGGAAGGACGCGAGCGGAACATCGCCCTCGGCGTCTGGGGCGCCGTCGGCGGCTTCGGCGCCGCGGCGGGCGTCCTGCTGGGCGGCATCCTCACGGAGACGCTCAGCTGGTCGTGGATCTTCTTCGTCAACGTGCCGGTCGGCGTGGCGGCCTTCGCGATCACGCCCTTCCTGCTGACGGAGAGCCGCGACGCGCGCGTCAAGAGCTTCGACTTCCCGGGCGCGGTGCTCGTCACCGCCGGGCTCTCGTCGCTGGTCTACGCGATCACGCGGGCGGGCACCGACGGCTGGCTGGCGACCCCGACCGTGGCCTTCTTCAGCGCGTCGGTGCTGCTGCTCGCCGGCTTCGTCGCCTGGGAGCTGCGGCACCCCGAGCCGCTCATGCGCCTCGGCATCTTCCGCATCAGCACGGTGGCCGGGGCGAACGTGGCCGGCTTCATCCTCGGGACGGCGCTGTTCGCCATGTTCCTGATGCTGACGCTGTACATGCAGCAGGTGCTCGGCTACTCGGCGATGCAGTCCGGCCTCGCCTACCTCGCGGTCGCCGGCACGGCGATCGTCTGGTCGGCGGTCGCGGCGCAGCTCGTGACCCGGATCGGCGTGAAGCCGGTGCTGGTCACCGGCATGACGGCGCTGACGATCGGGCTCGTCTACTTCACGCAGGTGTCGGTCGGCGGCAGCTACCTCGGCGACCTGCTGCCGGGCTTCCTGGTGGTCGGCCTCGGGATCGGGTTCTCGTTCGTCCCGATCTCGATCGCGGCGCTCGCCGGCGTCCAGCCCGCCGAGGCGGGTCTGGCGTCGGGGCTGATCAACACCTCGCAGCAGATCGGCGGCGCGCTCGGGATCGCGGCGCTCTCGACGATCGCCAGCTCCCACACCGACAGCGCGGTCGCTTCCGGAACCGCGCTGCCGAACGCGCTCGTCGACGGGTTCCAGGCCGCGTTCGTCGCGGGCACGATCGTCGCGGCGCTCGGCATCGTCGCGTCCCTCACGCTGATCCGGCGGCGGCACCTCGAGCAGGCGCCGGCCCTCGAGCCCACGACCGAGCCCGCGCTCGACGTCGCGGCCTGAGGCCGGTTCGACGACGGGGGGACCTGCGGGTCCCCCCGTCTCCGCGTCGGGTCAGGGCTGCGGGACGACCCGGATGTACGGCTTGGGCGCGTCCCACTCGCCGAAGAGCTCGCGCGCCTCCTCGTCGGAGACGGAGCCGGCGATGATCACGTCGTCGCCCTGCTGCCACTGCGCCGGTGTCGCGACCTTGTGGTTCGCGGTCAGCTGGAGCGAGTCGATCACGCGCAGCACCTCGTCGAAGTTGCGCCCGGTCGTCATCGGGTAGACGAGGATCAGCTTGATCTTCTTGTCCGGGCCGATCACGAACACGTTGCGGACGGTCTGGTTGTCGGCCGGCGTGCGCGCGCCGGGATCGCCGGAGACCTCGTTCGAGAGCATCCCGTAGCTCTGCGCGACCGCGAAGTCGTGGTCGGCGATGATCGGGTAGTTGGGCGCGATCCCCTGCGTCTCCTCGATGTCCTTCAGCCACCCCTCGTGGTTCTCCATCGGGTCGACCGAGAGGCCGATCACCTTGACGCCGCGCTTGTCGAACTCCGGCTTGATCTTCGCCATGTAGCCGAGCTCGGTCGTGCAGACCGGCGTGAAGTCCTTCGGGTGCGAGAACAGGATCGCCCACGAGTCGCCGACCCAGTCGTGGAAGCTGATCGGGCCTTCGGTCGTCTCCGCGTGGAAGTCGGGGGCGGTGTCGCCGATCTGCAGTAGTGCCATATCTCCCTCCTAGGGCTCGGTCCGGAAGAGCCTAGTCACTCGTCTGCACCTGGGCGCGAACCGCCGCCGCCCGTCGGCCGTACTACCCAGGACGCAGCCCAGAAAGGAGGTGGTGCTGGTGGCCACGCTCCACGAACGGCAGACGGAGCGCATGGGTACGAGCCCTCGCAGCCGAACGCGGCGGCTCGTCATTCTCGGAGCCGTCGCGGCCGTGATCGTCGCCATCGTGCTGATCGCGATCTTCGCGAGCGGCGGCGGAGGCGGCAGCGCTCCGGGCTACTAGGCGCGACCAGAGGGGCGGCCGCTCGGGCCGCCCCTCGCTCTCGGCGACGGCCCCCGGGCAGAGCCGGCGCGGATTCCGTGCGCGAGGGTCGGCCACTCGGCAGCTACAACCGCGAGCTGCGCGACCCGGGCAATTCTTCGCCAAGGGCCAACTCATGGGAGGGCCACTGCCGGGTCTCCACCCCGACGCCTGACACGCCCGTGCCGGCGGCGTAGGCTTCCCTCATGGCTACCGAGCAGCTGCACGGAACCGCCGAGGTGCGCGGCGAGCGCGAGCGGCTCATACCGCGCGGCATCGCGAGCACCGACCTGGTCGTCACCCGCGCCGAGGGCGCGACGATCTGGGACGCCGAGGGCAACGAGCTGCTCGACTTCGCCGGCGGGATCGCCTGCCAGAACCTCGGCCACAACCCGGAGGCCGTCGTTCGCGCGGTGCACGAGCAGGTCGACCGCTACCTGCACCAGTGCTTCATGGTCGGGATGTACGAGCCGTACGTCGAGGTCGCGCGGCGGCTGGCCGAGCTGTGGCCCGGCGAGTCCACCACGAAGACGCTGCTCGTCAACTCGGGCGCCGAGGCCGTCGAGAACGCGGTCAAGATCGCGCGCGCCGCGACCGGCCGACCGGCCGTGATCGTCTTCGACCGCGCCTTCCACGGCCGCACCAACCTGACGATGGCGATGACCTCGAAGCTCGTCTACAAGCAGGGCTTCGGGCCGCTCGCGCCGGAGGTCCACCGCGCGCCGGCGCCGTACCCGTACCGCGGCGTCTCGGTCGACTACGCGCTGCACGGGCTGGAGCTGCTGCTGAAGCAGGACGTCGCGCCCGACGCGGTCGCGTGCCTGGTGCTCGAGACCGTCCAGGGCGAGGGCGGGTTCATCCCGATGCCAGCAGAGTTCGTCCGGGCGCTGAAGGCGCTGTGCGAGGAGCACGGGATCGTCTACGTCGCCGACGAGGTGCAGTCGGGCTGCGGCCGCACCGGCACCGTCTGGGCGATCGAGCGCCTCGGCGTCGAGCCCGACCTGCTGGTCTCGGGCAAGACCCTCGGCGGCGGCCTGCCGCTCGCCGCGGTCACGGGCAAGGCCGAGCTGATGGACGCGCCCGCGCCGGGCGGCCTCGGCGGCACGTTCGGCGGGAACCCCGTCTCGTGCGCGGCGGCCTGCGCGGTGCTCGACCAGCTCGCCGAGCCGGGCTTCGGCGAGCGCGCCGAGCAGGTGGCGACGCTGATGCGCCCGCGCCTGGACGAGCTCGCGGCGCGCCACTCGGAGGTCGGCGAGGTGCGCGGCCTCGGCTCGATGCTGGCGCTCGAGCTGGCGGAGCGCTCGCCCGACCGCGCGCGCGAGATCACCGTCGCGGCACGTGAGCGCGGCCTGCTGCTCCTGTCGTGCGGCCTCTACGGGAACGTGATCCGGCTACTGCCGCCCTTGACGGCGAGCGACGAGGAGCTCGAGCGCGGGCTCGACGTCCTCGACGCCTGCCTCGTTTAGGCCGCGTCCGGCTTGACCTGCCCGTAGATCCCGGCGGCCGTCAATCGGCCGCGGTACAGCGAACGTGTCAGAGACAGGGTCTACGGCCGGATGTTCTGGTTCAGCCGGAAGACGTTGTCGGGGTCCCAGGCGCGCTTCAGCGCCACGAGCCGGTCGTACTTCGCGTCGCCGTACACCAGACGGGCCACGTCGGCGCCGACCTCCGCGACGTCGTTCACGTACCGGCCGGCAGACGCGAACGGCGCCAGCTCCGCCAGCGCAGCGCGGCCCCACGACCGGCACCGCTCGTCGAGCGCCTCGTCGTCCCAGAGCGCCTCGGCCGCCAGCCACACGGCGGCCTCGCGACCCGTGAACGCGGTTCCGTCCTCTGGAACGTCCGCGATCGCGCGGCCCCACGCCCACACGGAGAACTCGCAGTCGGCACCGCCCGGTGCGCGTGCCGCATGCTCGGCGCAGAGGTCGACGGCCTCGTCCGGGAAAGAGGGGAGGAACGCGCTCTTCATGTAGAAGCGGTGCCCCCAGTCCTGCACCTCGTCGTTGAGGTGCTGCGCCGCGCGGTGCGGCATCGGGCGGATCGAGTCCGAGACCGGCGGCCCGAACGCGCGCACGCCGGCGAGCTCGCCCTCGGCTCGGTCGGGCGGGCCGCAGTGCAGGACGGTGAGGAAGGCGAAGGCTTCGTCGTCCGACCGCTCCTTCGCCGTCCCGAACGAGAGGAAGAGCTCGTCCGGGCCGTTCTCGGCGAGATCGCGGAACAGGGCGGCCAGCTCGCGGGCGCGCTCGAGCGGATGCCGGACGCTTCCGAACGTGATCGGGTGGTCGAGCGGGTGGAGCCGGTACTCGAACGCCGTCGCGATGCCGAAGTTCGGCCCGGCGCCGCGCAGGCCCCAGAACAGCTCGGGGTGCTCGTCTGCCGAGACACGCACGAGGCGGCCGTCGGCGGTCACCAGCTCGACGGCGAGCAGGTTGTCGATCGTGAGCCCGAGCTTCCGCTGGAGCCGTCCCATGCCGCCGCCGAGCGTCAATCCGGCGACCCCCGTGTGGGAGACGACGCCGACGGGACAGACGAGCCCGTGCATCTGGGCGGCATCGTCGAGCTCCCCGAGCAGCGCGCCGCCGTTCACCCGCGCCGTACGTCGTTCCGGATCGACGGTCGCCCCGCGCATCGCGGAGAGGTCGATCACGATCCCGTCGTCGCAGGTCGAGAGGCCCGGGATGCTGTGGCCGCCGCAGCGCACCGCGACGAGGAGCTCCTGTTCCCGCGCGAAGCGGAGCGCGGCGGTCACATCGTCGACGTCTCGCGGCCGGACGACAACGGCGGGCCGGCGGTCGAACACCTTGTTCCACACTGCGCGAGCCTCGTCGTAGCCGGGGTCGGTCGGAAGGATGACCTCGCCGGCGAACGCCTCCCGCAGTGAGCTCAGGCCGTTCACGCGGGAGCAATCATCGCCCACGGCGTGTGCGGCGTGCGGCGGACGGGCGCGCGGCTCGAGCGGCTGGAGCCGCCGCGGTCGCAGTGCTGCTTGCTAGCTTGGGCTGGTGGCCCAGGTAGCGCGCGTCGTCTGTCCCCATTGCGGCAAGGAGTTCGAGCCGGAGCTGCTGACGTCGGGCTCGGCGCACGCGCCCGAGGGGTTCAAGTGCCCGCACTGCCGCCTGTTCGTGCCGGCCGACCGGGCCGTCCCGGTCGCCGACGAGCCCGCCGCCTAGCGGCTCAGCTGGTCTAGTCGCGGCGCTGCGGGATCGCCGCTGACGACGTAGACGCGAACCGCGTTGCGCCCCGCGCGGAAGGCGTGCTCGCCGACGAGCTCCGAGAAGCGGACCGGGCCGCCGCCCGGGTTGCGGTAGGCGACGCTCACGGCGGCGATGCGGCCGTTCACCGCCAGCGCGACCGCCTGCCCGGGCTTCACGCCCGAGAGCGTCCCGGCGAGCGGCGACGGCACCAGCGAGGAGTTCCGCGGGAAGCGGCGCACGAGCTTGCTGCCCACGGCGTCGAGGCGTGCCGAAGCCGACGAGGACGCGGCCACGTGGAGCCCTGACACCGCCGTGCCGACGAGTCGGCGGTACGGCCCGGTGGCCGCGAACTGCGAGCCCCAGTCGCCGCTCCCGAAGAGCGACAGCTGGCGCGCGAGCGAGGCGCGGCGCTGCGCAAGCGCCCTCGTGTACGGCTCCCGCACGCCAGCGACGTCGACCACCGGCGACCCCGCTCCGCCGTGCAGCACCGACGTTCCGTCGACGTGCCACGGGATCGTGATCCCGAGCACGTCGGCGATCGTCGGGAGGATGTCGAGCGTGCTGACGTGGCGCGAGTCGACCACGCGGCCTTCCCGCTGGCCGGGGAGCTTCACGAACAGCGGCGTGAACGCCAGCTCCGCCAGGTTCCTGCGGGTCGGGCGCCGCCGCAGGTCGCCGCCGCGGAAGCTGATCCCGTGGTCGGGCGTGACGATCACGAGCGCCTTGTCCCAGAGGCCGACCCGGTGCAGGCGCGCGAGGAACCTGCCGAGCAGCTTGTCCACGTACCCGGCCTGCTCGAGGTGCCGCTGCCAGGCCTGCACGGCGAGCTGCGAGTTGAACCAGCGCTCGCCGTTCCGGCCGGGTGCGTTGGTCGTCGTCACCGCGCGGGCGCGGCCGTCCGGGAAGTAGAGCCACGGCGTGTGCGGCAGGAGGACGTGCAGGAAGTAGAGCGTCGGCGGCCCGCCGCCGGGGGCGCGGAACGACGCGACGAAGCGGTCGAAGTCGCGGACGCGGCTCAGGTAGAACGTGCTGAGGTCGACCTTCGGCGGCCCGTTCGAGTCCGTCGAGGCCGGTTCGGCGTCCTCGTTCGCCGAGCCGAAGTCGCCCCACGACTCGTCGATCACGGGCAGGCGCTGCTCGAGCGCCGGCGGCGCGATCAGGTGCAGGTAGACGACGCGCACGTCCGAGTAGAGCGACGACAGGCGCGAGCGGGCGCCGGCATCCTTGCGCCTGCAGAGCGACCGCGGGCAGAGACGCGTCTGCGACTCGGTCACCGCCATGCGGTAGCGGTGGCCGAGGAGCGTGAAGAGGTTGTTCGGGTGGTCGCGGAGGATCGGCAGCGCGCCCTTCTTCGGCTTCTGCCCGCTCAGGATCGACGGCACGGCGACGGTGGTCGACGCGGAGACCGTGGTCGTGTTGCGGTACCAGGTCGACTCCGACGCGAGCTTCGCGAAGTTCGGAAAGCGCCCGGCGTCGATCCTGCCGTCGGCCTGCTGCAGGTCGATCACGGGGAACTCGTCGAAGAGCAGGAAGACGATCGGCGTCGTGGCGCGGACGCGCACCGCCGCGGCCTCGGCGCTCCCGCTCGAGATCACGAGCTTCGACGCCTCTGAGTCGAACAGGAAGAGCGCGAGGAAGAGGATCGGAGCGGCCGAGAGCGCGGTCAGGAAGGAGCGCGCCGGCCGCAGGCGCCAGGCCGCGACGGCGACGCCGACGCCGATCGCGAGCGCGCCGACGATCAGCGCGACGGTTCCGTCCGCGCCCGCGCGCTTGAGCGCCTGTACGCCGAAGACGGCCGCCAGAAGCCCGAGGAAAACGTGGTGGAGAACCGTCGCGGCCGCCTCGCTGACGAGGCCGACGAGCACCTCGATCGCCAGCAGGACGAGCGCCGGCGCGAAGGTCACGACGAGCGCGAAGAGGACGATGTCGCCGGCCGTCGAGCCGCGGACGGCGAAGAACTCGGCGTTCTTGCCGAGCAGGTCGAACAGCGGCCGCGCGAGCGCGAATCCCGACGCGGCGAGCAGGTGCGCGCCGCGGATCGCATCCACCCGCACACGACCCCTCCATGCGATGCGCGAAGCCTGCGCGCGTGCAACCGCCATCGCGGTCAAGTATCCCTCGTTCAAGGGATGGCGCCGTCCTGCCGATAGCGGCCACGTGGCGGTAGACCTCTCCCTACCACGCCCTGCTGCGGTCGAGCGCGCGGCCGCGGTCCCTGCCCGCCTGGTGCTGCTCGGGATCGTGGCCGCGAGCTTCCTGCTGCGCTTCCTCGCAGCGCTCTGGCACACGACGCCGCTCTACTTCCCGGACGAGTACATCTACGGCTCGATCGCCCGCTCGCTGGCCGACAACGGCAAGCCGCTGATCCGTGGCTCGTCGGCGCACTTCCCGGCGATGCTGGAGCCGCTGCTGGCGGCTCCCTTCTGGCTGACGCACGACCCGGCGCTCGCGTACCGGCTGACGCAGGCCGAGAACGCGCTCGCGATGTCGCTGGCGGCGGTGCCGGTCTACCTGCTCGTCCGCCGGCTCGGCGGCGGCGCCTGGGCCGCGCTGGCCGGGGCCGCTTTGACGGTCGCGTCGCCGGATCTCTTCTTCTCGTCCTTCGTGCTCGCCGACGCGATCGCGTACCCGCTCGTGCTCGGCGCCGTCTACCTCGGCGTCTGCGCACTGTCGCGCCCGACGCGCGGCGCGCAGCTCGGGTTCGCGGCCCTCGCCGTGCTCGCGACCTTCGCCCGGATCCAGTACGTCTTCCTGCCGCTCGTGTTCGTGGCCGCGGCGCTCGTGGTCGCGCGCGGCTCCGTCCGCTCGGTCTGGTCGCGCTTCCGCCTCTCGGTCCTGCTCTACGCGGCGCCGGTCGCGCTCGCCGGGGCGCTCGGCCCGAGGCGGCTGCTCGGCTACTACTCGGGCGTCGCCGACCTCCACGTCCGCCCCGGCGAGATCGCGCACTGGCTTGGGACGGACGCGATGCTGCTCGCGTACGCGGCCGGCTTCGCGCTCGTGCCCGCCGCGGTCGTCGGCCTCGCCTACGCGCTGTGGAAGCCGCAGACCCGCGACGAGTGCGCGTTCGCGGCGCTCACGGTCGGCGTGCTGGTCGGGCTCTTCGCTGAGGCCGCGCTCTATGCGACGAACGGCTCCGATCGCTTCCAGGAGCGCTACCTGATGGTGCTCCTGCCGCTCGCGTTCCCCGCGGTCGTGCTCTGGCTGCGGCGCGGCCGGCCTGCGAGGCATGCGGTCGCGCTGCTCGCGGTCGCCCTGCTCGCGCTGTCCGCGCGCGTGCCGCTCTCCGGCTACACGGTCGGCGACGCGAAGCAGGACTCGCCGTTCCTGATGGGCGTCTTCCGGCTCGAGAAGGCGGTCGGCGTCGGCGACGGCTCGCTCGCGATCGCGCTCGCCGCGGCGCTGCTCGCCTGCCTCGCGCTCGGCGCCGCCTACCGGTCACGGCTCGTGTGGGCTGCGGTCGCCGCCAGCCTCCTCGCCTCCTGCGCGGTATCTGTCGGCGCGATCTCCTTCGACCATCACGTGGTCAAGAACGTGCGCGCGACCTTCCTCCCTCAAGACGCGCGCTGGGTCGACCACTCCGGCCTGCGCGGGGTGACGCTGATCCAGACGCCGGCGACGCCGCACGCGCGCGCGCACGAGCAGCTCTTCTGGAACTCGTCGCTGACGAAGCTGGCGTTCCTCGACCAGGCCTCGCCGATCGACGCCTTCGGCGATTCGCGCGTCCAGGTGGCCGACGACGGCCGCTTGCGTGTCGGCGGCAGGACGCTGCGCGGGCCGCTCGCGATCTCGAACTTCGCCGTCCGTGCCCGCCTCAGCGGTGCGCGCCTCGTCGCGAGCGGCGCGGACTACGAGCTCTGGCGCCCGACCGGGACACCGCGCCTGGCGCTCTTCGTCGGCGGCCTCTACCACGACGGCTGGCTCGCGCCCGCGGGGCACCTGACCGTCTATCCGCGCCAGGGCCGCGTCCGGGGAACGATGCGCCTGCGGCTCTCGCTGCCGCCGAAAACGAAGACCACGGTGCTCCGCCTCCAGGGCCCCGGCGTCGACCGCCGCGTGACCGTCGTTCCCGGCCACAGCATCGTCGTCTCGGTCGCGGTCGACCGGCGCCGGCCGTGGACGCTCGCCTGGCACTCGGACCGGACCGGCTACCTGCAGCCGGACGACACGCCGATCAGCGTCCAGGCTGCCATGCCGACGTTCGACGGCGGCTATCTCGGCAGCGCGCCGCCGCTCTCGGCCGCGTAGCGCTCCCAGGCGTCGGCGAGGAAGCGCTCGATCTCGTCCGCGACGCGGGGCCAGTCGCCGGCGAACATCACGTGCGCGTCGCCCGGCAGCTCGCAACGCCGCGCGCCCGGGATGTGCTCGGCCAGGTAGCGCGAGCCCTCGACGAGCACCGGGTCGTCACCCTCGCGGTTCAGCACGAGCGTCGGCACCGGGATCGAGGCGAGGAGCTCGCGGACGTCGACCTCGTCGGCCAGCGCCTCGAGCTCCAGGATCGCCCCGGGCGTGGCGCTCTGCCTCCACATCGTCGCGAGCTGCGCCGGCTCGGGGGCGCCGAGCGCCGCGGCGACCTGCTCGGCGTGGCCGGGCTCGGTCCACATCCGCAGCTCGTCCTCGGCCTCGCGCTCCAGCTCCTCTGCATTCCATTCACCGCTGCACGCGGTCGCGCCCGAGAGCACGAGCGCCCACACACGGTCGGGATACGCAGCCGCGAACGCGATGCTCGTCGGCCCGCCTTCGGACGCGCCGATCAGCGCGGCGCGAGGCGAGGCGACGGCGTCCATGACGGCGCGGATGTCGGCGACGCGAGTCTGGAGGTCGCCGAGGTCGACCCGGTCGGACATGCCCGTGCCGCGCTTGTCGAACCGGATCAGGCGGCAGCGGGTCGACAACCTCCGGACGAACGCCGCCCACGTCGGGACGTCCCACATCAACTCGACGTTCGTCACGAACGGTGGCACGTACACGACGTCGAAGGGGCCGCTCCCCGTCACCTGGTACGCGATCGCGACGCCTTCGCTGTCGGCGTACCGCGTCTCCGTCGCCTCTGCCCGGCCGTTGAGCCGTGGATCCTGCTGCAGGATCGCCCGCTCCGTCCTCGCCAGTGCCCGACCCGGCTCGATGCCGAGCTCCCGCACGAGCAGCTCCCGTGCGTCGTGGTAGGTCTCGAGCGCCTCCGCCTGCCTGCCCGAGCGGTAGAGCGCGATCATCAGCTGTTCCCGGAAGCGCTCCCGCAGCGGGTATCCGGCGACGAGAGCCTCGAGCTCGGGGACGATCTCCGCGTGACGCTCGAGCGCGAGCTCCGCGTCGAGGTGGGCCTCGACCGCCGCCAGCCGAACCTCCTCCAGCCGGCGTGCCTCCGCCGCCGCAAAGGGCAGCTGCGCGACGTCGGCGAGGGGATCGCCCTCGTACAGGTCGAGCGCCGTGCGCAGGGTCGCGGCCGCTGCCGCGGCCCGGCCGGCTTCGAGCTCGCGCCGGCCGCGCTCGACCAGCCGCTCGAACCGCTGGACGTCGACTCGCTCGGGATCGGCCACGAGCTCGTAGCCGCCGGGCCGGGTGACGAGCACGGCACCCGGGTCTGCAGGCTCGAGCGAGCTCCGCAGCCGGGAGACGAAGACCTCGACGCCGTGCTCCGCGGTGGGCGGCGCGTCATCTCCCCAGAGCGCGTCGATCACGGCCGGTCGCGAGACGACGCGATTCACGTTCAGCAGCAGGTACGCGAGCAGCCCCCGCTCCTTCGCGCCTCCGAACCGGAGCCGCCGACCCCCGACCGCAACCTCTAGGCCTCCGAACAGGCGAAAGTCGACCATGGCAAAGCCTCGCCCGACAGATGGTCGCGCAACGTTCGTCTGGGGTCGTCGGGGCGCCTGCGGAGAGCGCTTGCGGCTTTCCCCGCATAGGGCGGGCGCCGCCTGAGCACTCGGCCGGCCGCTACGCCGGCTGCATGAACATCCAGCGGTGGCCGTCGGGGTCGGCCGCCGAGTCGAGCCTCCCGAACGGCTGCTCCTCCGGCTCGCGGAGGATCTCGGCACCGGCCGAGCACGCCCGGTCGTAGTGCGCGTCGACGTCTCCGACCTCGACCTGCACGCCGTCGATCACCCAGGGCGTCCCCAGCCAGCGTGCCGCTTGGGCGCAGTGCTCCGCGTGACGGCGCGGCCCGCGGTACTCCGGCCCCGGCCACCCGAGGAACACGGTCGCGCCGTCGAGCGAGAGCTCGGCGTGGGTCACGTGCCCCTGGCCGTCGTCGAACCGCCGTCCCGCCTCGACGAAGCCGAACGCCTCGGTGAGCCAGTCGATCGCCGCCCCGACGTCCTCGTACGAGACCATCGGGACTGCCCGGCGGCTTGCCATCGCGCGGCGATTCTAGATCAGCCGAGGGGCAGCCTCGCGAGCGCTAGCGTGGGACGCGCGCGCGGTACCACGAGCTTGCCGGCCAACAACAACCGGCCAGCGCTCACATCGGCCGGCATGGTGAGCGCCGCGCCCACCGAGACCGTTCCGAAAGGAGGGGGCTCACGGGGGAACCAGGGGTTCCCCCGTGCCCCTAGACGCAATCCTTCAGGCCCTGCGCTTCGGGCAGGGACTCGAGCTTCTTGAGCGTGTTGTTCTCGATCTGGCGGATGCGCTCGCGCGTCACGCCGAAGGCCTTGCCGACCTCCTCCAGCGTGCACGGCTGCGCGCCCGAGAGCCCGAAGCGGAGCTCGATCACCTTGCGGTCGCGCTCCGGCAGCGAGGCCAGCGCGTTCTCGATGTCCTCGCGGCGCAGCGACACCTGCGCGGTGTCGTACGGCGACTCGGCCTGCTCGTCCTCGACGAAATCGCCGAGCTCCGACTCCTCCTCCTCGCCGATCGGCTTCTCGAGCGAGACCGGGTGCTGCGCCATGCGCAGGATGTCTCGCACCTCCGCAGTCGTCATCTCGAGCTCGGCCGCGATCTCGTCGGGCCGCGGCTCGCGCCCGAGCCGCTGGACGAGCTGGCGCTCGATGTGCACGACCTTGTTCAGCTTCTCGACCATGTGCACGGGGATGCGGATCGTGCGCGCCTTGTCGGCGATCGCCCGCGTCACCGCCTGGCGGATCCACCACGTGGCGTAGGTGGAGAACTTGTAGCCCTTGCGGTAGTCGAACTTCTCGACCGCGCGGATCAGGCCGAGCGAGCCCTCCTGGATCAGGTCGAGGAAGCTGAGCCCGCGGCCGAGGTACGACTTGGCGATCGAGACCACGAGGCGCAGGTTCGCCTCGATCATCTGCGTCTTGGCCGCCATGTCGCCGCGCTCGATGCGCTTGGCGAGGTAGACCTCCTGGTCGGCCGTCAGGAGCGGCACCTTGCCGATCTCCCGCAGGTAGAGCCGCAGCGAGTCGAGCGACGGCTCGACGGTCAGGTCGAGCTTCGGCGCGGTCTTCTCGTCCTCTGCCAGCGAGGGCTGCTCGTGCGGCGGATGCTTGTGGTTCTCGCCCTCCATCAGCTCGATGGAGTGGTCGATCAGGTACGTGTAGAAGTCTTCGATCTGCTCCTTCGTGAGCTCGACCTCTTCGAGGCCGGCGACGATCTCGTCATAGGTGAGGAATCCCTTCTCCGTCCCGTCCTGAACGAGCTTGTGAAGCTCTTCGACGTCGGGAAGAGAGATGTCGACGGTGAGCACTTGACCTCCCCGGCTTGTCTCGCGGCTGTGACCTGCGGCCTACCTGAAACGAAACGAGCCGGTTCGTCCCATCCCCCGGCTCACCCTCCTGCGGATGCGGATGTTACACGGGAAACCGCAAATTCGAAACAAATCGCTTACAGGACCGACACGGTCGCCGCCTCGTCGCCGTGACGGTTCTCGACGGTCACCTCCGCGAACCCGTCCAGCGGCACGTCCAGGCGGCGGCCGAGCAGCGCGAGCGCCGGTCGCAGCGCGCGCGGGTTGCCGTCCGCGACCTTGAGCGCGAGGCCCAGGCCGCGGCCGCTCGCGCAGAGCAGACCCTCCGCGCCGCCCTTGGCGACGAGGCCCGGCTGCTGCCGCATCACGGTGGTGTCGGTCGCGCCGTCGCCGCCGACGAGCACGGGATGCTCCCGCATCGCCGCGGCCACGCGTGCGCCGCCGTCCAGCTGCTCCAGCCGCGCGTACGCGAGCGCCGCCCGCTCGAGCGGGAGCGCGAAGGCGACGACGCCGCAGCCGTCGATGCCGGTGCCGATCGCGCCGGGCTCGAGCTCGGCGGCGGCCGCGACCTCCCCCAGCAGCAGGCGCTGGAGCGGATGCTCCGGGTGCCGGTAGCCCTCGACCGGCCAGCCGTGCGCGCGGCAGACGGCGAGCATGCCGGCGTGCTTGCCGGAGCAGTTGTCGTAGATCGGCTCCGGCGGCCGGCCCTCCTGGATGCCGCAGTCGAGCTCCTCCTCCCGGCCGCCGGTCGCGGCGAGGAGCTTGCGCACGGCCGCGACGTGACGCTCGGTGCCGAAGTGCGAGGC
>DATIER010000306.1:0-11084 GCA_035455605.1 Gaiellaceae bacterium
CTGCGTCCACGCGGCGCAGAGCTTCCGCGCGCTCGGCTACGAGGCGGTGATGGTGAACTGCAACCCGGAGACCGTCTCGACCGACTACGACACCTCCGACCGCCTCTACTTCGAGCCGCTCGGCGTGGAGGAGGTGCTGGCCGTCTGCGAGCGTGAGCGGCCGGCCGGGGTCGTGATCCAGTTCGGCGGCCAGACGCCGCTCAGGCTCGCAAGGGCGATCGAGGCGGCGGGCTTCCGCATCCTCGGCACGCCGTTCGAGGCGGTCGACCTCGCCGAGGACCGCGAGCGCTTCGCGGCGCTCTGCGACGGCCTCGGGATCAAGGTTCCGGAGTGGGGGATGGCCGCGAGCGCCGACGAGGCGGTCGACGTCGCCGAGCGGGTCGGCTACCCGGTGCTCGTGCGCCCGAGCTACGTGCTCGGCGGGCGCTCGATGCGCGTCTGCTACGACGCGGACGACGTGCGTGCTGCAGCCCTACGGGCTCCAGTATCCCGGCTGCTCGTCGACCGCTTCCTCGAGAACGCGATCGAGATCGACGTCGACGCGCTCTGCGACGGCACCTCGACGTTCGTCGCCGCCGTGATGCAGCACGTCGAGGAGGCAGGCGTCCACTCGGGCGACTCGAGCTGCGTCCTGCCGGCGCCGTCGCTGACGCGCTCCGAGCGGCGCGCGGTCGCACACGCGGTGCGGCGGCTCGGGCCTGCGCTCGGCGTGGTCGGGCTGCTGAACGTCCAGCTCGGGCTCGCCGACGGGGAGCTCTACGTGCTAGAAGCGAACCCGCGCGCGTCACGGACGGTGCCGTTCGCGAGCAAGGCGACGGGCGTGAACCTCGTCGAGGCCGCCTGCCGTCTCGCGGCCGGCGCGAGCCTCGGGCAGCTCGACCTGTCCGCGCACGACCTCGCGCAGGTCTCCGTGAAGGCGGCCGTGCTCCCGTTCGCGCGCTTCCCCGGCGCCGACGCCGTGCTCGGCCCGGAGATGCGCTCGACCGGCGAGGTGATGGCGAGCGCGTCGGACCTGCCGACGGCGTTCGCCAAGGCCGAGCGTGCCGCCGGGCGGCGGCTGCCCGCCGGCGGGACGGCGTTCCTGTCGGTGCGCGACGAGGACAAGGGCGTCGTCGTCCCGGTGGCGCAGGCACTGGCCGGGCTCGGCTTCCGCCTGCTCGCGACCGCCGGCACGGCACGGACGCTCGCCGCCGCCGGCCTCGCCGTCGAGTACGTCCGCAAGGTCACCGAGGAGGGGCAGGGGCCGAGCGTCGTCGACCTCGTCCGGCGCGGCCGCTGCGACCTCGTGGTCAACACGCCGCAGGGCTCGGGCGCCCGTACCGACGGCTACCGGATCCGCGAGGCGGCGCTCGTTGCCCGCGTTCCCTGCATCACGACCATCTCCGGCGCCGCCGCGGCCGTCGAGGCGATCGCGCACGCGCGGGACGAGGTCGCGCTGAGCCTGCAGGAGCGGATCGATGCCCAGGCGCGAACGGCGTAGCGTCCTCGGCGTCGAGCCCGTCGGGCCGTACGCGCTGCTCCGCGTCGACCGCGGCGGGCTCGAGCCGGGCGACCCCGGGCAGTTCTTCATGCTCGAGGCGCCGGGGCGCGTGCTGCCGCGGCCGATGAGCCTCTGCCTGGCGCCGCCCCGCGAGCTCGCGTTCCTGATCGACCCGGTCGGCCCCGGAACGCGAGCGTTGTGCGCGCTGCGCGCGGGCGACCGGATCGGCGTGCTCGGCCCGCTCGGCAAAGGCTTCCGGCTCGACGTCGAGCGGCCGCTGCTCGTCGGCGGCGGGATCGGCGTCGCGCCGCTGCCCTACCTCTCGGAACGGCTCGGCTGCCCGCCGGCGGTGCTCGGCTTCCGGAGCCCGTGGCACGCCGAGGCCGCCGCTCTCGTGCCGAACGCGCAGGTCGTGATCGAGCCGACCTACGTGACCGAGGCGCTGCACGCCGGGCACGACGTGCTCGCCTGCGGGCCGGAACCGATGCTCGAGGCTGTCCGCCGCCTGACGCCCCACGCGCAGCTCGCGTGGGAGGCGCCGATGGCCTGCGGCTACGGCGCCTGCTACGGCTGCGTCGTCGAGCTCGACGGGCAGCTCAGGCGACTCTGCCTGGAGGGACCGGTCCTTGCGGCTGCTTAACGCCAGCGGCTGCCTGGACGCGCTCGCCGCCCCGCAGGTGGCGCGGACGCTCGACGGCTTCGTGACCAAGACGGTCACGCCGCTGCCCCGCGAGGGCAACCCGCCGGTGCGCATCGCCGAGACCGACGTCGGGATGCTGAACGCCATCGGCCTGGCGAATCCGGGCGTCGAGGCCTTCGTGGCCGAGCACCTGCCGCGGCTCGGCGAGCTCGGCGTCCCGCTCTGGGTCTCCGTCGGCGGCTTCGCCGTCGACGACTACGTCGCCGTCGCCGAGCAGGTGAGCCGCGACGAGGTCGAGGCGCTGGAGCTGAACCTCTCGTGCCCGAACGTCGACGAGGTGCCCGAGAACGTCGGCGAGGTCGTGGCTGCCGTCCGGAAGCTGACGGCCAAGCCGCTGTACGCGAAGCTCTCGGCCGCGGTCGCCGACCTGGCCGCGACCGCACGGGCCGCCGAGGCCGCCGGCGCCGACGGGTTGAGCCTCGTCAACACCGTCCGCGGCCTCGCCTTCGACGAGCGGACGCTGCGGCCGGTGCTCGCCCGCGGGGTCGGCGGGCTCTCGGGGCCGGCGCTCCGGCCGGTCGCGCTCGCCGCCGTCTACACGTGCTCGCGCGAGACGCGCCTGCCGATCGTCGGGATGGGCGGCGTCGCCACCGGCAGGCATGCGCTGGAGCTGCTCGCGGCCGGGGCGAGCGACGTCGCGGTCGGCACGGCGCTCTTCGCCGACCCCGGCGCGGCGGGCCGGATCCGCGGCGAGCTGGAGGCCGAGGCGGCGGCGCTCGGCTTCGTCAACATCGACAACGCCGTCGGCGCCGCCCACGGCGAAGCGGGCCCGACCCTCGACCAGGGGTCGAGAGTACCTGCTGAAAAAGCCCTGCATATGGACTGAAACAAGGCGGGTTGACCGGCGCGCGGAGCTTGTTAGTATCCCCGCCCGTGCCCGCGCTCAAGACTCAGGCCCAGGCGCCCCTCCGCTCTCTCGACCAACGGATGGAAGCGCTCAAGCGGGCGAACGACATCCGCGTCCGGCGCGCGCAGCTGAAGAAGGACCTCAAGTCCGGCGACGCGCACATCGAGGAAATCCTGAGCGATCCGCCCGAGTACGTCTCGACGGCGAAGGTGTTCGACATGCTGATGGCGGTGCCGAAGTTCGGCCGCGTCAAGGCCGCCCGCTTCCTGAACCAGTGCAGGATCAGCCAGTCGAAGACCGTCGGCGGCCTCTCCGACCGTCAGCGGGCGGAGCTGATTGGCCTCTTCAACCGCTGAGCCCCGGCCGCGGCCGGTCTTCGTTCTCACGGGGACGTCAGGAGAAGGCAAGAGCACGCTCGCGAAGCTGCTCGTCGAGCGCGTCCACGGGCTCGAGCTCGCCGTCTCCGCGACCACCCGCCCGCGCCGGCCCGGCGAGGAGCACGGCCGCGACTACTGGTTCCTGACCGACGGGGAGTTCGACCGCAAGCTCGAGGAGAACGACTTCGTCGAGTGGGTCGAGCTGCCGTGGGGCGAGGGCTACCGCTCCGGCACGCTCTGGTCGGAGCTCGACCGGATCGTCGCCGAGGGCCGCTCGCCGGTGCTCGAGATCGAGACCGGCGGCGCGCTGGCGGTCCGCGACCGGATCCCGGCCGCCGTGACCATCTTCGTCACCGCGCCGAGCCGCGAGGAGCGGGAGCGCCGGCTGCGCCTGCGGGCGACGGAGAGCGAGGGCGAGATCGACGAGCGGCTCGACATCGCCGAGCGCCAGCTGGCGCTTGCGCCGGAGTTCGACCACACCGTCGTCAACGACGACCGCGAGCGCGCTGTGGCCGAGCTCGAGGGCATCGTCCGCGAGGCCCTGGACGGCGCAGGTACCATCCCTGCCCATGATCCATCCCCGCGTTGACGAACTGCTCGAGAACGTGGATTCCCGCTACGCGCTGGTGATCGTCGCCGCCAAGCGTGCGCGGCAGATCAACAACTACCACCACCAGCTGGGCGAGGGCACGTTCGACCAGTTCCTGCCCCCGCTCGTCGAGTCGCGCTCGAAGAACTACTTGACCATGTCTCTCGAAGAGATCGCCGAGGGCAAGATCAAGTACTCGTACTCGAAGTAGGCCGGAGGCCGCCGCCCGCCTGGCGGCCCCCTCGCGGCGCGCTACTTGGTGACCTTGAAGTCCTGGTGCATCTGGGACTCGTGCACCGAGCAGTAGAACCTCCAGCTGCCCGGCTTGAGCGTCATCACGACCGTCTTCGAGCCGGTGAAGCCGGTGCCGGTGAGGTCCTTCTCGAGCTTCGGCTTGGACGGCTTCTCGCGTTCGAGCACGGAGTTGTGGATGCTCGACTTGTCGCTGACGACGATCTTGTACTTCCCCGCCTTCAGCTTCGTGACCTTTTTGCCGCCCTTGGTGAGCGACACCGAATAGCCGGGGCCGGTCACGGCCTTCAGCGTCGGCGTCGAGCTGCGGCTGCCGAGTGCGGCTCCGGCGATCGCGAGCGCCGCGGCGACGACGACGGCGACGAGCGAAACGGCCTTCATGCGACTCCTTTCGTCGGGGACGTCGGGACTACGCTCCGGCGGAGTTCGCGGATTGGCCTGCTGAGGGCACAATGTGCCGATGGCGCGGGTGCTGTTGGGGGTGACGGGAGGGATCGCCGCCTACAAGGCTTGCGAGCTGGCGCGGCTGCTCGTCCGCGCCGGCCACGAGGTGACGCCGGTCCTGACGCGCGAGGCCGAGACGTTCGTCACCGCGAAGACGTTCGAGGCGCTCGCGCGGCGTGAGGCCCCGCGGGAGCTGTTCCCGCACCTCGTCGAGGCCGACCTGCTGGCGATCGCGCCGCTGTCGGCCAACACGCTGGCGAAGCTCGCGCACGGCCTTGCCGACGACGTGCTGACGCAGACCGCGCTCGCCTTCGACGGGCCGGTGCTCGCGGCGCCGGCGATGAACCCGCGCATGTGGCGCAGCGAGGCGGTGCGGATGAACGTCGAGCTGCTCGAGGCGCGCGGGGTCGAGCTCATCGGCCCGGAGGAGGGCGACACCGCCGAGGGCGAGGCCGGCGTGGGGCGGATGAGCGAGCCCGAGGAGATCTTCGAGCGCGTGCGCGCCGGCCTGGAGCGGCTCGGGCAGCTCCGCGGGCGCCGCGTGCTGGTCACCGCCGGCGGCACCCGGGAGCCGCTCGACGCCGTCCGCTTCCTCGGCAACCGCTCGTCCGGCCGGATGGGCGCTGCGCTCGCGGCCGAGGCCCGGCGGCGCGGGGCGGAGGTGACGCTCGTCGCCTCGAACCTGACGGTGCCCGCGCCCGTAGGAGTGGACGTGGTGGACGCGCCGACCGCCGAGGACGTGGCCCGCGAGACGCTCGCCCGGGGCGACGCCGACGTCGTCGTGATGGCGGCCGCGGTCGCCGACTACCGGCCCGAGCAGGCCGAGGAGGGAAAGCGCCCGAAGGACGACGAGCCCTGGACGGTCACGCTCGAGCCGACGCGCGACGTGCTGCGCGAGCTGGGCGAGCGGCGCGGCGACGGGCAGCTGCTCGTGGGCTTCGCGGCCGACCGCGGCGAGCGCGGGCTCAAGCGCGCGCGCGAGAAGCTCGCGAACAAGCGGGCGGACTTGATCGTCTTCAACGACGTGGGCCGCGACGACATCGGCTTCGACTCGCCCGACAACGAGGTCGTGCTGGTTTCGCCTCACGGCGAGCGGCGCATCGAGAAGAGAGCGAAGGAACGGATCGCCGCGGTGATCCTCGACGAGGTGACGGCCCGGCTGGAGGAGAGCGATGGACGAAGCGGTCGGTAGGGAGCACGTCGACGCCGCGGCGAGTGCCTCGATCCAGCGGATCGTGGACAACCTCGCGCAGGTCGTGCACGCACCCGAAGAGACGCTGCGGCTGGCGGTGCTCTGCCTCGTCGCCGAGGGGCACCTGATCATCGAGGACTTCCCCGGCGTCGGGAAGACGATGCTCGCGAAGGCGCTCGCGCGCTCGGTCGACTGCTCCTTCTCGCGGCTGCAGTTCACGCCCGACCTGCTGCCGTCGGACGTCACCGGCGTCAACGTCTTCAACCAGCGGACGAACGAGTTCGAGTTCCGTCCCGGGCCGGTCTTCGCCAACCTGCTGCTCGTCGACGAGATCAACCGCGCCTCGCCGAAGACGCAGGCAGCGCTGCTCGAGGCGATGCAGGAGAACCAGGTCACGGTCGACGGCGTCAGCTACGAGCTCGGCGCGCCGTTCATGGTGGTCGCGACCCAGAACCCGATCGAGTACGAGGGGACGTACCCGTTGCCGGAGGCGCAGCTCGACCGCTTCACGCTCCGCATCGCGATCGGCTACCCGCCGCTGCCCGACGAGGCCCGGATGCTGACGGAGCAGACGAGCGACCCGCCGCTCGAGTCGCTGCGTCCCGTCGCGACCGCAGCCGACGTGCGCGCGCTGTCGGCGGCCGCGACGGACGTGTTCGTCGAGGAGAGCGTCAACCGCTACGTCGTCGCGCTCCTCCGCCACACCCGCGGCGACGGCCGCGTCTACCTGGGCGCGAGCCCGCGTGCGGGGATCGCGCTGCTGCGGGTGGCCAAGGCGCGCGCGCTCGCCGAGGGGCGCGGCTTCGTCTCGCCGGACGACGTCAAGGCGTCCGCCGAGCCGGTGCTCGCGCACCGGCTGATCGTCGCGCCCGAGGCGCGGGCCGCCGGGCTGAGCGGCGCGCGGCTCGTGCGGGAGACGCTCGAGCACACGCCCGTCCCGGTATGACACGGCGGGGCCGGCTGGCGCTCGCCCTCGGCGTCGTCACGTACTTCGCGGCCTGGGCGTTCGGCTCGAAGATCCTCTACCCGGTTGCGCTCGGGCTGCCGCTGGCCGTGCTGCTGGCGTGGCTCTGGACGGCGCTCGCGAACCGGCCGCTGGAGCTGCAGCGGAAGCTGCCCTCGGGCGAGCGGCTCGAGGGCGAGGACGTGCCGGTCAAGGTACGGCTGACCTCGCAGCGGCGGCTGGTGCCCGCACGCTGGACGCTTCGCGAGCGGATCGGCAAGCTCGGCGAGCGCACCGCCACGCTCGGCGCGGACGGCCACGCCGGCTACCTGCTCGAGCGGCTGCCCCGCGGCCGCTACGCGTTCGAGCAGTCGGTCGCCGTGATCGAGGACCCGTTCGGGCTGGAGCGGGTCGAGCAGCCGCTCGACGCACCGGGCGCGCTGCTCGTCTACCCGCGCCTGGTCGAGCTCGACCGGCTCTTCTCGGAGGGCGGCACGCGCGCGCAGGACGGCCGGCGCCTGCTCCTGCGGCGGCCGTCCGGCTTCGACCTGCACAGCGTGCGCGAGTACGAGCACGGCGACTCGTTGCGCAAGGTGCACTGGCGCTCGACGGCGCGGCGCGCGCAGCTGATGGTCAAGGAGCTCGAGGACGCGCCCCGGGACGAGGTGGCGGTCGTGCTCGACGCCGACCCGGGGGCCGTCGTCGGCGGAAGCTTCGACCTCCAGGTACGCGCGGCCGGCTCGCTGCTGCTCTCGCACGTCAGGCGCGGCCGGCGGGCCGTGCTCGCGATCAACGGCTCGGAGCCCGAGCAGCAGGCCGTCCGCTCGGCCGAGGGCGACTGGCGGCAGGCGCTCGACCTGCTGGCCGCCGTCGAGCCGGAGCCCGGGCCGCCGCTCGCGGCGCTGCTCGCCGACGAGGCGAACGCCGTCGCGCGCTCGCTCGAGCTCGCCGTCGTGACGGCGTCGCTCGCGCCGCGCCTGGTCGAGCGGCTGGCGGAGCGTGCGCTCGCGAGCGGGAGCGTGTCGCTCGTGCTCGTCGACGCCTCGAGCTTCGCCGGGGCAGCGCCGCGGCCGATCCCGGAGCTGCTGCGCCTGCAGGCGGCCGGCGTCGCGATCGCGGTGCTGCGCGAGGGCGACGACCTGGCGGAGCGACTCGGCGCGGCCGAGCCGGCGGAGGCGGCGCATGGGTAGGGCGCTGCTCGTCGTCGGCCTCGCGGCGCCGCTCCTCGCGTGGAGCTGGATGCGGCTGGAGTCCGGCGGCGACGTCTGGCAGGCGGCGGTCGTCGTCGTGCTCGCGGTCGTCCCCGTGCTCGTGCGCGGCCGGGCCCGCGTCGCCGCGATCGTCGTCACGCTGCTGCTGGCGGGAGCCGTCGCGCTCGACGTCGGGCCGCGCTGGACGATGCCGGGAACGATCCTCGGCCGCTTCGGGAACGGCTTCCTCGAGTTCTACGACGTGCAGGTGCCGTTCGCCGGCGGCGACCACCCGCACATGCACGGCGTGCTGCTGATCGCCGTCTACACCTTCACGCTCGTCTTCGCGCTCGCCGTCGCGAGCAGTCGGCCCGCGCTCGCCGCGCTCGTGCTGCTGGTCGGCGTCGGCTGGCCGGGAACGCTCCTCCCCGGGCACGACCTCGTGCGCGGCGCCCTTCTCCTCGCGGCGGTGCTCGCGACGACCGCGCTGCTGCGGCGGCAGCCGGGCCGGGCCGTTGTGCCGGCGCTCGCCGCGGGGGCGGCGGTGATCGTCGCCGCGCTGGCCGCGACCAGCTCGCCGGCGCTGGCCAAGCGCGCCTTCCTCGACTGGCAGCACTGGGACCTCTACACGAAGCCCGCGCGGCCGATCGACGTCTCGTACGTCTGGAACTCGAGCTACTCCGGCCTCACGTTCCGCGGCAAGCCGACCACCGTCTTCACCGTCAAGGCGAGCGCGCAGGCGCACTACTGGCGCGTCTCGGTGCTGAACACGGTCGACAACGGCCGCTGGTACGAGGAGGTCGCCCCCGAGTACGGCGACGCCCCGGTGCCGCTCGGGGAGGAAGGGCTGATCCCGGCGCGGGAGCGGCAACGGGACGGCTGGGAACAGCAGCACGTGACGATCGCCGCCCTGCGCGACGTCCGGCTGCCCGGCGGCAGCGAGCCGGTGCGCTTCGAGAGCGGCCACGGCGTCGGAGACCTGACCTTCGATCCGACCGGCGTCGCATTCGCCAAGGCGCCGCTCTCGCGCGGCGACGGCTACGACGTCTGGAGCTACCAGCCCTCGCCGACGCCGAGGCAACTCGCCGCCTCGAAGCCCGTCTACTCCGGGCCGATCGTCTCGCCGCAGGACAAGTACCGCGAGGTGCAGCCGCGCGTCTACCCGCGCCTCTTCGGCCGGCCCGACCGCTCCGACTACGTCGAGTACCTGATGACCAGGTTCGCGCGCGCGGGCCAGCTGCGGCCATTCCTGGGCCTCTACCGGCAGGCGGAGCAGGTCGCCGGCGGCGCACGCAGCCCGTACGCGGCCGCCGTCGCGCTAGAGCGCTGGTTCCGCTACGGCGGCGGCTTCACGTACGACCAGCACCCGCCGCCGCCTCCCCCGGGGGTGCCGCCGCTCGAGGACTTCGTCGCGCACACGAAGCGGGGCTACTGCCAGCACTTCGCCGGCGCGATGGCCCTGATGCTGCGCTACCTCGGCATCCCCTCGCGCGTCGCCGTCGGCTTCACGAGCGGGGTCTACGACGCCGGCAAGGGCGAGTGGGTCGTCTCCGACCGCGACGCGCACATGTGGGTCGAGGTGTGGTTCCGCGGCTGGGGCTGGGTGCCGTTCGACCCGACGCCGAGCCGCGGCGGCCTCTCCGGGTCGTACTCGGCCTCGTCGTCGACCTTCGACCTCGGGGCCGCGGCCGCGGTGCTCGCGGGAGCCGAGGGCTTCGGCCAGAACCACTTCGGGGACAAGCTCGCGAACACGCTCGGCTTCGGCACCGCCCGAACGTCGCCGGACGTGCCCGAGCTCGGCACGGCGCAGCCCGGCGTCGCGCTCGCGTCACACCATCACCACGACTGGGGAATCCTGCGCCTGCTGCTCTTCGGCGTCGCCGGCGCGCTCGTCGTCCTGACGCTGGCGAAGCTGCTCGTCCGCGGCTCGCGCTTCCTCACGAGCGACCCGCGGCGGCTGGCGGGAGCATGTCGCAAGGAGCTGCGGGACTTCCTCCGCGACCAGGGCCTCGAGGTGCCGGCGAGCGCGACCCTCCGCGAGCTGGCGGCGCTCGTCGAGGACGAGTTCCGCGTCGAGGCGCAGGCGTTCGGCCTGCACGCGACGGCCGCGCGCTTCGCTCCGCAGACGGGGGCACGGGAGGCCGCGCGCGCGATGCGCCACGACCTGCGCGCCGTGCGGAAGGCGCTGCGCAAGGAGCTGAGCCGCGGCGAGCGCGTCCGCGGGCTGCTCTCGCTGCGCTCGCTCGGGCTGGCGTGATCGTCGTGCGAGACGCGCGTGTTTCGCTTCACTTAGGAGCAGCGCGATGAGCGACACCTTCGACCTCTTCCAGCAGGGCCGGGCGCACCTCGAGAAGGGGCGCGCGGCGCAGGCGACGGTCGCGCTCGAGAAGGCGAAGCGCCGTGAGCCCGAGAAGGCGTCGATCCGCGAGGCGCTCGGAATCGCGTACTTCCGGATCCACCGCTACGAGGAGGCGGAGTCGGAGTTCCGCAAGATGCTCGAGCTCGCGCCGGTCGACGACTACGCCCACTACGCGCTCGGCCGCTGCCTCGAGAAGCAGGGGCGTGAGCACGAGGCGAACGGCCACTACAAGCTCGCCAGCTCGCTGCGGCCCGGCGAGGCCGCGTACTCCTCGCGGATTCGCGACCTGGACTAGGTCCGGTCGCCGGTGACCCGGCGGATCTCGTCCAGCGACGAGACGCCCTCGAGGCAGAGCCGGATGCCGTCGTGGCGCAGGGTCGTCATCCCGGCTCGAAGGGCGGCGGCCAGGATCTCGTCGGTCGGCGCGCCGATCAGCTTCCGGATCTCCGCCGTCACCGGCAGCACCTCGTAGAGCGCGACGCGCCCGCGGAAGCCGGTCGAGCTGCAGCGCGCGCAGCCCTTCGGACGGTGCAGGAAGACGTTGCCCTTCTGTTCGAGCAGCCCGATCGACTCGAGCTCCTCGTCCTCCGGCCAGTACGCCTCGCGGCAGTCGGTGCAGAGCCGGCGCGCGAGCCGCTGGGCGACGATGCAGTTGACCGAGCTCGCGAGCAGCCCGGGCTCGACGCCCATGTCCTTCAGGCGCTCGATCGC
>DATIER010000307.1:0-7739 GCA_035455605.1 Gaiellaceae bacterium
GCAGGCGACGTGGCCGGTGACCGAGCTCGCCGACCGCTGGCTCCCGCACGCGACGGCCGACGACTTCGGCGAGGCGCTGAAGCTGGTCTCGGAGGAGGCGGCCCGCCTGCTCGTCGACCAGCACGGGTTCACGATCGAGGACGCCTTCGTCTTCCTCTCCGTCGCGTGCGATGCCGGCGTCGCGCAGGCGTGCAAGCCGGCGCCGCAGTTCGGGACGATCGCGCGCTTCGCGATCCCGAAGATCGCCGCCTGCCCCGCGCCCTTCGCAGTTTCGTAGTTCCGCCCTAGGCTGTGTCCGTGAACGCCTGCGTCAACTGCGGCCAGGAGAACCCGTCGATCGCGCGGTTCTGCCTTGCGTGCGGCCGCGAGCTGTCGGCTGCAACCCCGCGCGAGGAGCGCCGCGTGGTCAGCGTCATCTTCGTCGACCTCGTCGGCTTCACCGCGCAGTCCGACCAGCGCGACCCCGAGGACGTGCAGGCGATCCTGGGCCCGTACCACGAGTGCGCGCGGCGCGAGATCGAGTCCTTCGGCGGCCGCGTCGAGAAGTTCATCGGCGACGCCGTGATGGGCGTCTTCGGGGCGCCGACGGCGTACGGCGACGACGCCGAGCGGGCCACGCGCGCGGCCCTCGCGGTGCGCGACGCGCTGCGACCGCTCGACCTGCAGTTCCGGATCGCCGTCAACACCGGCGAGGCGCTCGTCACCATCGACGCGCGACCCGAGCACGGCGAGGCGATGGTCGCGGGTGACGTCGTCAACACCGCGGCTCGCCTGCAGCACGCGGCGCCGGTCGACGGGATCGTCGTCGGGGCGGAAACGCACCGGCTGACGCGGGACGCGATCGTCTACGAGCCGCTCGAGGCGGTCGTCGCGAAGGGCAAGGCGGACGCGGTCGAGGCGTGGCTCGCGGTCGAGGCCTCGACGCCGGTCGGCGAGCGCCGGAGCAGTCGCGCGCCGTTCGTCGGGCGCACGCGCGAGCTCGAGGTGCTGCGCGGGATCTGGGAGCGCACGGCGGCCGAGCGCAAGCCGCACCTCGTGACGGTGTTCGGCCAGGCAGGCGTGGGCAAGTCGCGTCTCGCGAGCGAGTTCGCGGCCGCGGTCGAGCAGCTCGGCGGCCGGACGATCCGCGGCCGGTCGCTGCCGTACCGGGAGAGCAGCGCGTACTTCGCGTTCGCGCTGCAGGTGAAGCAGCTCTGCGGCATCTTCGAGACGGACACGCGGGAGGTCGGCCTGCGCAAGCTGCGCGAGGAGGTCGAGACGCTCGTCGGCGTGGGCGCGGCCGACGAGATCTCGCAGCACCTCGCGATCCTGCTCGGACTCGATCCCGACCACTCCGTCTCCGACCGCGAGACGCTCTTCTTCTCCGTGCGCGTCTTCATCGAGGCCGTCGCCCGTGACCGGCCGACGATGCTCGTCTTCGAGGACCTGCACTGGGCCGACTCGAGCCTGCTCGACCTGGTCGAGCTGCTCGCGGGCCGGCTGCGCGACCTGCCGATCCTGGTGCTCGCGCTCGCCCGGCCCGACCTGCTCGACGCACGGCCGGCGTGGGGCGGCGGTCTCGCCGCGTACAGCGCGCTGCCGCTCGAGCCGCTCTCGCAGGAGGACTCGCGGCTCCTCGCCGAGCATCTGCTCGCGGACGGCGCGAGCGAGGCGGTCGCCGCGAACGCGGAAGGGAACCCGCTGTTCATCGAGCAGCTGGCGGCGACGATGCTGGAGACCTCCGCCGGGGCCGCCCGGACGTCGCTGCCGAACTCGATCCGCGGCCTGCTCGCGGCGCGGCTCGACGCGCTGCCGGCGAAGGAGCGGACGCTGCTGCTGGACGCCGCGGTCGTCGGCAAGACGTTCTGGCGCGGCGCGCTCGAGGCGATGGGCGACGGCCAGGAGCTGTCGGACCTGCTCGGCGCGCTCGAGCGCCGCGACCTCGTTCGGCGCGACACCGTCTCGAGCTTCGAGGGCGACCGGCAGTACTCGTTCACGCACGTGCTGATCCGCGACGCGGCCTACGAGCTGCTGCCCCGGGCGCGGCGCCGCGAGCGGCATGCCCAGGTCGCACGCTTCTTCGAGCAGGTCACGTCCGAGGTCGGCGAGGCGACCACGGCCAAGGCGCGGCACTGGCGCGACGCGGGCGAGCCCGAGCGCGCGCTCGAGCACTTCGTCAACGCCGGCGAGCAGGCGGAGCGCGGCTGGGCGAAGGAGCAGGCGGTCGCGCTCTACCGCGAGGCGCTTGCGCTCGTCCCCGAGGGCGACATGGCCCTCCGCCGTGAGGTCACCATGAAGCTCGCGGTCGCGCTCCAGGCCGAATACCACGTGACCGACGCACGCCTGCTCGGCCTCGGCGAGGGGTAGACGGCTAGCCCGGGAAGTCCGCCGGGCTGACGTCGCCGGCGATCACCTTCAGCAACTCGATCTCGTGCTGCCCGAGCTTCGACGAGTGATCCAGGATCGCCTGCTCGTCGGGCGCGGCGTAGACGCAGTAGGTGCGGACGGTGCCGTCGTCGTCGACGATCACATGGCTGTGCTCCCAGGTGATCTCCGGGAACTCGTTCTCGATCGTGACGCGCGACTTGCGCCCCACCTGGGGCATCGCCTCTTGCGTGACGTCGAACTTGCGGACGATCAGGTATCTCGGCATGTGGCGATCCTACGACGCTATGCGGCCGGCCGGATGTTCTGGTTGACGTGGAAGACGTTCTCCGGGTCGTACTCCGCCTTGATCGCGGCCAGCCGCGCGTAGTTCTCGCGGTACGTCGCCTGGACGCGCTCCTCGCCCTCGCCGAGGAAGTTGACGTACGAGCCGCCGGCCGTGTACGGGTGCAGCGCGTCGAAGTAGTCGACCGTCCAGCGCGTGATCGCCTCCGCGTTCGCCGGATCGGGGTCGACGCCGGCGATCACCGAGGCCCAGTTCGCCTCGCGGTACGCCCACGGCGTGTCGGCCGGGCCGACTCGGTGCGCGGCGCCGTCGATCGGGTAGAGGTGCATGGTCGACTTCCACGTCGGCAGCGCCTCCGCGAACCGCCGGTGCACCTCGATCGCCGCATCCGGGATCTCCGTCACGAAGTCGCCGCGCCAGTACCACTGGTCGCCGGGCGGGTAGACAGGGTCGAACGCGCTCTGCAGCGCCGTCAGCGGCATCGGCTGGACGCCGTCGAGCAGGAGCCCGTCCTGAGCGCGCGCGTCCTCGAGCACCTCCGCCGCCTGCTCGGGCGGCCCGGTCCAGCACCAGATCACCGCGGCGACCTTGCGCAGGTGCAGCTCCTCCGGGAAGGGCGGCGCGGGGGGCACGCTGGCGAACAGGAAGAAGCCGCCGAGCTCCTCCGGCGCGGCGAGGATGAACTCGCGGTACCAGCGGAGGATGTCGCCGGCGGCGTCGAGATCCCAGAACATCGGCCCGGCGACCACGTCTCCGACGGGATGGAGCCGCGAACGGATCGACGTGACGACGCCGAAGTTCCCGCCGCCGCCGCGGATCGCCCAGTACAGGTCGGGCTCCGTCTCCTCGTCGACCTCGACGACGCTGCCGTCGGCGAGCACGACCTGCGCGCCGAGGATGTTGTCGATCGAGAGGCCCGCGCGGCGCGTCAGGTAGCCGACGCCGCCGCCGAGCATCAGGCCGCCGGCGCCGGTGGTCGAGATGATCCCGGCCGGCGTGGCGAGGCCGTGCGCGCCCGTCGCCGCGTCGACGTCCCCGAGCAGCGCGCCACCGCCGATCGTGACGGTACGGGCGTCGGGATCGACGTCGACGGAGCTCAGCGCCGACAGGTCGATCGCGAGGCCGCCGTCGACGCTCGCGAGGCCGGCGCCGTTGTGGCCGCCGCCGCGGATCGCGAGCTCGAGCTCGTGCTCGCGGCCGAAGCGCACCGCGGTGACGACGTCCTCGACGTCCGCCACTTGCGCGATCAGGGCCGGCCGCCGGTCGATCATCGCGTTGTAGAGCTTGCGCGCCTCGTCGTAGCCGGGGTCGCTCGGCTGGACGACGGCGCCGCGCAGTCGCGCGGCTAGGCCGTCCGCGTCGATCTTGATCTCAGTCATTGCCCATTCCTCCCTGGTCCTCCATCACCGGACGCGCACGCCGCGCCGGTTCTTCCCCCGGTCGTACGATGGAGCCCGTGGAGCGGTTCGACGCAATCGTCGTCGGCGCCGGCCCGGCCGGCTCGAGCGCGGCGCTGCGGCTGGCGCAGGAAGGGGCGCGCGTCCTGCTGCTCGACCGCGAGCGCTTCCCGCGGGACAAGCCGTGCGGCGGCGGGCTCACGTACCGGGCCGTGCGGCAGCTCCCGGTGTCGGTCGAGCCGGTCGTGGAGGACACGGTGCACCGCTTCCAGCTCGGCTTCCGCTACCGGCGGCGCTTCGAGCGGCGCAGCGAGTCGCCGATCGTGCTGATGACGCAGCGCCGGCGGCTCGACGCCTTCCTCGCGGAGCAGGCGGCGGCGGCCGGGGCGGACTTCCGCGACGGGGTGCGCGCGACCGCGCTGGAGCAGGACGACGAGGGCGTGACCGTGCGCTTCGACGGCTCGGCCGCCTCGGCGCCGGTCGCGATCGGCGCGGACGGCGTCAACGGCCTGACGGCGCGGGCGCTCGGCCTGACCCGCGCGAGGTCGCACGGTGTGGCGCTGGAGGCGAACGTCGCGCATGTTCACGCGCGCGAGGACTACCGCGGCCGCGCGGTCGTCGAGCTCGGCACCGTGCCCGGCGGCTATGCCTGGGTCTTTCCCAAGGGCGACCACGTCAACGTCGGTGTCGGCGGCTGGGAGTCGGAAGGGCCGCGGCTGCGCGAGCACCTCGACCGTGCGTGCTCGGGGTACGGGCTGCCTGCGGACAAGCTCGAGTCGCTGCGCGGGTACCGACTGCCGATGCGTTCCGGCGGCGCCCGGGCGCGCTCCGGGAGGGTGCTGCTCGCTGGCGACGCGGCAGCGCTCGTCGACCCGCTCTCGGGCGACGGCATGTACGAGGCGTTCGTCAGCGCGCGGCTCGCGTCGGAGGCGGCCCTGTCGGGAGACCTCGACGGCTACGAGCCGGCGCTCGAGCGCGAGCTCGGTCGCACGCTCGCGGCCTCGTGGAAGGCGAAGCACGCGCTCGAGCGCTTCCCGCGGCTCGTGTTCGGCGTCGCGCGCCTGCCGCCGGTGTGGGGCTTCACGTCGGCCTTCCTGCGCGGCGAGCTGGCGCACCCCGGCGAGGCGACCGGCCTCGTCCGCGCGCCGTTGCGCCTGGTCGACGTCCTCGGCCGCCGGTCCTGACGTCACGGTTCCGTCACCGTGTCTGACACCGAGACGCGCGGCGCCAACGTTCCGGCTGCGCCCGGCTGTGGATCGTTCGTGACGGTCCGGGCACGCGTCTGACACCGGGGTTCGCGCGCTCAAGCGACGGCGGGTCGCTGCCGATCTGCCCTCCGTGGACCTGAATGCGGTACTCGGCCGCGCCGTGGAGCTCGGCGCGAGCGACATCCACCTCAAGCTCGGCCAGCCGCCGGTGCTCCGGCGCGACGGCCAGCTCGGCCTGCTCCCGGACCACCGCCCGTTGTACGACAGTGACCTCGACGCGACGCTCGGGCTCGTCGCCGACATGACGCCCGCCAAGCTCTCGCACTTCCACGAGACCGGCGAGCTCGACATCGCCTACACGGCCGACGGCCTGCCGCGCTTCCGCGTCAACGGCTACCGCCAGCGCGGCTCGATCTCGTTCGCCTTCCGCGTGATCCCGAAGGACGTCCCCGGCTTCGAGCAGCTGCGGCTGCCGCAGGGCGTCCGCCGCCTCGCCGAGGAGCACCGCGGGCTCGTGCTCGTCACCGGCGCCACCGGGTCCGGCAAGACGACGACGCTCGCGGCCGTGATCGACCACATCAACCGCACGCGGCGCCAGCACATCGTCACGATCGAGGACCCGATCGAGATCCTCCACTCCGACCACGGCTGCATCGTCAACCAGCGCGAGGTCGGCCTCGACACCGAGTCGTTCCTCGCCGCGATCCGCCGCGTCCTGCGCCAGGACCCTGACGTGATCCTGATCGGCGAGCTGCGCGACTCCGAGACCGCCGAGACCGCGCTCAAGGCCGCCGAGTCCGGCCACCTCGTCTTCTCGACGCTCCACACGATCGACGCCGGCGAGACGATCGGCCGCATGATCGAGTTCTTCCCGGCGGAGAAGCAGGAGCAGATCCGGTCGATCCTCGCCGGCGTCCTGCGCGGGGTGATCAGCCAGCGGCTGCTGCCGCGGATGCAGGGCGGACGTGTCGCGGCCGTCGAGGTGATGGTGAACAACTCGCGCATCTCCGACCTGATCCGCGAGCGCCGGGCCGAGGAGATCACCGACGCGATCGCCGAGGGGCAGTTCTTCGACATGCAGACGTTCAGCCAGGCGTTGATCGAGCTCGTCGTCGCCGGCGAGGTCGACCGCGAGACCGCCGCGAACGCGTCCACCAACCGGCACGACTTCCTCGTCGCGCTGGACCAGGCGCTGAAGCGCCAGGCCGCGGGCGTCGAGACCGACCGCCCGGTGTCCGAGATGGAGCCGGAGCCCCCGCCGCCCGCCGAGCAACCGATGCCCGGGCTGCGGATCGCCGGCCAGGACGGCTGATGAAACGTCTGCTCGCTGCGGCCCTGGCGGCGCTCGCGCTCGCCGCTCCTGCCGGCGCGGACGTCTTCCGGATCGTGCCGACGGCCCCTGCGACCTCGCCGGCCTTCCTGCCCAGCGCGGAGGCGCCGAACGTGCCGGGCTCGGTGCTGCTGACACCCGACCTGCTCGTGCCGCCGCTCGCGCCGCAGACGCGGAGCTACGACCAGCTGCTCGCGATCTGGCAGCGAGACGGCGCGCTCTACGGCGTCCCCTGGCAGGTGCTCGCGGCGATCAACAAGGTAGAGTCGAACTTCGGGCGGAACATGGGCCCGAGCTCTGCGGGCGCGATCGGCTGGATGCAGTTCATGCCCTCGACCTGGGAGCGGTGGGGCGTCGACGCGAACGGCGACGGCGTCGCCGACCCGTGGAGCCCGGAGGACGCCATCGCCGCGGCGGCCCGCTACCTCGCGGCCTCCGGGGGCGCCACCGACATCTCGCGCGCCGTCTTCTCCTACAACCACGCCCAGTGGTACGTGGACGAGGTGCTGCAGCTCGCGCAGCTGTTCGGCAACGGCGGCGGCGACGTCACCTTCAGCCTCGACCGGATGCAGGTCTCGCTCGACCAGGCCCGCGCAAGGGTCGTCCGGGCGAACCAGAAGCTGCTTCGCGCCGAGCGCGACCTCCGCGCGCTGCGCAGCGGCGAGGACGCGCTCCGGCGGCACGAGGCGTCGTCGCAGCTCCTCTCGGATCAGCTCGCGCTCGACCGGCGGGCGACCCAGCTCGGCGTCCGGCGAGCCGCCGCGGCAGCGCACGTGAGCAACCTGCGGGCCGCGGTCGAGCAGGCGCAGCAGGACCTCTCGCTCGCGAAGGACCGCTCGCTCGCCTCGTCGTTCGCACCGGCCGCGGGCTCGCTGCTCGCCGCTCCCGCCTACGACGGCCAGTACGTGTTTCCCGTCGGCGGCGGGCCGTCGGTCGTGTCGGTCTCGCACCATCATCACGACTACCCGGCCGCCGACATCGCCGCGCCGGAGGGCACGCCCGTCTACGCCTTGGCGGACGCGACCGTCGTCCGCTCGTGGAGCTACCCCGACCCGCGCTGCGGCATCGGCCTCACGCTCGACACCGCCGACGGCCAGGAGTGGACGTACTGCCACCTCTCGTACCTCGACCCGACCGTCACCGCCGGCGCGCAG
>DATIER010000308.1:0-13619 GCA_035455605.1 Gaiellaceae bacterium
AGCTGACCGCCGTGCCGCTCGGCTTCCTCGCCGCAATCGGGGGCTTCGACTACTGGATGCGCTATGCGGCCGGCTCGCCGACCCGGCCGGAGGACCACTCCGGCCACGGGGCCCGCACCTGGAAGGACTACTTCCGCATCAACACCGACCACAAGGTGATCGGGATCCAGTACCTCGTCACGACGATCGTGGTCTTCGTCATCGGCGGCCTGCTCGCGATGTTCATGCGCGCCGAGCTCGCGCAGCCTGGGATGCAGTTCGTCGACAACCAGACCTTCAACGGCCTCTTCTCGGTGCACGCGGCGCTGATGATCTTCCTGTTCGTGATCCCGGCGTTCGCCGGCATCGGCAACTACGTGATCCCGCTGATGCTGGGCGCGCCGGACATGGCGTTCCCGCGGCTGAACGCGCTCTCGTTCTGGCTGCTGCCGATCGCGGGGATCATGATGGTCTCGAGCTTCCTCGTTCCCGGCGGCCCGTTCGCGGCCGGGTGGACGAACTACGCGACGCTCTCGATCCACCAGCCGCTCGGCAACACCTTCTTCTCGATGGCGGTGCAGTGGGCCGGCGCGAGCTCGATCATGACCGCGCTCAACTTCCTGGTCACGATCATCACCATGCGCGCGCCCGGGATGACCTTCTGGCGCATGCCGCTGCTCGTCTGGGCGAACTTCACGACCTCGTTGCTCGTCGTGATCGCGACGCCGTTCATCGCCGGCTCCCAGTTCTTCGTCCTGTTCGACCGGGTGATGGGCACCAAGTTCTTCGAGTACCAGGCCGGCGGCTACCCGCTCGGGTACCAGCACATCTTCTGGTTCTACTCGCACCCGGCCGTCTACATCATGATGCTGCCCGGCTTCGGGATCGCCTCCGAGGTGATCTCGGTGATGGCGCGCAAGCCGATCTTCGGCTATCGCCTGATGGCCGTCTCGCTGATGGCGATCCTCGTCCTCGGCTTCTCGGTCTGGGCGCACCACATGTTCGTGGCCGGCATGGCGCCGTGGCTGCGCGTCCCGATGATGGTCACGTCGATGGTGATCGCGGTGCCCACGGGCATCAAGGTCTTCTCCTGGCTCGCGACCTTATGGGAGGGGCGGATCCACTTTTACACGCCGATGCTGTTCGCGCTCGGCTTCGTCTCGATGTTCGTGATCGGCGGCCTCTCGGGGATCTACCTCGCGGCCGTCCCCGTCGACATCCACGCCTCGGACACGTACTTCGTGGTCGCGCACATCCACTACGTGCTCTTCGGCGGCTCGCTCTTCACCATCTTCGCCGGGATCTACTTCTGGTTCCCGAAGATGACCGGGAAGATGTACGACGAGCGGCTCGGCAAGCTCCACTTCTGGCTGACGTTCGTCGGCTTCAACCTGACCTTCTTCCCGATGCACTGGCTCGGGCTGCAGGGGATGCCGCGCCGCGTCGCCGACTACGCGCCGCGCTTTGGCGACCTGAACCTGTTCATCTCGATCGCGTCCTTCGGGCTCGGGGCCTCGACGGTCGTGTTCCTCTACAACATGGTCAAGAGCTGGCGCTTCGGCGAGACCGCGCCGGCGAACCCGTGGCGCTCGCTGACGCTCGAGTGGCAGGTCAGTTCGCCGCCGCCGATCTTCAACTTCGACGAGATCCCGCAGGTCGTGGGCACCCCGTACGAGTACGGCGTGCCCGGCGCGCGCCACGGCGTCTTCAACGGCGAGCGTGTGCGCGAGCACGAGCAGGTGCCGGTCTAGTGGCCGGCGTCGAGCGGCACGTCCTCGTCGTCGCCAACGAGACCGTCGCCGGCCGCAGCCTGATCGAGGCGGTCGAGCGCCGGCGGAAGGACGGCGGGGTCCGGGTCACGGTGATCACGCCCGTGAACCAGCCGCGCGAGGGCTACGTCGTCTACGAGGACACGCGCCGCGCAGCCGCCGGGCGTCGGCTCGAGCACACGCTCGGCGCCCTGCGCGCGGCCGGCATCCCCGCGGCCGGGCTCGTCGTCGAGACCGACCCGGTGGCCGCGACCCGCGACGCGATCGCGACGCTGGAGCCGCCGCCGGACGAGATCGTCGTCTCGACGCACCCGCAGCAGCGCTCGGGCTGGCTGCGGCGCAACGTCGTCGACCGCATCCGCGCCGCCGCCGGCGGGTTGCCGGTCGAGCACGTGGTCGTCGACCTCGAGCGCGAGGACGGCGGCGACGCGAACGTGCTCGTCGTCGCCAACGAGACCGTCGTCGGCGCGCCGCTGCTGCGGACGATCCGCGAGCGGGCGGCGCAGGGGAGCGTGTCGTTCCTGATCGTCTCGCCGCAGACCGACCTCACCGCCGCGGCGCATCCGGAGGCCGAGCGGCGCCTGCGTCGGGCGCTGACGATCCTGCGCGGCGAGGGCATCGACGTCCACGGCCAGGTCGCCCACCCCGACCCGTTCACGGCTGCCGTGCACGCGACGCAGGACGAGCGCGTGGACGAGATCATCGTCTCGACGTTCCCGGGCGAGAAGACCTCCAGCTGGTTGCGCGGCGACCTGATCAACCGGCTGCGCAAGCAGACCGACCTGCCGGTCACGCACGTCGAGGTCGCGCGCGAGGAGACCGAGGCCGCCGAGCCCGAAGCCGCGGAGCCCGTGAGCTAGTGGCGACCGTCGACCACGCCGCGCATCCGCCCGTCGCGCATCAGAGCTCGCGCGTCGACGCGCGGACGCTCGGGATGTTCCTCTTCATCGCGTCGGAGATCATGCTCTTCGGCTCGTTCTTCACGGTCTACTTCTTCGTGCGGGTCGCCGCCGGCACGGCCTGGCCGACGCCGCCCTACCAGCTGCCCGTCTTCGTCGCGGGGATGAACACGATCATCCTCGTGACCTCGAGCTTCACGATGCACTGGGCGCTCCAGTCGATCAAGCGCGGCAACCGCGCCGGCCTGAAGGGCGGGCTCGTGCTGACGTTCCTGCTCGGGCTGGCGTTCCTGCTGACGCAGATCCTCGAGTACTCGCGGATCGGGTTCACGCCGCACACGAACGCGTTCGGCTCGGTCTTCTTCGGGCTCACGGGCCTGCACGGCGCCCACGTCTTCGTCGGCCTGACCCTCCTCGCCGCCGCCACGATCCGCGCGTTTCGCGGCCACTACTCCGCGGAATCGCACCACGGGGTGGAGATCCCCGGCATCTACTGGCACTTCGTCGACGTGATGTGGATCGTCGTCTACACGACCGTCTACATCCTCTAGCGGATGCCCAACCCCCTGCGCTCCGAGGGCGAGGCGTTCCGGTTCCTGCTCGGGGCGGTGGTGTATTTCGCGGCGATCGCGATCGCGGGCGTGATCAACGAGTGGGCGGGGCTGGTGGTCTTCGTGCTGCTCACGATCGCCGTCGCCGTCTGGTGGTGGCAGGCCCGCGCGCGGGAGCCGCGGCACGTCGAGATGGTCGCGGTGCCGCACGGACCGGACGACGAGCGCCGGATCCTCGTCGTCGCCAACGAGACCGTCGGGGGCACGCAGCTGCTCGAGCGGATCACGGAGCTCGCCTCGGACGCCAACTCGCGGGTGCTGGTCGTCAGCCCGGCGCTGAACTCACCGCTGCGGCATCTCGCCTCCGACGAGGACGCCGCCCGCGACGCCGCGCAGGATCGCCTCGACCGCAGCCTGGCGGCGCTCGCGACGAACGGCGTCACCGCGCGCGGTCAGGTCGGCGACGGCGACCCGCTGCAGGCGATCGAGGACGCGTTGCGCACGTTCGGCGCCGACGAGATCGTCATCTCGACCCACCCCGAGGGCCGCTCGAACTGGCTCGAGCGCGGCGTGGTCGAGAACGCGCGCGAGCGCTTCGCGGTCCCGATCCACCACGTCGTGGTCGACCTCGACCGCGAGCCGAGCTCCTAGCTAGCCCTTCCCCGCGACCGAGGAGACGTACTTCGCGACCGCGGTGATCTGCGCCGGCGTCAGCGTGCCCTTGAAGGCGGGCATCACGGCGCCGCCGTTGATCACCTGGCGCTGGGCGCGCTCGAGCGACGGCTTCAGCTGGTCGAGGTTCGGGCCGACGGTGCCGCTCGTGCCGGCGTCTTTCAGCGTGTGACAGCTGCCGCAGTTGGCGGTGAAGATGTCCTTGCCGTTGGTCGAAGTCTTCGCCGCCGTCGCCCCCGTGCCTGCGACCTGGGCGACGTAGGCCGCGACGGCGTCGGCGTCCTTGCCTTCGACGAGGTTCTGCGGCATCGGCGGCACTGCGAGCTCGATCTGGTCCCGGACGACCTGCTCGATCGTGTTCGGCTTGAAGCCCTGCTTCCGATCGGGGCCGAAGGCGTCGTCGAGGTTCGGTCCCGTCTGTCCGTGCGTGCCGGCGTCGGCGAGCGTGTGACAGCCGCCGCACTTCGCCTGGAAGAGCTGCTTGCCCTGGCTCGGGTCGCCGCCCTTGGCGATCCCGCCGGTGCCGCACCCGGCCGCGAGCGCCGCGGTCAGCAGGGCCAGAGCCAGAGCCGCTGCGGGGCGCCGCACTACGCGGAATTGAGGCTCGCCACGGCGTCGTCGCGCGTGCCGTGGATCGTGAAGACCCGGTCGAGGCCCGTGATCTCGAAGATCTTGGTGATGTTGCGGTCGCTGCAGACGAGCGAGAGCTGGCCGTCGTTCGTGCGGAGCCGCTTGACGCCGCCGACGAGCACGCCCAGCGTCGTCGAGTCGATGAACGTCGTGTTCGAGAAGTCGACGATCACGCTCTTGGCGCCCTTGCCGATCACCTCGAGCAGCTGCTGCTTGAACTCCGGCGCCGTGTAGAGGTCGACCTCGCCCGCGAGCGCGATCACGTAGGCGTCGTCGGAGAGCTGCTCGGTCTTGATGTCGAAGTTCATCCCGGCCTCGTTACCTCTGCGGGCGGCAGTCTAACCGCGCGTCTGCCCGGCGGAGGCGATGAGCTGCGCGAGCGTTTGCCGGACCGTCGCCGCGTTCGGGTTGTTCGGGGAGACCTTGAGGAAGCGCTTGTAGGCGGTGATCGCGCCGCCGAGGTCATTCGCGTTCTGCGACGCCGACGCCCACTGCAGCAGGGCGTTCGGCTCCTCGGCCGTGCCCTTCGCGACCTGAGCGGCCTGCTTGTAGACGCCGGCGACCTTCGCGTAGGCGCCGGTGACCTTCGTGTACGCCTGGCTGAGCTGCGCCTGCAGCGCCTGCGAGTACGGGTCCGACGACAGCGCCTGCCCGATCGGCGAGCTCGTGTCGAGGCCGGGCGGCGTGACCGCGTTCTGGCTCACCGACGCCAGCACCGCGGTGTACTCGTCGCCCGCACGGCCTGCCTGGGCGCCGTAGATGGCCGCGATCCGGTTGAGCACGTCGACGTTGTTCGGCGCGATCGCGCGGGCCTTCCGCAGGGTCGCGAGCGCGTCCGCCTCCCGCTGGTCGGCCTGCTGCACGCCGGCGAGGTCGAGGTACGCGTTCACGCTGTTCGGGTGACGGTCGACGACCTGCTGCTTGTCGTGGATCTGGGAGCTGAGCGAGCTGCCGCTCGATCTGCCGAAGAAGCTCTGCAGGGCATCGGTGATGCCGTTCGAGCCCGAGCCGACGCCGAGGAAGACGAAGCCCGCGGCGAACACGAGCGCGAGGAACACGTACGCGACCTTGGCGTGCCGGCGCAGGCGCGAGAAGAAGAGCTGCTCTTCCCACGACGGGGCGGCGTTCTTCTTGCGCTTCTGCGGTTCGGGCCGGCGCTTGCGCTGCGCCTGTGCGGCTCCTCGGGCCATAAGCCGACCTAGGGTACCTGCCAGTCGTGGGAGTCGCCGACGGCGCGAAGCCTGTTCTTGGTCTCCTCGTCGCAGAGCGCCCCGGCGAGCCCCGCCTCGTACGCCGCACGTGGAGCGACGCCGAGCCCGGCGGCCGCGGCGTAGTCCCGCCCGAGGTCGGTGCCGAACATCGCGGGATCGTCGGTCGAGATCGAGCAGCGGACGCCGGCCGCGACGAGCGTCGGCAGCGGATGCTCCTCGAGCGAGGCGACGACGCGAGTGCGCACGTTCGAGATCGGGCAGACGTCGAGCACGACGTGCCGATCGACGAGCTCCCGCACCAGCCCGGGGTCCTCGACGGCCCGGATCCCGTGGCGGACGCGGTCGGCGCGCAGCTCCTCCAGCGCGCCGCGCACCGACGGCGGCCCGGCGACCTCGCCCGCGTGCGGCACCGAGGCGAGGCCCAGCTCCCGCGCGAGCTCGAACGCCGGCGCATACGGCTCGGGCGGGAACTCGGCCTCGAGCCCGCCCAGCCCGACGCCGACGATGCCGCGGTCCCGGTAGCGGCCGGCCCAGCGGACGAGCTCCTCGGCCTCGGCGAGCGGAAAGCCGCGGACGATGTCCGGCGTCAGCCGCACCTCGACGCCGTGCAGCTCGCGCGCCGCCTGTGCCCCGTCGCAGTACCCCTCGAAGATCTCGGCCCAGGCGACGCCGCGGCGGACGCGCTCGCCCGGCGAGAAGATGCCCTCGAGGTAGACCGCTCCGTGCGAGGCCGCCTCCGCCGCGTAGTCGACGACCACCTGGCGGAAGTCCTCGGCCGTGCGGAGCGCGTTCGTGGTCAGGATCCAGACCTCGATGAAGTGCGCGAAGTCGCGGAAGTCGTACAGCTCCGCGAGCCCCTCCTCGGTCTCGGCCGGCAGCGGGTAGTCGTTGCGCCGCGCGATCTCGAGCAACGTCCTCGGCCGCACCGTCCCCTCGAGGTGGACGTGCAGCTCGATCTTCGGGTAGCTCAGGCTCGCCAGCGCGGCTCGAAGAAGGTCGCGAGGCCGATCGAGAGGACGTAGAGCGTGACGAGCGGGATCACCGAGAGGATCGTCGAGACGGGGTCGACGCCCGGCAGGAGCACGCCGATCACCGTCATCACGAAGATCCCGAAGCGCCACGTGTGCCTCAGCTGCGCCGCCGTCAGGATCCGCAGCCGCACGAGGGCCAGCACGAAGACCGGCACCTCGAACGCCAGCGCGACGCCGAGGAGCACGAAGCTGACGAAGCGGTAGTAGTCGCGCGCGCGGATCAGGATCGTGTAGTGCGTGTCGTCGTAGTTCGTCAGGAAGTGGATCGCCGGCGACAGGATCACGAAGTAGCCGAAGGCGACGCCGCCGAGCGCCAGGACGGTCGCGAAGCCGACGGCGACGGCGATCGAGCGCTGGCGGTGCTCCTCGAACGCGGGCGCGAGGAAAGCCCACAGCTGCCAGAGAACGACCGGCAGCGCGAGCAGGAAGCCGGCCCAGAGGCTGACCATGATCGAGGTCGCGAACGGCTCGATCGGGCTGAACGTGACCGGCTTGCGCAGGTGTGCCGGCAGCGGCTCGTTCAGCCAGTGGAGGATCCGGCCGTGGAACGCGTAGGCGACCACGAAGCCCGCGAGCAGCGCGCCGATGGTGATGACCAGTCGGGCACGCAGCTCGCCGAGGTGCTCGACCAGCGTGGCTTCCTCGCCGTGGCGAAGGCGCCGCGGGAGCACGCTCATCGGGCTACGTCGACGACGGTGGTGGCGGAGCTTCGTCCGTCGAGCGCGCCGGCAGCTCGGCCTTCTCGTCGTTCGAGTTGCCGGAGATCGAGTCCTTGAACTCGCGCATGCCCTTCCCGAGCGAGCGGCCGATCTCCGGGAGCCGCTTCGGCCCGAAGACCAGGAGTGCCACGATCAGGATCACGATGAGCCCGGTGATGCCGACCTCGGGAATCATGGTCAAAGCGTAGCGTCTTCTCGTCCGGGTATGGCCACCGTGTGGCCAAGAAGCCGGTGAGCGAGCAGGTGATGGTCGTGACCGGCGCCTCGAGCGGCCTCGGCCGGGCGATCGCGCGGATGGCCGGCGAGCGAGGCGCGAAGGTCGTCGTCACCGCCAGGAACGCCGAGGCGCTCGACAACTGCGTCGGCGAGATCGAGCGCGCGGGCTCGGAGGCGCTCGCCGTTCCGGGCGACATCACCGATCGGGCGGTCGTGGAGCGCGGCGTCGAGGCCGCGATCGAGCGCTTCGGCCGGATCGACACCTACGTCGCCAACGCGATCGTGACCGTGTACGCCGAGGCCGAGCGCCTCGAGGAGGACGAGCTCCGCCGAGTCTGGGACGTCAACTTCTTCGGCGTCGTCTACGGCTACTGGGCCGCGCTGCCGCACCTCCGCGACTCGAAGGGCACGTTCCTGCACGTCAGCTCGGCGCTCGCGTACCGTGGCATCCCGCTCCAGGCGGCGTACTGCTCGACGAAGGCCGGCCTGCGCGCGTTCTTCGAGTCCGCGCGCGTCGAGGAGCAGAAGGCACGCTCCGGCGTCGCCGTCTCGCTCGTCCTGCCCGGCGCGATCAACACGCCGCAGTTCGACCGCGACCGCCAGAAGATCGGCTACCAGCCGCAGCCGGTGCCGCCGATCTACCAGCCCGAGCCGTACGCGGAGGCCGTCATGCACTGCGCCGAGCACCCGATCCGGGAGCTGCCCGTCTCCTGGGGGGCGCAGAAGCTGCTCTGGGGCCAGAAGCTGTCTCCGCGCGCCGGCGACTGGGTGCTCAGGCGCAACGGCTGGAAGAGCCAGCACACCGGCGAGCGCAAGCCGGTCGACTCGCCGGACATCCTCTTCGATACGCTGCCCGGCGATCCCGGCGCGCATGGTCGCTTCGACGACCGGTCGCGCGGAAGCACCATCTGGACGCGGCTTCGTCTCCTGCTCCCGAAGGGCTGAGGACGGTCGCTAGCATGGCTTGGACATGGCACTTCTCGAACTGAAGAACCTGCACGTCGCGCTCGAAGACGGCACCGAGATCGTCAAGGGCGTCGACCTCGCCGTGGACACGAACGAGATCCACGCGGTCATGGGCCCGAACGGCTCGGGCAAGTCGACGCTCGCGTACGCGCTGATGGGCCATCCGGCGTACGAGATCACCGACGGCCAGATCCTCTTCGACGGCGAGGACGTGACGGAGCTCCAGGCGGACGAGCGCGCGCAGCGCGGCCTCTTCCTCGCCTTCCAGTACCCCCACGCGGTTCCCGGCGTCACCGTGACGAGCTTCCTGCGCTCCGCGCTCAACGCGATCCGGAAGGCGCGCAACGACGGCGAGGACGACCCGGTCTCGATCAAGGACTTCCGCCAGGACATGCTCGCCGCGATGGAGAAGCTGAAGGTGCCGCGTGAGCTGGCGCAGCGCTACCTGAACGACGGCTTCTCCGGCGGCGAGAAGAAGCGGGTCGAGATCCTGCAGATGGCGATGCTGAAACCGCGTATGGCGGTGCTCGACGAGACCGACTCCGGCCTCGACATCGACGCGCTCAAGACGGTCGCCAACGGCGTGCGCGAGCTCGTCGGCGAGGAGACCGGCGCGCTCGTGATCACGCACTACCAGCGCATCCTCAACTACGTTCAGCCCGATTTCGTGCACGTCTTCGTGGACGGGCGTATCGTGGAGGAAGGCGGCCCGGAGCTGGCGCACAAGCTCGAGGCCGAGGGCTACGAGGGATTCGGCGCAAACGGAAGGAGCAATGGCAGCCACGCCTGAGACAGAAGTCGTCGCTGGGATCCGCAGCGATTACAAGTACGGCTTCCACGAGATCGAGGACTACTTCTTCAAGTCGGGCCGCGGGCTCTCGGGGGAGCTCGTCGCGGCGATCTCCGAGCACAAGAACGAGCCGGAGTGGATGCGCAAGTTCCGGCTCAAGTCGCTCGAGTACTTCATAGCGCGCCCGATGCCCGAGTGGGGCGGCGATCTCTCCGAGATCGACTTCGACAACATCTTCTATTACATCCGCCCGACCGAGAAGCAGGCGAACTCCTGGGAGGACCTCCCGCCCGAGATCAAGGACACCTGGGACAAGCTCGGCATCCCCGAGGCGGAGAAGAACTACCTCGCCGGCGTCGGCGCCCAGTACGAGTCCGAGGTCGTCTACCACAAGCTCCAGGAGGACCTCACCAAGCAGGGCGTGATCTTCCTCGACATGGACAGCGGACTGCGCGAGCACGAGGAGCTCGTCAAGCAGTACTTCGGCACGATCATCCCGCAGAACGACAACAAGTTCGCGGCGCTCAACTCGGCCGTCTGGTCCGGCGGCTCGTTCATCTACGTGCCGCCGGGGGTGAAGGTCGAGATGCCGCTGCAGGCCTACTTCCGCATCAACGCCGAGAACATGGGGCAGTTCGAGCGGACGCTGATCATCGTCGACGAGGGCGCCTACGTGCACTACGTCGAGGGCTGCACCGCGCCGATCTACTCCTCCGACTCGCTGCATTCCGCGGTCGTCGAGATCATCGTCAAGCCCGGCGCGCGCTGCCGCTACACGACGATCCAGAACTGGTCGAACAACGTCTACAACCTCGTCACCAAGCGCGCCGTCGCGTACGAGAACGCGACGATGGAGTGGGTCGACGGGAACCTCGGCTCGAAGCTGACGATGAAGTACCCGGCGATCTGGCTGATGGGCGAGGGCGCGCACGGCGAGGTGCTGTCGATCGCGTTCGCCGGCGAGGGCCAGCATCAGGACGCCGGCGGCAAGGCCGTCCACGTCGCGCCGAACACGTCGTCGGTGATCACGTCGAAGTCGATCTCCAAGAACGGCGGGCGCGCCGGCTACCGCGGCCTGCTCGAGGTGGCCAAGGGTGCGACCGGCTCCCGCTCGAAGGTCGTCTGCGACGCGCTGATCCTGGACGAGGCGTCGCGTTCGGACACGTACCCGTACATCAAGATCGACGAGGACAACGTCGACATCGGGCACGAGGCGACGGTCTCGAAGATCGGCGAGGAGCAGCTCTTCTACCTGATGTCGCGCGGGCTCTCGGAGGCGGAGGCCTCCGCCATGGTCGTGAGCGGCTTCGTCGAGCCGATCACCAAGGAGCTGCCGCTGGAGTACGCGGTCGAGATGAACCGGCTGATCCAGCTGCAGATGGAAGGGTCGGTTGGCTGACGCGCTCGCCGTCGAGCGCGTCGACTTCATCAACGTCCCGACGCGCGACACGAAGCGCGCGTTCGCCTGGTACCACGACGTGCTCGGCCTGCCGCTCGACGAGAACAACCCCGAGGAGCTGCGGGCCGGACAGGTGACGGTGACGTTCTGGGAGCCCGAGCGCGAGGGGTTCGAGTTCAAGCCCGACGTGGGCGGCTTCGCCGTGCGCGTGGCCGACGTCGACGCCGCGAGGGCCGAGCTCGTGGCAAAGGGCGCCGAGTGCGTCGGCGCCGGCGACACCGGCGTCTGCAACATGGCGGTGTTCCTCGACCCCGACGGGAACGCGCTGATCCTGCACCGGAGGTACAAGCCGTATGAGCAGGGCTGAAGCGCTCGAGCGGTACCGCTCGCTGCCGGTGCCGGACACGACCGAGGAGCACTGGCGCTTCACCGACCTGCGCGCGTTCGATCCCGAGGCCTTCACCGGCGGCGGCGCGCCTGCAGCCTCGCCGGCGTCGATGCTCGAGCTGGACGTCGCGGCCGAGGCCGTGGTCACCGAGACGGGGATCGAGATCACGCGCGCGCTGGACGGGATCCGCTTCGAGCCGCTCGAGGAGTCGCACGAGCTGCTCGGCTCGCTCGTCGGCTGGGAGGACGACAAGTTCGCGGCCCATAACGCCGCCGCCTGGCGGAACGGCCTGCTCGTCCACGTGCCGGCCGGGCTCGAGCTCGAGCGCCCGCTGTTCGTGCGTGTCGTGAACGCGATCGAGAACGGGGCGCTCTTCTGGCGGCTGCTCGTGGTCGCGGAGGAGGGCGCGCGCTTCTCGCTCGTCGAGGAGTATTCGTCGGGCTCCGCGGAGCTGCCCGGCTACTTCAACGGCGTCGCCGAGCTCTTCGTCCGGCAGGGCGCGAAGCTCGAGTACGTCTCGCTGCAGAACCTCTCGCGCGAGACGTGGCACTTCGCCTCGCACCACGCGCGGGTCGAGCGCGACGCCGAGCTCGACTGGGTGAGCGGGGGCTTCGGCTCCAAGCGCGGGAAGACGCGGATCCAGAACGACCTCGCCGGCCCCGGCGCCACCTCGCGCGTGACGGGCGCGTACTTCGGCGACGGCGAGCAGCACCTCGACTTCGACACCTTCCAGGAGCACATCGCCCCGGACACGGAGTCCGACTTCGCCTTCAAGGGCGCGCTGCGCGACACGGCGACCGCGGTGTGGCGCGGGATGATCCGCGTCGAGCGCGACGCGCAGAAGACGAACGCCTACCAGGAGTGCCGGAACCTGATGCTCTCGCCGACCACGCACGCGGTGCCGATCCCCGGCCTCGAGATCCTTGCGAACGACGTCCGCTGCACCCACGGCGCGACCGTGGGGCGCGTCGACCGCGAGCAGCTCTTCTACCTGATGGCCCGAGGGCTGCCGCGCGCCGAGGCCGAGCGCCTGATCGTGCGCGGCTTCTTCCAGGACGTGCTCGACCGGATCGAGCTCGAGCCGGTGCGCGAGGCGGTCACCTCCGCGCTCGAGCGCCGGATCCCGCAGGCGTAGGCTTCGGATCAGCCAGGACGCGCAGCAGGCCGTCCGAAGGACGGTCGAGCAGGCGGCCCTAGACAAGGGCAATCTGGCCCAGGGGTCTAGCGACGCTCGCCGGCGACGCTGATCGTGATGCGCGACTCGACGACGCGCGTGCCGACGCTCGGCGGGAAGAGCGTGAGCAGCTCCCGCTTGCTCAGTAGCTCGACCTGCTCCCAGTTCCGGCGCCGTAGTGCGTGCATCGCGCGGTCCGCCGCATCGCGAGGCAGCCAGTGGACGAACGGCACGAGCGTGTGCGTCTCGAGCGGGAACCAGCGGTTCGGCGTCGAGACGAACACCCGCGGCGCGACGCGGCAGAGCTCGGCCACGAAGCGCCGCTGCTGCTCGCGCCCGCCGACGTGCTCGACCACGGCGTTCGAGAAGGCGACGTCGAACGCGTCGTCCGGAAACGGCAGGCGGAGGCCGCTCGCGACGACCGTCGCGATCGACGGGAACGCCTGCGCGAAGTTCGGCAGCGGCACGTCGCTGACGGCGGTGATCCGCTCCGGCCACGGGTAGAGCGCCTCGAAGAAGTTGTGCGTCGCAGCCACGCCGGGCTCGGTCCCGAACGGCGTGTCGCCGACGCCAACGTCGACGACCCGCGTCTCCGGCCCCGGCCGGATCGTCTCCAGGAAGAGCGAGAGCTTGCGGCGCCGGTTCCAGAGCGACGCCCGCGCGGCCAGGTCGCTCAGCACTAGGTCACGGCCGCGCCGCGATAGCAGTCGCGCCGGTAGGCCCGCGGCGTGACCGCGTCGCATGCCGCCCGCCGCCCCGTGCCGTAGCGGTGCAGCGAGCCGAGAATCGTCCCGATGCCCTCGTAGCAGCGGCCGCGGAAGCGTGCCGGCGATGCCGCGCAGAGACGCGTCGCGGTCCGGCTGCCGGCGTAGTTGTTGCCGTAGTCCCGCGCCGCGCCGTAGATGCAGTCGCCCGCGTTTGGCCCGGCCTGCTCGCAGAGCGCGACCGTCTTCGCCGGCCGGTACTCCGACGCGCCGGAGGCGTCGCGGCCGTACGACTCGAAGCACGTCTCGACCCAGCCCCGCTCGCTCCTGCGGCACCATGCGGCCGTCCTCCGCCAGTCGAACCCGTCGAGCGTGTTGATCCGCGAGGTGACCATCAGGTAGCAGTAGACCTTGTCGCGCCCGGCGACGATCGTGCACGGGTAGAGCGGGTTCTTCGCGCTCAGGTAGCGCGAGACGCCCATCGTCGTGTCGAGGTTCTGCATGAAGACGCCGCCGGTGCA
>DATIER010000309.1:0-7798 GCA_035455605.1 Gaiellaceae bacterium
CCGCGCAGCTCCTCGACGGTCACGTCGCTCGAGGTGTAGACCTCGGCGCGTGGGATGATCCGGGTCGGGCGGTTCTTGTCCCAGACCCACACGTCCTCCATCTTCAGCTGGAAGAACGGGTAGCTCGGCTGCGGGACGTACTGCAGGTCGAGCTTGTTGCAGAGGTACGTCGCGTCCTGCGTGAGGACGCAGTAGCGGAACAGCGCGAAGACCGCCGAGTACTCCTTCTTCAGTGCGAGCTCGAGCTCGGCCTCGAACTCGTCGAGCTCGTCGAGGTGCGACATGCGCACCATCATAGCCCTGCCAACAAGGCCTGGACCGGCCCCCGCCCGGGGATCTCCAGGGCCGGATCCAGCTCCGCCAGAGGCTCGAGCGCGAAGCGCCGTTCGTGCAGCCGCGGATGCGGCACCTGCAGCCCCGGCTCGTCGACGAGCTCGTCGCCGTGGAGGAGCAGGTCGAGGTCGATCACGCGCGGGCCGAAGCGCGGGCCGCCGCCGCGGACGCGCCCCAGCGCCCGCTCGATCGCGAGCAGCCGCTCCAGCAGCTCGCGCGCGGAAAGGGTCGTCCGCAGCTCCGCCGCGCCGTTCAGGAACGACGGCTGGTCGGCGTACCCGACCGGCTCGGTCTCGCGCAGCGACGAGACCGCCACCACCTGGATCCCCTCCTCCGCCGCGAGCAGGTCGAGCGCGCGCTCGATGTACCCGCGTGGGTCATGGAGGTTCGCGCCCAGGCCGACGAAGCTTCGCGTCATGGCCGCGATTGTCCGACATGCGCCCGGCTTCGGCGCTACCGTGTCCTGCTGCGTGCGCCGCTTCGTCCTTACCGGCCTCGTCGCCCTCTGCTGCACGCCGGCCGCGTCGGCGGCGCTCCTCAGGCACCAGGGCTCGCCGCTCGTCGCGGGCACGCGCTCCTTCGAGCGGCTCCAGGCCTACCCGCGGACGCTCGTCGAGCTCGACCACGACCGCGCCGCGCAGGCGGTTCCGCAGCTCCGGCGCGTGGGCGGCCAGCGGCTGGACGCGCAGCTCGACCTCTGGCGCCTGCCGAGCTGGAGCGCGGTGAAGCTCCTGCCCGGCCTCGAGCGCCGCGGCCTCGTCCGCTCGGTCTCGCCCGACCTGCCGATCGGGACGAGCCCGCGCGGCGCGAGCGGCTTCTTCGGCCAGTTCACGGACCCGCTCTCGACGAGCGAGTGGTGGCCGTCGCACATCGGCATCGCCGACTGGGTCGCGCCCGGGCCGGGCTTCCCGGTGACCATGATCGACTCCGGGGTCGACCTCTCGCACGAGGAGTTCGCCGGCCGCCCGAACACGATCGCGCTGAACCACCAGACGTTCAGCGCGAACCAGGAGGAGCTGCACGGCACGGCGACCGCCTCGGTGGTCGGCGCCCCGATCAACGCGAAGGGCATCGTCGGGATCTATCCGCAGGCCAAGCTCCAGCTCTGGGACGCGAGCCCCGACGGCGGGCTGACCGTCGGCGACGAGATCGCCGGGCTCAACGCGGCGGTCAAGCACGGGCCGGGCGTGATCAACCTCAGCCTCGGCGGCTTCGACCGGATCCCGATCGAGGAGCACGCGATCCTCGCCGCCTTCGCGGCGGGCAACCTCGTCGTAGCCTCGGCCGGGAACGACCGCGAGGCCGGCAGCTCGCCCTCCTACCCGGCGAGCTTCGCGCACGTGCTGACGGTCGGCGCGACCGACGAGGCCGACCGCGTGACCTCGTTCTCGAGCGCGTCGCAGGCAATGGACCTGGCCGCCCCGGGACAGGACATCGAGGCGGCGATCCCGACGAGCTTCGAGCTGACCGGCTACGCGCAAGTCGACGGCACGAGCTTCTCCGCGCCGCTCGTCTCGGGGGCCGCGGCAGCGGTCTGGACGTCGCGCCCGACGCTGACGAACACGCAGCTCTTCGAGATCATGCGCCGCTCCGCCCACGACGTCGGCAAGCGGGGCTGGGACGCGGACACCGGCTACGGGATCCTGAACGTCCCCGCCGCGCTCACCCGGAAGGCGCCGGCGACCGACCCGCAGGAGCCGAACGAGGACGTCTACCTCGTGCGCCCGAACGGCCTCACCCGCGCCGGGAAGACGCCGTTGACCGCGCAGAACCGGCCGCGCGCGGTGCTCAAGGCGTCGCTCGAGCGTCGCGAGGATCCGGAGGACGTCTACCGCCTGTGGCTCCCGGCGAAGGGCAAGATCGTCGTCACGGTCAGGCCGAGCGCGAACGTCCAGCTCGAGCTCTGGGGCAGGCAGACGACGACCGTCTTCGAGCGTGGCGCCGCCGCGAAGCGCGACCTGCTCGCAACCTCGGCGCACGCCGGCGCGCGGTTCGAGCGCGTGACGCTGCGGAGCCGCGGCGCCGGGCAGTTCGTCTACGCCGACGTCTTCCTGCCGAAGACGGGCGTGCAGGCGAGCTACACGCTCAGCGTCGCTCCCGCCGCACGGTAGCGGCGGCGTACTCCACCGGCAGCCCGAGCTCCACGTGCGGCTTGCGCACGCGCACGGTCGCGGCGAGGACCGGGAACCGTCCGAGCAGCTCGTCGGCCAGCGTTCCCGCGAGCGCCTCCAGCAGCTGGAACTGGCGGCTGCGCGAGACCTCGCGGATCAGCGAGACGACCTCGCGGTAGTCGACCGTGTACGCGAGCGTGTCCGCGGCAGGCTCGTCGACCTCCAGCGTGACGTCGTAGAGGAACGGCTGGAGCACCTCGCGCTCCGCCTCGAGCGCACCGTGGCGGCCCTCGAGCTGCAGCCCCACGATCTCGACGAGGACGGTCACGCGAGCGCCGCCCGGGCGGCCGTCAGCGCCTCGACGTGCTCGCGGACGTCGTGGACGCGCAGGATCGTCGCGCCGCGCTCGTACGCGGCGACCGCCGCGCCGACGCTTGCCGCGACCGAGCCCGTCGTGGCCTCGGGGTCGCCGAGCAGCCTGCCGAGCGAGCTCTTGCGCGAGAAGCCGATCACGAGCGGCCGGCCGAGCGCCGTCAGCTCCGGCAGCCGGCGCACCAGCTCGAAGTTGTGCTCGACCGTCTTGCCGAACCCGATCCCGGGGTCGAGGCAGATTCGCTCCTCGGCCACGCCCGCTGCGACCGCGGCCCCGAGCCGCTCCTCGAGGAACGCCTTGACCTCCGAGACGACGTCGTCGTAGCGCGGGTCGACCTGCATCGTGCGCGGCCGGCCGAGCATGTGCATCAGGCACAGGTAGGCGCCGCTCTCCGCCACGACCCCGGCCATCCCCGGGTCGCCGCGCAACGCGGTGACGTCGTTCACGAGCTCCGCGCCGAGCTCGAGCGCACGGCGGGCGACGGCCGCCTTCGAGGTGTCGATCGAGACGGGCCGCCCCTGCAGGCGCTCCAGCACGGGCTCGACCCGCCGCAGCTCGTCCTCGGCGCGCACCCCCTCCGAGCCTGGCCGGGTCGACTCGCCGCCCACGTCGACGATCGCCGCGCCGTCCGCGAGCATCCGGCGGGCGCTCGCCGCGGCGGCGACCGGGTCGAGGTTCACGCCGGCATCCGAGAACGAGTCCGGCGTCACGTTGACAACGCCCATCACCGACGGCCGCGGGAAGCGCTGCTCGATCGGAGGTCCCATGCCTGGGTAGGTTAGGGCCGTGGGGGTTCCAGAGGAACGTCGCGTCGCGGCGTGGCGCTTCGTGCGCACGATCGTCCGCTCGCAGGCCTACGGCGTCACCGGCGCCGTCCTCTCCGGCCTGCTCTGGCAGACGGGCGCCGTGGCCGCGCCGCTCGTGGTCAAGTACGCGATCGACCACGGCATCGTCACGCGCGACCACGAGGCGCTCTACGTCTGGCTGCTCGTGCTGCTCGGGGTCGGCCTGCTCGAGGTCGTGGCCGGCGGCTTCCGCCACCTCTACGCGATCCGCAACCGCGCCAATTCCGACGCCCGCGTCCGCGACGCGATCTTCGCCCACGCGTTGCGGCTCGACGCCTCGTACCACGACCGCGTCGGCCCCGGCGAGCTGCTGAGCCGCGCCTCGTCGGACTCGCTGCACGTGGCGCGGATGATGGACGCGATCGGCCACACGATCGGCTACGTGCTGACCGTCGTAGCGGTCGCGATCGTGATGCTCCTGCTCGACTGGCAGCTCGCCCTGATCGTGCTGATCCCGGTCCCGTTCGTCACCGTCGGCGCGTGGCTCTACTCGCGCCGCTACGACCGCGGCACCCGCGAGCTGCAGGAGGCGTGGGCCGAGGCGTCGACGCTCGTCGAGGAGACGGTCAGCGGAGTCCGCGTCGTCAAGGGCCTCGGCGCCGGCGACGCGCTGGTCGGCCGCTTCGGCTCGCGCTCGTCCGAGATCATGGACCGCGCGCTCGCGCTCGCCCGCCTCGACGCGGTCTTCCTGCCGGTGCTGGAGATGCTGCCGCTGCTCGGGATCGCGGCCGTGCTCTTCTTCGGCGGCCGGCGCGTGATCGACGGGTCGCTGACGGTCGGCTCGTTCGTCGCCTTCAGCGCCTACGTCGTGATGCTCGTCTGGCCGCTGCGGATCCTCGGCCAGCGCGTCACGACGGTCCAGAAGGCGCTCGCCGCGAGCGGCCGGATCACGGAGGTGCTGGAGGCGGAGCCGGCGCTGCGCGAGCCGCGTCACCCGCAGGAGCTCGAGCGGCCGGTCCGCGGCGACGTCCGGCTCGAGGGCGTCCGCTTCGGGCACGAGGACGGCCGCCCCGTGCTCGACGGCCTCGACCTGCACGTGGCGCCGGGCGAGTCGCTCGCGCTCGTCGGCGCCACCGGCTCGGGCAAGAGCACCGTCGCCGGCCTGCTCGCGCGCCTGTACGACCCGGACGGAGGGCGCGTCCTGCTCGACGGCCACGAGCTGCGGGAGCTCCGGCTCGCGGACGTGCGCCGCGCGGTCGCGCTCGTCTTCGAGGAGACGTTCCTGTTCAGCGAGAGCGTGCGCGAGAACATCCGCCTCGGGCGGCCGGAGGCCGGAGACGAGGAGGTGCAGCGCGCCGCCGAGCTGGCCGGCGCTGCGTTCGTGGACGACCTGCCGGACGGCTTCGACACCGTCCTCGGCGAGCGCGGCTTCTCGCTCTCCGGCGGCCAGCGCCAGCGCGTCGCGATCGCGCGCGCGATCCTCGCCGACCCGGCCGTGCTCGTCCTCGACGACGCCACCTCGGCCGTCGACGCGACGAAGGAACACGAGATCCGCGCCGCGCTCGGCGAGGTGATGCGCGACCGCACGACGCTCGTGATAGCGCACCGGCCGGCCACGATCGCGCTCGCCGACCGGGTCGCGGTGCTCGAGGGCGGCCGGATCGTCGAGCAGGGCACACACGGCGAGCTGATCTCGCGCTCGCCGCGCTACCGCGCGCTGCTCGCGCTGGAGCAGGCCGCGTGAGGCGGCGCTTGCGACGCCGCCGTCAGGCTGCGTGGGCTTCGCCCACGCAGCCGTCTGAAACGACCGGTCGATGCGTCGGCCGAGAGGATCGGACACGATGATGGAGCGGGCGACGAGCCGCGAGGTCTGGCGCGTCACGCGGCCGCTGACGCGCGAGGTGCAGCGTCTGTACGTCGGCGCCGCCGTCGCCGTCATCCTCTCGACGCTGATCACGCTCGCCGGGCCGGCGCTCGTCCGTTACGCGATCGACAACGGCGTGAACGAGCACGAGCTGCACCCGATCGACGTGGCGGCGCTGGCGATCCTCGTGCTCGCGCTGATCAAGCCGTTCGTCGTGCGCGCGCAGACGCTGCTGGCCGCGACCGCGAGCGAGCGCTTCCTCGACCGGCTGCGCGGCGCCGCCTTCACGAAGCTGCAGGCGCTGCCGCTCGGCTTCTTCGAGCAGGAGCGCACGGGCGTGCTCGTCTCGCGGCTCACCTCGGACGTCCAGGCGCTGGACGAGTTCCTGCGCGAGGCGCTCGTCGAGGTCGTCGGCAGCGGGCTCCAGATCGCGCTGACGGTCGTCGTGCTCGTCATCCTCTCGCCGAAGCTGGCGGCCGTCTCGCTCGTCGCGCTGCCGGTGCTGATCGCCTCGAGCTGGGCGTTCCACCACAGCGCGGGCCGCGCCTACCACGCGATCCGCGACCGCGTCGCCGAGACGCTGACGTCACTCCAGGAAGGGCTCACCGGCGTGCGCGTCGTGCAGGCGTTCCGCCGCGAGCGCCGGACGATGGACGCCTACAAGCCGCGCAGCCGCGCCCAGATCGGCGCGTGGCGGCGCGCGTCGTACGTGAACATCCGCCTCTTCACGATGATCCCGCTCGCGCAGACGGTCGCGCTGATCGGCGTCCTGCTCGTCGCGGCCTCGATGTACGAGAACGGCTCGATCTCGCAGGGCACGATCGCCGCCTACGTGCTGTACCTGGTGCAGCTGTTCGATCCGATCGCCCGCTTCAGCGAGTGGCTCGGCGAGTTCCGGCAGGGGCTGGCGGCGCTCGGCAAGGTGGTCGGGCTGCTGCAGGCCGAGAACGCGGTCGTCGAGCGACCCGGCGCGGTCGAGCTGCCGGCGGACGGCCCGCTCGAGCTCGACGACGTGACCTTCGGCTACGCCGCCTCGGAGACGCCGGTCGTGAAGCACGTCTCGCTGCGGCTCGAGCCCGGCGAGCACGTCGCGCTCGTGGGTGTCACGGGCGCGGGGAAGTCCACGCTCGCCAAGCTGCTGACGCGCCAGTACGACCCGCAGGAGGGCTCGATCTCGCTCGGCGGGATCGACCTGCGTGACGCCGCGCTCGACTCGCTCCGGCACCGCATCGTGATGCTGCCGCAGGAGGGCCACCTGTTCAGCGGCACGATCGCCGACAACGTGCGGCTCGCCGACCCCGGCGCCTCGGACGAGGCGGTGCGGCACGCACTGGAGCAGATCGGCGCGCTCGAGCGGTTCGAGTCGCTGGCCGAGGGGCTCGCGACGGACGTGCAGACGCGTGGCGTGCGGCTCTCCGCCGGCGAGCGGCAGCTCGTCGGGATCGCGCGCGTGGCGCTGGCCGACCCGGCGGTGATCGTGCTCGACGAGGCGACCTCGAGCCTCGACCCGGCGACGGAGGCTGCCGTCGAGCAGGCGCTGGCCGCGGTGGCCGAGGGCCGCACGGTGATCATCATCGCCCACCGGCTGTCGACTGCCGAGCGCGCCGACCGCGTGGTGGTGATGGACCGCGGCCGCGTCGTCGAGACCGCCTCCCACGACGAGCTCGTCGCCCAGGGCGAGCGCTACGCCCGCCTGTGGGCGAGCTGGCAAGCCGGCGTCGCCGCCGGCACCGTCTGAACGAGACGTGCCCCTGGGGCACGTCCGTGCCAACTGCAGGCGACGGAAACGAGCCGGAAGAGCGCGTCCCCGGATGCGCCGACGAGTCAGACGCCGCGCCTGACCGCGGCAGATGGTGCCCTAGGTCGTCGAGCCCTCTGGGGGCGGCTGCATGGTCGCGCCCGGGAACGGCCTCGGGATCGGCTTCGGCTGCGGGCGCTTGCGGCGTTCCTCGGTCGGCGGCGTCTGCGGCGTCTGCGGCGACTCGTCCGGGAACACCGTCGACTCGTCCTCGCCGGCGAGCAGCCGCTCGAACTGGTCCTTGTCGATCGTCTCGCGCTCGATCAGCAGGCCCGAGATCCGGTGCAGCTCCTCCATGTGCGTCTTCAGCGTCGTCACCGCCAGCTCGTGCGCCTCCTCGATCACGCGCCGGATCTCGTCGTCGATCTCGCGCGCGATCTCCTCGGAGTAGTCGGGCTCGGCGCCCATCTCGCGGCCGAGGAAGGGCATGTCGTGGTTCCGGCCGAGCACGCGCGGGCCGAGCTTCTCGCTCATGCCGTAGCGCATGATCATCTGCTTCGCGATCGACGTCACCTTCTCGAGGTCGTTCGCGGC
>DATIER010000310.1:0-18272 GCA_035455605.1 Gaiellaceae bacterium
CACGTGGTTCGACGGCCACTAGGCCAATAGGCCTGCGTTCGGAGCGGGGTTCCGTAGGGCTCCGAACGCTCAGCGGCACGCGTCGTCCGCGCTCCTGCTCGAGCGACCTCGACTCAGCCACGCCCAGCTAGACTCGCCCGCCACGGCCGGGCTCTCGCTGTCCTCGCCTGGCAGCGGCGCTCACCGCAGGTTGCGGTGACTCGCGCGCCGCATCGGGCGTGACGCTCGGCTCGATCCTGGACGTCCCGGGGCCGAGCATCGCCGTCACCGCCGGCGCGTCCGACTCTCGGTCGGGGCACGTCCGCTACCCGCGTTCCCTGACGAGGAGTGGTGGCGATCGGCACGAATGACGCGGAGAGAACCAAGCTCCTCCTCTCCCCTAGCGACGGCGGCCTCCCCCGGCCGCCGTCGGTTGTTCGGGGAATAGCGCAGTTCCGGGTTTCGTAGATGGACGAAAGCCAAGACGATCCCTACGCTTCCCGAAACCCGATTCCAGGGGGGACCGCCGCCGTGAACCTGAACACCGGAACCGTCAAGCTGACCGACCTCGCGTCCTGCGGCGGCTGTGCCGCGAAGTACTCGGCCGCCCGGCTGGAGCAGCTGCTCGCGGGCTTCGTGCCGGCAGAGGCGGAGGACCTGCTCGTCGGGCTCGCCCCGGCCGACGACGCCGCCGTCTACCGGCTCGACGACGAACGGGCGCTGATCTTCACGCTCGACTTCTTCCCGCCCGTCGTCGACGACCCCGGCGACTACGGCGCGATCGCCGCGACGAACGCGCTGAACGACGTCTTCGCGATGGGCGGCACGCCGCTGCTGGCGCTCTCGATCGCCGCCTTCCCGGAGGAGCTTCCGATCGAGATGCTCGCCGAGATCTTCGCGGCGGCCGATGCGCAGGTTCGCGCCGCAGGCGGCCTGCTCGCGGGCGGCCACACGATCCGCGACGCGGAGCCGAAGTACGGCCTCGCGGTCGTCGGCACCGTGCATCCGGAGGCGATCTGGCCGAAGAACGGGGCCCGCCCGGGCGACGCGCTCTTCCTGACGAAGCCGCTCGGCACGGGCCTGATCATGAGCGGCTACAAGCGCGGGCACGCGGGGTCGCAGCAGCTGGAGCGGACGATCCGCTGGATGCGGACGCTGAACAACGAGTCCGCCGAGGTGCTGCGCGTGCTCGAACCGAGCGCCGTCACCGACGTCACCGGCTTCGGCCTCTTCGGCCACGCGCACGAGGTCGCCGAGCGGAGCGGCGTCCGGATCCGGCTCGAGTCCGAGCGCTTCCCGGCGATCGACGGCGCGCTCGACGCCGCCAGGCAGGGCGTGCGGACGAGCGGCGACCCACGCAACCGTGACTTCGCGGCGCGGCACGTCTCGCTCGAAGGCGAGGTGCCGGAGACCATGGTCGCGCTCGGCTTCGACCCGCAGACCGCGGGCGGCCTGCTCGTCTCGATCGCAGCCGAGCGCGCGCCCGCGCTCGAGGCGGAGTTCGAGTCGCGCAAGCTCTTCATCCGCCGCGTCGGCCGCGTCGAGGAGGGCACCGGGGTCGTCGTCGAGTGATGCGGGGGATGATCCACGGGCGGTTCCAGCCGTTCCATCTGGGCCACCTCGAGTACCTGAAGGGCGCGGCCGACCGTTCCGACGAGGTCTTCGTCGGGATCACGAACCCCGACCCCACGCACGTGAGGCCGGAGGCATCCGACCCGCTCCGCCACCTGCCGGAGTCGAACCCGTACACGTACGTCGAGCGGATGCTGATGGTGAAGGCAGCGGCAGCCGACGCGGGCATCGCGGGCGAGCGCCTGCACGTGATCCCGTTCCCCGTGAACACGCCCGAGCTGTGGGAGGCGTACGTGCCCCGCGACGTCGTGCAGTACATCCGGCTGTTCTCCGACTGGGGCGGGACGAAGCTCGACCGCCTGCGCGCCGCCGGCTTCGAGGTGGTCGTCCTCGACGAGGGCTCGGAGAAGGAGCTCTCCGGCGCCGACGTCCGCGCGGCGATCCGGGACGGCCGCGACTGGGAGCAGCTCGTCCCGCCGGGCGTCGCCGCCGTGATCAACGGGCTCGAGCGCGTGCCCGTGTAAGCGCCGTGTAAGGCGGCGCGAAAAGGTCTGTAAGGCCGCAGAACCTTTGGGCTGCGGGTGCGTTTCAATGGCACAGAAGCCGCAACCAGGGGGTTCCCTCATGCGCACCGCTGTTCTCGCCGCCGTCGCCGCTCTGGCCCTCGTCGTCACGGGCGCGTCGCAGCCGGCGTCGCAGGCAACCAAGACCGTCACGATCAAGGCCACGACGTTCTCGCCGACCAGTCGCACGATCGCGACCGGCGACGCGATCAAGTGGACGAACGCGGACACCAAGAACCACCAGGTGATCGCGAACAACGGCAGCTTCGCGTCCGCCACGATCGCGCCGGGCAAGAGCTACACGCACACGTTCAACACGGCCGGGACGTTCAGGTACCACGACGCTCTCCATCCGGCGCTGACGGGGAGGATCGTCGTGACCGGGCCGCCGCCGGCGGTCACGATCGGCGCGACGGCTCCTCTGATCACCTACGGCCAGACGACCTCGCTCTCGGGCACGGTCTCCAGCCAGAAGGCGGGCGAGACCGTCAGCATCTACGGCCAGCCGTACGGGCAGGTCTCGCCGGTGAAGCTCGCCGACGTGCTCACGACGACAAACGGCGTCTGGGCGTATCCCGTCAAGCCGACGCTGCTGACCTACTACACGGCCCACTGGAAGAACCTGGTGAGCCAGCAGGTCGGGGTGCAGCTGCGGCCGACGATCATGTTCTCGACCAACAAGCGCTTCGGCTCCGTAGTCGTCAAGTCCGACCGCTCGCTGCAGGGCAGGAAGGTGTACCTGCAGAAGTTCACGCGTTTCCACCAGTGGGTGAAGATCAAGGGCATCATCCTCGGCCACGCCTCGCACTCGTACTTCCGCCTCGGGCTCTCCCGCGGCCGGTACCAGCTGCGGATCTTCATGTCGTACAACCAGGTGGGCGCCGGCTACCTCGACGGCTACAGCCGGACCGTCACCTACACACGCAAGTAGCGGACCCGACACGGCGGCGCGGGATAGCCTCCGCGCCGCTGTGTATCCCATCGTCGTCTTCCTGCTCGACGGCCTCGGCGACCGCGCACACGAGGTGCTCGGCGGGCGCACCGGCAACGAGGCCGCCGAGACGCCGAACCTCGACGCGCTGGCGGCCCGCAGCTCGTGCGGCCTCTTCTACGCGGTCGGCCCGGGGCGCGCGCCGTCGAGCGAGGTCGCGCACTGGTCGTTGCTCGGCTACCGGCCGGACGAGTTCCCCGGACGGGCCGTGTTCGAGGCGCTCGGCCGCGGCCAGGAGGTGAGCGAAGAGCACGTCTTCGCCTACGCGGCCCTGCGGCCCGTCGAGCGGCGGGAGGACGGGTGGTGGCTGACGGGGCGGCCCGATCCCGAGCGCGACGCCGAGGAGGCGCAGCGCCTCGTCGAGCGCTGCGACGGGATCGAGGTCGACGGGCTGGCCTTCTCACTCGCGCACGTCTGGCGCGGCGAGGCCGTGCTGCGCATCGCGGGCGGCGCCGACGAGCGCGTCACCGATACCGACGCCTTCTTCCGCGCGCGGCATCCGCTGCTGCGGCCGCTGCCGCTCGTCGCGGAGGCCGAGCGGACCGCGCGCGCCTGCGAGGCGTGGACGCGAGAGGTGATGCGTCGGCTCGACGGCGAGCGCTTCGCCGTGATCACGCTCAAATGGTTCGGCCGGCCGCGGGCGGTGCCGACCTTCCTCGAGCGGCACGGTGTCACCGGAGCGTTCGCGGCCGAGTCGGCGTTCCTGCGCGGCCTCGGGATGTCGCTCGGCCTGGAGCCCGTCGACGCGCCGGAGACCGACGACCCGGTCGGCGACCTGCGCCGACGCATCGCGCTCGCCCGCGAGCGGCTCGACGCCGGCGACACGTTCGTCTTCTGCCACCAGAAGACCACGGACGCCGCCGGCCACACGAAGGATCCGGCCGTCAAGCGCGACACGATCGCGGCGCTCGACGCGGCGCTCGTCGGCCTGCCGGTCGACCGAGCCGTCGTCTGCATCACGGGCGATCACGCCACGCCCGGGTCGCCCGACGTGATCCACTCCGGAGATCCGGTGCCGCTGCTCGTCGCGGGCCCGGGCGTCCGCGCCGACGACGTGAGCGCCTTCGGCGAGCTGCCGTTCGGCGCCGGCATCCTCGGCCGGCTGCGCGGGCCCGACCTGATGCCGGTGCTGCTGAACGCCGCCGACCGCCCGCTCTTCCTCGGCTCGCGCCCGACGCCGTTCGAGGGGGCGGACGGGTACCCGGCCGTTCTGCGGCCGCTTCTCTAGGCTTCGGAGCGTGCACGTCGAAACGACGACGCTCCGGCGGTTCGAGCTCTCGCCGGCACGCTACTTCCAGCTGACGCTCGTCTCGCTCGGCGCGCTCTGGCTGATCGTCGTCACCGGCGCGGCCGTCCGGCTGACGAACTCCGGCCTCGGCTGCCGCCACTGGCCCGGGTGCGAGAAGGGCCACCCGCTGCCGGCGAAGGACTACCACGCGTTCATCGAGTTCGGAAACAGGGCCGTCGGCGGCGTCGTGATCGTGCTCGTCCTGCTGACGGCGGTGGCCGCGTTCTTCGTGCCCGGCCTCGGCCGCGGTCGGCGGCTCGCCGTCGCGATCTTCGTCGGCACCCTCGCGCAGGCGCCGCTCGGCTACCTCGCCGTCCACAGCGATCTCCACTGGCCGGTCGTCGCGGCGCACCTGCTGCTCTCGATGGCGCTCGTCGCCGGCGCGGTCGTGCTCGCGCTCGAGACGCTCGCGCTGCGTTCCGGCCGCGTCGAGCCCTACGCGCCGCGGGAGCTGCGCACGTGGTCGCTCGCCGTCCTGGCGGCGGCCGGGATCCTGCTCGTGACCGGGACGCTCGCGACCGCGGGCGGGCCGCACTCCGGCGGAGGCGCGCAGCACGTCGACCGGCTCTGGCGCCTGCAGCCGCTGATCTACGTGCACGCGGCGGCGGTCGCGGTCTTCGCGGTCGCGCTCGTCTTCGTGCTCGGGTACCTCGCCGCCGGCCGGCGCCGCTGGCCGCGGCTCTTCGCGCTGGGCCTCACCGTCTTCGCCGTCCTGCTCGTGCAGATGGGCCTCGGCGAGCTCCAGTACCGCACGAAGCTGCCGTGGGAGCTCGTGCTCGTCCACGTCGGCCTCGCCGCCGCGGTCTGGGGCGTGCTCGTCGCCTTCGTGACGGTTCTGTGGCGTCCGCCGAGCGCCCTTGCGCCGACTCGCACGTAGACTGACCGTGTGGCCGACGAGCTTCGCATCGACCACCGGCCGGAGCTCGAGCGGCCGGTCCTCGTGGCGGCCTTCAGGGGCTGGAACGACGGCGCACAGGCGGCGTCGCTCGCGGCCGGCTACCTGGCCAAGAACTGGGGCGCGGAGCGGTTCGCGGAGCTCGACCCCGAGGGCTTCTTCGACTTCCAGGCGACGAGGCCGCACGTCTCGCTCGTCGAGGGCCTGACCCGCCGGATCGACTGGCCCGAGACGGTCTTCTACCACGCCCGGCCCGCCGGCCTCGACCGCGACGTCGTGCTGCTGCTCGGGATCGAGCCGAACCTCCGCTGGCGCACCTTCACCGAGCTGGTCGTGGGGCTCGCGAGCGACCTCCGGATCGAGCTCCTGATCACGCTCGGCGCGCTGCTCGCGGACGTGCCGCACACCCGGCCGGCCCCGGTCACCGGCAGTGCGACCGACAGCGAGCTGGTCGAGCGGCTCGGCCTCTCCGCCTCGCGCTACGAGGGCCCGACCGGGATCGTCGGCGTCCTCCACGACGCGTGCGGCGCGAGCGGGATCGCATCCGCGAGCCTCTGGGCGGCGGTGCCGCACTACGTCTCGCTGACGCCGAGCCCGAAGGGAGCGCTTGCGCTCTGCGAGCGGCTCGGGGCGCTGATCGGCGTCGAGGTCGAGGCCGACGAGCTCGAGGAGGCAGCGCGGAACTACGAGGAGCAGGTCAGCGAGGCGGTCGCGACCGACGAGGAGACCGCGAGCTACGTCGACGAGCTCGAGCGCCGAGCCGACCAGCTCGAGGAGACGACCGACCTGCCGTCCGGCGACGCGCTCGCCGCGGAGCTGACGCGGTTCCTGCGCGAGCGGGAGCAGGACGGCGGCGGCGAGGACGCCGCGCGCGAGCAGTAGTCCCGGCGCCGTCGCGCCGTAGACGCCCTACTCGGACGGCATCTGGGCCGACGGATCCGTCTGCCAGAGCCCGAACTCGTTTCCGTGCGGGTCGGCGCAGGTGGCGAACCAACCCATGTTCGGAACCGGCATCGCCTCGTCCGCCCGTCCGCCGAGCTCTCGCACCCGCGCGGCCCCGGCGTTGATGTCGTCGACGTCGAAGTAGGCGCGCATTCCCTTCTTCCCGGGCTCCATGTTTGTCACGGCGGCGCCCGAGTCGTCGTCGATCCGCGTCATGTGGTACTCCGACGGACCCGGATAGGACTCGAACTGCCACCCGAACAGCGAGCCCCAGAACTCGCGCCCCTGCTCGGTGTCGTCCGCCGGGATCTCGACGTGCACGATCTTGCCTGACATCCGTAGACCTCCTGTAGCCGCATCCTTTCGAGTAAGACCGCCGGGAGAGGCGGATCTCATCCCTAGCCGAAGGTGAAAGCGTACGCCGAGATGCCCGGCGTGAAGCGCAGCTCGAGCGCGCCCTCGCTCAGGCCCGGGTAGCTCAGCAGCGTGTAGAGGCGACTGAGGCCGGAGACGCGAACCGTCTTCACGTGCCGGCCGCCGACGAGCACCTCGAGCCTGCCGTGGCCGCTCAGCACGAGGTAGACGTCCTGCGCCAGGAAGTGCAGCCGCAGCCGGGCGCCGCGGCCCGCCTGGATTCGCTCGCGCTGCACGCGCCACTGCCCGGCGTAGGCGAGGTCGTTCAGCGGGATCCGGCGCGGGAACGTGTAGTCCGAGTACTGGTCGACGCGCAGCGGGGAGCCGACGTAGCGGTCGAGCCGGAGCCAGCCGAGGTACGACTCCGGCGTCGTCAGGTGCTGCGGCGTCCGGTCCTGCACCGACGCGAGCTGCATGCCGGCCGGCTTGCCGAGCAGCGTCCGGATCGCCCGCTCGGTGTCGTCGTACCGCCCCTCGCCCTTCTTGATCTCACGCACGTGGCCGCGCCGGTCGATCAGGTACTCGGCCGGCCAGGCGTCGTTCTGGTACGCGTCCCACGTCTTGTAGTCGTCGTCGATCGCGACCGGGTAGCGGACGCCGAGCCTGCGCGACGCCTGACGGACGTTCGAGACGACGTGCTCGAACGCGAACTCCGGCGTGTGCACGCCGACGATCACGAGCCCGGCCCTGCGATAGCGCGCGTCCCACGCCTCGAGGTGCGGCAGCGTCCGGATGCAGTTGATGCACGAGTACGTCCAGAAGTCCACGAGCACGACCTTCCCGCGCAGCCGGCGGATCGTGAGCGGCTTGGAGTGCAGCCAGGCCGAGATCCCCGCGAACTCCGGCGCCGGGCCGTAGTCCTGCAGGCCGTCCGCCGCCGCGCTCGCCTCGAACGGGCTCGCGCCGCGGTGCTGCAGCCTGGTGAGCTGCTCGTGGGCGACGGAGCTGCGCTCGAGGCCCTGCAGCGCGTGCGTGTAGTCCGGGAACCACGTCTGGAGCTTCTGGTCGGCATTGAACACGAGCGCGAGCGCGGCCGCGGCCATGACGACGCCGAGCGCCGCTCGCAAGGCCGGGACATTGGCGCGGATCCGGCTCGTCGCCCGTTGCCCGAGCGCCGCGACCGCAAGCATCGGCACCGCGGCGCCGAGTGCGTAGGCGAGCGTGACGGCGACCGTCGCGGCGCCGAAGTCGACCCGCGCCGCATTCGCCGAGACGGCGGCGATCACAGGCCCGCCGCACGGCACGAACACGAGCCCGAGGCTCGCGCCGAGGAGGAAGCCGCCGCCGAGGTCGTTCCCGGGAGCACGCCGGCTGAGCGCGGCCAGCGGGCGCTCGAGCCAGACGCCGAAGCGCGGGACGATCAGCGAGGCGGCGACGACGAGCAGCAGCGCGATCGAGAGGTTGCGCAAGAAGTCCTGCGGCAGGTGGAGCGCGCGCAGCAGCCAGGTCGCGATCAGCGTGAACGTCGCGAAGCTCGCGACGAGGCCGGCGATGATCGCGTACGGCCTGCGCCGGCTGCCGCTACCTCCCGCGAACAGGATCGGCAGCACCGGGAACACGCACGGCGAGACCGCCGTGACGATGCCCGCGGCGAAGGCGATCGGGAGCAGGATCAGGAAGCGCCCGTCCATGCGCTAGCTCTCAGTCTGGTTGAGGCTTCCGGCGTTACGCGTCGGCTGCCGGGGCGGTTTCCGCCTTCGGCTCGGGAGCGGCCTCCTGCGGCTGCTTCCCGTTCTGCTGCTGATTCTGGTTCTGCTGCTGGGCCTGCGCGCTGCCCTTCTTCTTGCGCTTGCGCCGCCGCCTGCGCGAACGGCCCCCGCCGGCCTTCGGGGCGGGCAGGTTGTCGGCGAGCGCGTTCGCGACCTCCTGGATCGTGCCGAGCCGCTCGCGGGCCGCGTCGATCAGCTGGTTGGCGCGCGGCGTGTAGCCCTCGGCCGAGGCGAGCAGCGCCGCGCCGACCTCCCGCGACTGGTCGAGCGCCGCGTTGACGAGCTTGGCCGCGTTCTCCTCGTGCCGGTGTCCGCGCGAGTTGGCGAGGGCGCCGAGGAGCCGTTTCGCGTCGGGGAACTCGGCGCTGGCGCGGCGGTCCTGCACCTTGCGCGTCGAGCGCGCGAGCCGCCACGTCCAGCGCGCCAGGATCTGCTCGGGCGCGTCGACCTTGTCGGCGCCGAGTGCCCGCAGCAGCGTGCGCACGCCCTGGACGCGATCCTTCTCCCACGTCGGCGCCTGCGTCACCAGCGTGACGAGATCGTCGAAGTCGGCGCGCTCGACCTTCATCGAGACGCGGTCGGCGAGCGCCGTCAGGCGCAGGCGGCGGTTCGGGTTCTCGGCTGCGCAGGCGGTCAGGAACTGCTCCAGCGCGCCACGGTTCGCCTTGCCCTCGGTGAACTTCTTCACGAACTCGACACGCTCGTCGAAGCGCACCGCGCGGCCGGCGATCGTGGCCCAGTAGAGCTGCTCGTCGTCGTCGAGGAAGCGCGGGTCGACCCGCTGCCACTCGCGGTCGATCACGGCCAGGCGGCGCTTCACGTCGGGCGTCACCGGCACGAGCCACGGCGCCGGCGAGAGCTTCCTGCGGGCCCGCCGCTGAACGCGCCGCCGCGGGGCGGGCGTCACGCGCGCGCCCTCGCGGTAGAAATCCGCGTCGAGCAGGCTGTGCAGCGAGACGACGCGCTCGTTGTGCGTCGCCCCCTTCGGGACGAAGTCGACGACGACGCCGGCCTCCTTGCGCGGGTGCATGCGCATGATCCGGCCGATGCGTTGCTGGTAGACGCGCCGTGAGGCGGTCGGCGCGAGGTGCATGCACACGGTGGCGCGCGGCGAGTTCCAGCCCTCCGCGAGCAGCATCGCGTTGATCAGGACGTTGATCTCGCCGCGCTCGTAGGCGGCCAGCGTCTCGGCCAGCTGCACCGGCGGGGTGCGGCCGCTGACCGCCTCCGCCTTCAGCCCGACGGCGCGGAACTCCTTGGCGAGGTTGTACGCGTGCTCGACGCCGGCCGCGTAGACGATCCCCGGCGTGTTGTCGAAGCGCTCGCGGTAGAGGCTCGCCGCCGCCTGGTTGAGCGCGACGTGGTCGAGGACGGCGGCCAGCGCGCGCTCCTCGAAGTCGCCGCCGACGATCGGCACCGACGAGATCGCCGCGGCCGGCGGCACGCGCAGGCAGCGCAGCGGCGCGATCAGCCCGCGCCGGGCGGCGTCGCCGAGCGGCAGCTCGTCGATCGAGGCCGGGAAGACGTCCGAGACCTGCTTGGCGATCAGCTGCTCCGTCGCCGTCATCCCGATGTAGATCGGGTCGGAGAAGCTGCGGATCGCCGTGCTCGTCTTCTCGCCGAGCGCCGTGTGCGCCTCGTCGGCGATCACGAGCTGGTAAGCGGACCGGTCGAGGTCCTGCCAGTGGCGCGCGAACCACGCGTAGGTCTGCACCGTGACCGGGTTGCGGTGCTTCGGCTTCGCTCCCTTGAGGATCGCATCCTCGAAGCGGTCGCCGTAGCCCTCGGTCTTCAGCTCCCGGTGGAACTGCGAGACGAGCAGTCGTCGGTGCGTGAGGATCAGGACGCCGAGCGTGCGTGCGGCCTCGACGAAGCCCGCCGCCGCGATCGTCTTGCCGGAGGCGGTGGGGTGGCGGAAGCGGTAGCGCCTGGACGCCCCCGGGTCCTTGCCTCTGTGCTCCGCCGGCAGCTCGAGCTCCTCGGCTCGCTCCTCGAGGTGGACGCCGAGATCCTCCTCGTCCTCGTCGGGCTCGGCCGCCGCCTCCTCGTGGCCGTTCCCGTTCCCGTTCAGCTCCGGCTCGACCTGCGTCGCGGCGATCAGCTCCGTGAGCATTCCCGCCAGCGCGTCGATCTGGTGCCGGCGCAGCTCGGTCCCCGACGCGAGCCGCGGCGGGTCCTGGCTGAGCACGCGCTCGAGGCCGAGCATCAGCGCGTAGCGGATCTTCCACTCGTAGGACGGCTCGCGAGCGCCCGCCTCGAGCTCCGCCAGCGCATCGTCGAGTGCGCGCCGACGTGCGGTGTCGGGCGCCAGCACGACCGCCGGATCCTCGTCCGGGTGGAGCAGGGGCTCACCGGCCCATGCTTCGGCCTGGAGGGCGGCGGCGACTAGGCCGTCCGGAGCCTCCAACGCCAGCGTTGGTTGCTCGATCGCTTCTTGCATGTCTGCAGCACGTCCCCGTGCCGCCAAGTCTCAGTGAGAGAGCCCGCTCGCGCTGGATTGCCCCTGGGCGAGCGACGCAGACGGAGTATACCCGAGTCAGCGGCTTTCAAAAGCCGCGGCGCCGGCTAGCCGCCGAGCCCGCCGAAGACCGCGAACGGGTTGCTCGGCCTCGCCTCCCAGACGACCTCGCCGCCCGGCTCGGCGTCGCCGTGGACCCGCCGCGCGAGCTCGCGCGCCTCCTCCTCGGAGGCGGCGCCGACGATCAGGTAGCGCCAGCGGCGTGCGACGTCGTACCCCTCGCCCTCGAGCCGGTCGGCCAGCTGCTCGGCCTCGGCGTGCGAGTCGAGCTCGACTCGCACCTCCCACGGCGCGTGGCCGCGCCCGAGCTCCTCTTCCTCCCACGTCTCGGACGGGGGCTCCCCCGACCAGCGCTCCTCCTCGGGGAGCCAGCGCTCGGTCACGACCTCGGTCGGCTGGATGCCCGCGTCCGAGAGCTCGGCCTCGACGATCTGCCGCGCGCGCTCGAGCTCGGCCGGCGAGTCGAGGTAGACGAAGACCGTGTCCTCGTCGTTCGAGACGGCGAGGCGCCGGCCCTGCAGCTCCTCCGCGAGTCGCCGCGACTCCTCGGCGAGGTCGACCCCGAGCCGCCCCAGCAGCGCCTCGGCGTTGGCGGTCTCGCTCAGCTCCACTCGTATGCGCCAGTCGTCGCTCATGCTCTCGCTCCTGCGCCCGCCTCTGCGAGCGGGCGCCCGAACATCCTCTCCGAAATCCCGACCTGGTCGAGGTGCTTGGTGATGCCGCCGAGCCAGAAGGGCCAGCCGGCGCCGAGCAGGAGCGCCGTGTCGACGTCCTTCGCCTCGGCGACGACGCCCTCCTCGAGCAGGTGGTGGATCTCGTCCGCGAGCGCCTCGAGCGCGCGCTCGAGGATCTCCTCCTGCGAGCGCGGCTCGTCGGCCAGCACGGTGATCTCGTCACGGCCGTCGGCGTAGTCGGCCAGCGTCTGCGAGAGCGGAAAGCGGTCGGGATACGCGGCGTGGAGCGTCTCGAGCACGTGGTTCGCGACCCGCGGCCCGACCATCTGCAGCAGCACCGACGGTGCCATCGGCAGCCCGAGCCGCAGGATCGCGTCGTCGGCCTCGTCGGGGTCGGTGCCGTGCTCGAGCGCGTCGAGCACGACGCTCATCAGGCGTGTCAGTACCCGGTTGACGACGAACGCCGGCGCGTCCGCGACGAGCACGGGGCGCTTGTGCAGCCTGTCGGCGAACGCCCAGGCGGTCGCGAGCGTCTCGCCGTCGGTGTCAGACGTCTTCACAAGTTCGACCAGCGGCAGGACGGCGACCGGGTTGAAGAAGTGGATCCCGACGTCGGCGCCCATCTCCTCGACGGACAGGCTCGACGTGTTCGTCGCGAGCACGCAGTCGTCGCGCACGTGCTCGCGCAGCTCGCGGAAGACCTGCTGCTTGACCTCGAGCTCCTCGAAGACGGCCTCTAGCACCAGGTCGCAGTCGGCGAAGTCGTCGTAGCCCGTGGAGGTGGAGACGAGCGAGCCGAGGAAGCGCGCCTTGCCCTCGTCGTAGCGGCCCTTCGCGACCTGCTCCGCGAGCGCCTCCTCGATCGTCTCGCGGGCGCTCGCGAGCGCCTCCTCGCTCACGTCGCGGATCGCCACCGGCACCTCGAGGCGCCGCAGGAAGAGCGTTGCGAGCTGGGCCGCCATCAGGCCGGCGCCCACGAGCCCGACCTTCCGGATCGGTCGCGGCTCGGCGTCGGGACGGCCGGGCGCGGTCCTGGCGCGGCGGTCGACGAGGTCGAACGCGTAGAGCGACGCCTGCGCCTGCGGCCCCGGCAGCAGGTCGCCCACCGCTTCCTCCTCGGCGGCGTAGCCCTCCTCGAGCGACCAGCCGGAGAGGGCGCCCTCGATCAGGTCGAGCGCCGCGTACGGCGCCGGCGCCGCGCCGTGTACCTGCCCGTCGAGGCGGCCCCGGGCCTTCCGCAGCACCTCGGCCGCATCCTCGGACGGTCGCCCGGCCCGCCCCGGCAGCTGCAGCGCGAAGGCGATCGACTCGTCCACGAACTCGACCGGCTCGAGCAGGCGCTCGGCGAGCCCGAGCTCGAACGCTTCCGGGCCGCTGAGCATCCGGTTCTGCCGCATCGGGTTCGCGACGACGAGCTTCACGGCCGCCTCGGCGCCGACGAGCCGCGGCACGAGCTGGGTGCCGCCCCAGGCCGGCACGATCCCGAGGAAGCACTCCGGGCACGCGAAGTGCCGCACCGCGGTCGAGATCGTTCGCGCGTCGCAGTGCAGCGCGAGCTCGACGCCGCCGCCGAGGCAGGCGCCGTTGACGGCCGCGACGGTCGGATACGGCAGCGCCCGGATCCGCGAGAAGAGGCGATGGCCCGTGCGGCTGCCCTCGACCGCGAGCTCCCGCGTCGCGTTCGGGAACTCCGTGATGTCGGCGCCGGCCGCGAACACGAACGGCTTGCCGGTCACGACGAGCGCCGCCCACTCGCCCTCCTCGAGCTGCGGGAGCAGCCGCTCGAGCGACTCGAGCGCCGCGCGGCCGAAGAAGGTCGGCTTCGTGTAGTCCTCGCCGTTGTCGATCGTGACCAGCGCAACGCGTCCGCGTTCCGTCTCGACCGGCGCGAGCTTGAACTCAGTGTCCGGCAGCGACGTTCTCCCAGACGAGCGCGGCGCCCATGCCCATGCCGACGCAGAGCGCGGTGAGGCCGTAGCGCACCTGCGGGCGCTCGCGGAACCCGTACGCGAGCTGGGCCAGGAGCCGCACGCCGGTCGCGGCGAGCGGATGACCGCACGCGATCGCCCCGCCGTACGGATTCAGCCGCTCGTCCTCCGGGTCGACGCCGAGGCCGTCGCACCAGCTGAGCACCTGGACGGCGAACGGCTCGTTCAGCTCGAACAGCCCGATCTCGTCGAGCGTCAGGCCCGCCCGCTCGAGCGCCCTCTGCGTCGCGGGCACCGGGCCGAGGCCCATCAGCTCCGGCTCGACGCCCGCGAACGCGTACGCGACGAGTCGCATGCGCGGCTCGAGCGAATGCTCCTGCAGCGCGCCCTGCGAGGCGAGCAGCGAGACGGTCGCGCCGTCGGTGAGGCCGGCCGAGTTGCCGGCCGTGACGCGGCCGCCGGGCCGAAACGGCGTCGGCAGCGTCGCGAGCGCCTCCATGCTCGTGTCGGGCCGCAGGAACTCGTCGCGGTCGGCGACGCGCCAGCCCTCGTCGGTGAACACCGACATCGGCACGACCGTCTCGCGCATGACGCCGTTCTGCCACGCCGCGGCCGCACGCTGCTGGGAGCGCACCGCGTACGCGTCCGCGTCCTCCCTCGCCAGCTGCGGCAGCCGGTCGTGGAGGTTCTCGGCCGTCGCGCCCATCGTCACGGCAGAGGTGTCGACCAGCCGCTCGGCGACGAAGCGCGGGTTGAAATCGACGTCCTCGCCCATCGGGTGGTGGCCCATGTGCTCGATGCCGCCGGCGAGCACGACATCGGCCGCGCCCATCGCGATCTCGCCGGCGGCGCACGTGACGGCGGTGAGCGCGCCCGCGCACATCCGGTCGACCGCGAACCCGGGAACGCTCTGCGGCAGCCCGGCGAGGAGCGCGACGTCGCGTCCGAGCGTGAGCCCCTGGTCGCCGACCTGCGCGGTCGCCGCCATGACGACGTCGTCGATCCGCTCCGGCGGGAGCGAGGGGTTGCGGCGGAGCAGCTCGCGCACGACCTTCACGCCCATGTCGTCGGCGCGCGTGCGCCAGAAGACACCCTTCGAGCCGGCCCGGCCGAACGCGGTGCGGACGCCGTCGACGTAGAAAACCTCCCGCAATTCGCGCATGCGGAGACCCTAGTGAATCGTCACGCTCTCGCGACACTGCCGTGACGGACACGCGCGCCGAGCCTCGATACGATCGAGTCGGGGAGGAGGTTGGGTGTGCCTGAAACAGGGGCAGAGCACGAGCGTCGCGGGGACGAGGACTGGGCGGCACACCTCGAGCGGGAGCGGCGACGCTACGCCGACGGGGAGGCGCGGCTTCCGGACGCGGCCGACGCCGACGCGCGGCAGCGGCAGCTGACTCGCCTCGGCAACGCTGCGGCCGGCGCCGGCCTCGCGCTCCTGATGCAGGGGCGGCGGGACGAGGCCGCCGAGTGGCTCCGCCGGGGCGCGGCGCGCTACCGCGAGAGCTTCGCGGACGCGCCGCCCGCGAGCTGGGGCCGGCCGCTCGGAGCGATGAAGGCGCTGTTGCTCGCCGGCGACCGGAGCGGGGCCGCCGACGCGGCGCGCTGGGCGCTCGAGGCGGGAGCCGCCGACGCGCCGAGCCCGATCGGCCGCTACGCCGCCGCGCTCGCGCTGCTCGTGCTCGGCGAGGACGAGCAGGTACGGCCGCACGCCGACGCGATCCGGGTTCGAGACGACTTCCCCCACGACGTCGGCGACGCGCTGGCGTTTCTCGCGGCGCACGACGTCCTCGGCTACACCGAGGCCGTCGAGTCCGTGCTCGCCTCGTTCGAGGCGCGCGACGAGTACCTGGAAGGGCTGCCGGTCGCCGACACCGTGCTCGTGCTGCAGACGCTCGCGCAGGAGCGCGGCCTCGACGTTCCCCTCGGCTCGCCGCTGCTACCGCCGGTTTAGAGGTCGACGTCGACGGTCGTCGGCGGGTGGAGCACGGTCGTGATCACGATCGGTGCGAGCGCCGGGTCCTCCGACTCCCGCGCCCGCTCGACCAGCTCCTGGATCAACTCGACCGCCAGCTCGGGCGTGATCCGCGCCGTCACCTGGGCCGCCCGGAACGTGCCGCTCGAGCCGTGCTCGGCCCAGCCGCGCTGCACCTCGTCGAGCATCGCCGCGCGCAGGTCGCTCGTGGCGTCGGCCTTCAGCAGGGCCGGCGCGACGCGCACCGTGCGGGCGACGGCGCGGTACGGCTTCTCGCGGCCCTGCCCGGTCTCGGCGAGCTCGATCAGCCCCGCCCGCAGGAGCATCCGGACGTGGAAGTGCAGGTGCCCGGGATCGACGTCGAGGCGGCTCGCCAGCTCGCGGTTGGTCAGGATCTCGCCCTCACCGGCTCCGAGCTCCTCGAGCACACGCAGCCGCAGCGGGTGCCCGAGCGCCTTCAGCTGCTCGGGCTTGTCGAGCGTCAAGACGTCCAAGAGCGGCTTGGACTCGGCGGCGGCCATGACGGCTGTATACACCGCTTTCCCGGGGCCTGTCTAGCTGCGTAGGCCGGCGGCCGCGGCCTCGTCGACGACCACGAGCGTGCGCCCCTCGGCCGAGCGAAGCAGGCTCGCCGGCGCGTCCGGCCCCGGCGGCTCGCCGAAGGCACGCCGCACCGCGTCCGCCTTGTTCTCGCCGCTGGCCTCGAAGAGGACGAGCGGTGCCGAGCACAGGACGGGCATGGTCATCGTCACCCGGTCGACGAACGGCTCGAGCTTCGCCTCGGCAGGAATCGCTCTCCGCTCGCGCTCGTCGAGCGTCGGCTGGTTCGGGAAGAGCGACGCGGCGTGGGCGTCCGGGCCGAGGCCGAGCAGGACGAGCTCGAGGGGTGAGGCGCTGCGCAGGAGCTCGTCGTACTCCCGCGCCGCCTCTTCGGCGCCGAGCTCGCCACGGATGCGTTGCACCTCGCGCGGCCCGGCCTCGAGCCGGTCGAGCAGCGACTCGCGTGCCAGCCGGTAGTTGGAACGGTCGTCCTCCGGCGGCACGCAGCGCTCGTCGCCCCACCACGCCGACGCGGCGCTCCAGTCGGGCTCGCGCTCGGCGGCGAGCTCGTACGCACGGGCGACGGACTGGCCGCCGGTGAGGACGATCGTCGCGCCGTCGCGGGCCGCGCGCGCGAGCTCGTCGGCCACGACCGACGCGACTTCCTCCGGGTCGGCGCAGACCGTGAGCTCGATGCCGTAGAGCGTCATTCCCCGGCTGTGTACCCGTTCGTTCCCGGCCTACGCGCCGACGCGGCCGTCATTCCTCGCCGGCGGCGAGCTCGCGCGAGCGCTCCATCGCCGCCTGGATCGCGTTCAGGAACGCGGCCCGCACCCCGGCGCGCTCGAGCTCGCGGATCGCCCGGATCGTCGTCCCGCCCGGGGAAGTGACCTGCTCGCGCAGCTCGACCGGGTGGATCCCCTCGTCGCGGAGCAGCCGCGCCGTGCCGAGCATCGTCTGCACGACGAGCTGGGTCGAGATCTCGCGCGAGAGGCCGAGGAGGATGCCGGCCTCGATCATCGCCTCGGCGAGCAGCGCCAGGTACGCGGGGCCCGACCCCGAGACGGCGGTGACCGCGTCCATGTACCGCTCGGGCACCCGGACGACGGCGCCGAGGTGGCTCAGCGCCTCCTCGGCGAGGCGCAGGTGCTCCTCGCCGGCGTGGGCGCCGGCGCAGACGCCGGCGATCGCCTCGTGCACGGTCGCCGGCCGGTTCGGCATCGCCCGGACGACCGGGACCGCGTCGGCGATCCGGCTCTCGATCGCCGCCGTCGGGATCGCGGCCGCGACCGAGAGCACTGTCTGCTCGGGTGTCAGCACCCCGCCGATCTCGCCGAGCAGGGCATCGAAGTCCTGCGGCTTGACCGCGATCACGACGAGCGCGGCGCCGGCGACGGCGGCGGCATTGTCGAGCACGACCTCGATCCCGTGCTGCTCGGCCAGCTCGCGCGCCCGCTCCTCGTCGCGAACCGTGGCGACGATCTCGCTCGGCTCGCGCCAGCCGCCGCTCAGCAGCCCGCGCAGCAGCGACTCGCCGATCGTGCCGGCGCCGAGGATCGCGACGCGGCGTTCCATCGGCCGGAGTCTAGGCGGCGGCGCTCTTCGGCACCTGGATCAGGCCGAGCGCGTGCGCCTGGAGCAGGTACACGCTCGCGAGGCCGGCCCACTCGCCGTACGGCTCGAGCAGCTCCGCCGTCTCCCACGTCTCGACCCAGCGGCCCGTCAACGCCGACTGGAGCTTCACGAGGCCGAGATCGGCGACGAGGCCGCGGTCGTACCGGCCGAGGCCTTCGAGGAAGACGACGCCGATCGACCACGGGCCGAGCCCGCGCTCGCGCAGCAACCGCTCGGCCGGGCCGTCGCCGGGAAGCGAGCGCAGCCGCTCGAGCTCGAGCGAGCGGCAGACGCGGACGAGCGCCGCGCCGCGCCGCATGCCGAGCCCGAGCCGCCGCAGCTCCGCAGGCGAGACCCGTGCGAGCGTGGCGCAGTCGGGCGGCGCGTGCAGCCGTGTGCCCTCGAGCCTCGGCATCAGGGCCCGGACGATCGTCTGCTCGACCTGGCGCGCCCGCTTCGCCTGGATCAGCTGACCGGCGACCGCGCGCAGGAGCGCCTGCGCGACCGTCGCCGTGCGCAGCGGGCGCAGCCCGCGGACGTGCCGGGTCGCCGCGCCGAGCAGCGGGTCGCGGGCGAATCGCCCGAGGAACTCAGAGTGGTCGTCGTCGAGCGCGAGGACGAAGCGGAGCTCGTCGATGCCGGCCTCGTGCGGCGCGCGCAGCTGGAC
>DATIER010000311.1:0-3519 GCA_035455605.1 Gaiellaceae bacterium
CCAGCTGCGGCGGATCCACGACGAAGCGGCGGTGCCGTCGTGGGGCCTGTGCATCGCCGGCCTCGTCGACGCGGAGCGCGGCGTCGTCCGCTACGCGTCGAACCTGCCGCTACGGGAGACGCCGCTCTTCGAGCTGCTGCCCGAGCCCGCCGTCTTCGCGAACGACCTCGTCGCGGCGACGGTCGGCGAGGCCGACGGGGGAACGCTCGCGCTCCTCCAGGTCGGCACCGGGATCGCCGGCCGTTGTACCGTCGCCGGCCGGGTCGACGCGCGGCCGTACGCCGGCGAGGTCGGCCACCTGCGCTTCCGGCCCGGCGGCCTGCGCTGCCGCTGCGGGCAGGACGGCTGTGCCGAGGCGTACGGCGCCTGGGCCGGGATCCTCGACCGGCACGCCGCCGCGGGTCGGCCGGAGCCGACGCCGGGCTCGCTGCTCGCCGCGGCCGAGCACGACGCGTGGGCGCGAGAGGTGCTCGACGACGCGCTCGCGGCGATCGGCTTCGCAGGGTCTGCGCTCGTGGCCGCGTGCGACCCCGGCGTGCTCAGGGTCGGCGGCGGCCTGGCCTCGGCCTGGGGCGTGACACTGCTCGCGGCGGTCCGCGCGTCGCTGAACTCGAGCGTGCTTCCGGACGTCGCCGCCGCGACGACCGTCGAGCCGGCGCGCCTCGGCGAGGCGGCCGCCCTCCACGGCCTCTACCGGCTGAGCCTAGAAGTGTGAGGTGACGCCGGCCGGATCGGCGTCCGGGTCGGCGGCCGCCGGAGCCCGTTCCTCGAGCCACGAGTAGGCGTACTCGCCGTCGTCGAGCCCCTCCGCGAGCTTGGTCAGACGCAAGGGGTGGAACGTGTCGCACATCACGGCCAGCTCGTGGGTCTCGGTCTGCCCGATCGACTTCTCGGCCAGCCCCGGGTGCGGCCCGTGCGGGATCCCGGACGGATGGAGCGTCACCGAGCCAACCTCGATCCCCCGCCGCGAGCCGAAGTTCCCGGAGACGTAATAGATCATCTCCTCGGAGTTCAGGTTCGAGTGGTGGTACGGGATCGGGATCGCCAGCGGGTCGAAGTCGAGCTTGCGCGGGCAGAACGAGCAGATCACGAAGTTGCGGCCCTCGAACGTCTGGTGCGACGGCGGCGGCATGTGGATCCGGCCGGTGATCGGCTCGAAGTCGTGGATCGAGAACGTCCACGGGTAGACGTAGCCGTCCCAGCCGACGACGTCGAACGGGTGGTAGTCGAGCAGGTAGCTCTGGTAGCCGTCGCGGATCCGCACCTTGACGAGGAACTCGCCGCGGTCGCGGTGGGTCTGCAGCTCGGTCGGCGGGTGGATGTCCCGGTGGTAGTAGGGCGCGTGCTCCAGCAGTTGCCCGTACTCGTTGCGGTAGCGCCGCGGGATCTCGATCAGGCCCGGCGACTCGAAGACGACGTAGCGCTGCTCGCCCTCGGGCCGGAAGCGGTAGGTCGTCCCGCGCGGGACGACGACGTAGTCGCCTTCCTTGTACGACAGGTCGCCGAAGATCGTTTCCAGCGTGCCCGAGCCCTCGTGGACGAAGATCACCTCGTCGCCCTCGCCGTTGCGGAAGAAGTAGTTCATCTCCTCGTCCGGCCGGCAGAGCCAGATCTCGACGTCGTCGTTCCACATCAAGAGCTTGCGGCCGGTGACGGCGTCGCCTTCCGGCTCGATCCCGCTGATCGTCTTGAAGTGCCGGTGCTGGTGGCCGTCGGGCACCCACTCGTCGCGCTCGATCGGCTCGAACTCGCCGACCTTCGTCACCCGGCACGGCGACGTGAGGTGGTAGAGGATCGACTCGTTGCCGGAGAAGCCCTCGAGGCCCATCACCTCCTCGGTCAGCAGCGTCCCGTTGTCGCGGAACTGGACGTGCCGCTTGCGCGGGACATCGCCTCTGACCTGGTACGTGGGCACGCGCGAAGGATAGTCAGGTCGTCGCTTCGAGGGCGAGCGCGGCGAGCCGCTCGCCGATCGCCGGCGCGAACTTGAAGCCGTGGCCCGAGCAAGGCGAGCCGACGACGATCCGGCCGCGGCGCTCGAGCACGAACGACTCGTCGGCCGTGGTCGTGTACATGCAGGTCTGGGCGGCCACCGGCTCGGGCTCGGCCAGCCGGTAGGTGTCGTCCGCCCAGGCGGCGATGCGCTCGATCAGCTCGGGATCGGGCTCGCCGGGCACGCTCGGGTCGGCCGCTCGCCCGGCGTGATGGGCGCCGACCTTGACGCCGTGGACCGGGTCGTGGAGCGAGTACATGTCGTGGCGGTGCCGGTCGGGATGGAACGAGACGACGGAGGGGACCGGCTTGTCGCCCTCGGGCCGGAAGTAGCAGACCGTCTCGCGCGTCGTCCTCACCGGCAGCGGCTCGTCGAGCAGCTCGTTGACCCAGGAGCCGGCGGTGACGACCACGACGTCCGCGTCGAGCTCGTCGGGCACGACGCGCGTCTGCTCGCGCACGTCGAGGTTGCGCCGAAAGGCGGCGAGCGCCCGGTCGGCCCTGACGATGCCGGCCTCCGGCTGCACGACCGCGAAGGACTGCTCGGGCACCTTGATCGGGTAGCGGCGCTCCGCTTCCTCGCGGTCGAGCCGCTCCCAGGCGACGCCGCAACGCTCCAGCGTCGGGGCGGTGCTCTCCTCGAGCGTCCGCACGATCTCGACCAGGCCGTAGAGCTCGAGCAGCGTCTCGCCGGTCTCGCGTTCGAGCTCGCGCCAGAGGCCCTCCGCCTCCTGCGCCAGCCGGACGTAGTGCTCCTCCGGGTAGGCCAGCCGGAAGATCCGCGACCGCCCGTGGCTCGAGCCGTGCGGGTTGCCGACGTCGAACTGCTCGTAGACGACCGGCTCGACCCCGCGCCGCCCGAGCGCCCAGGCGGTCGCGAGGCCCATCACGCCCCCGCCGATGACCGCCACCTCGGGCACGACGACAGCCTATTGGCGAGCCCCGGTGTCAGACGGGTGCCCGAAGTGTGACGAACGCTCCACAAGCCCCCGCCGCAGCGGCAGCTGACGGCCGACGCCCGGTGTCAGACGCCGTGACCGGGTCGGCGGCGCGGCCCGACGCGGTTGCGCAGCACGCCGATCCCCTCTACCTCGAGCTCGACCACGTCGCCGGGCTGGAGCCAGCGCTCGTCGCCGTGCTCGAGGATGCAGCCGGTGCCGACCGTGCCGGAGCCGAGCACGTCGCCCGGCCGCAGCTCGGTGTTGCGCGCGGCGTGCGCGACCATCGCCTCCCACGACCAGTACGCGTCGCCGAGGTTCCCGCGCGAGCGCTCCTCCCCGTTCACGCGCGCGACCATCTCCAGCCGCAGGTCGCCGAGCTCGTCGGGCGTCACCACGACCGGACCGAGCGACGTCGCGAAGTCCTTGCCCTTCGACGGGCCGAGCCCGACCCGCATCTCCGCGCGCTGCAGGTCGCGCGCCGACCAGTCGTTCATGACCGTGAACCCGCCGATCCGGCCGTCGGCGCCCATCACCGCCGCCACCTCGAGCTCGTAGTCGAGCGCCTCCGAGCCGTCCGGATACGGGA
>DATIER010000312.1:0-2205 GCA_035455605.1 Gaiellaceae bacterium
TCCTCGATCGTGAACCCGTGCTGGTCGACGAGCAGGCGGGCCGCCTCCTCCGAGACCAGCTTCAGCGCCTCGCCGAAGTCGTCGGCCGTCGCGTGCGGGAGCCAGCGGTCGGCGAGCTCGGTCACCGGCCACGTCGCCTGCCTGCCCTTGAGCACGTCGAAGCGGACGTCGACCTCGCCGGCGATCTCGACGCCGGTGAAGCAGATCTCGCCGTCCCCCATCGAGGCGTGCATGTCGCCGACGGCGAACATCCCGCCCGGCTGCCGCACGGGGAAGAAGATCTTCGCGCCCTTGCCGTGGAGATGGTCGTCGAGGTTGCCGCCGTGCCGCCCGGCGAGCCCGTTCGAGAGCGTGTCGCCGTCCGTCGCCACGCCGACGACCCCGACCATCGGCCGCGCCGGGAACGAGACGCGCTCGTTCATCCGGATCTCGCCGTCCCGCACGTCGAACCGGCGCGTGAGCGGCGCCTGCACCTGGTCGATCAGCTGGCCGAAGCCCGGGATCAGCGTCGCCACGCCCCACTCGATCGGCCGCACGTCCAGGATCTCGGCCACGAGCGAGTCGCCCGGCTCGGCGCCGCGCACGGCGACCGGGCCCGTGGCGCCGTTGATCCGGCTCATGTCGATGCCGGTGACGAGGTCGTCCTCGCTGCGGATCTGCCCGGTGAAGCAGTCGTTCGTCTCGAAGGTGACGGTCTCGCCGGGATCGACCTCGAGCACGGGCTCGAGGTCGGGGCCGAACGACCAGATCACCTGGTCGCGCGAGAGCCGGTGCTCGGTCGCGACGGCCACGTCAGGCGGGCTCCGCGGCCGGGGGCGCCTCGGGTGCGACCGTCTCGTCCTCGACGTACACCCGCTCCATGTCCTGGAGTCGCTCCGGCCGCGTCGCCAGCAGCCAGATCATCACGATCAGGCCGAGGATCACCCAGGCGACGTCGACCCAGTTGCCGTATTTCTCCGGGTAGGCCGGCGGGTACTTGTAGAACTGGTAGTAGAGCGGGAAGAAGAAGAGCACGATCCCGGCGACCGGCAGCACCACGTGCAGCAGGACGTTGAACTCCCGCCGCAGCGGCCCGAGGTAGTAGCGGATGCACCCGATCGAGATCAGCATGTAGACGACGATCACGACCGGCACCGCCATCGTCGCGATCGTGAAGAATCCGTCCAGCGGCCCCCACTTCCAGCCGAAGAGCAACGCCAGGGCGCACGCGAAGACCGACAGCCAGATGATCGCGACGTGCGGCGTCTTGAAGCGCGGATGCGTGTGCGCGAGCGGCCGCGGCGCGAGGCCGTTCCGCGACAGCGCGTAGAACACGCGCGTCGCCGCGTTCACCGCGGCGTTCGAGTTGGCGGCGATCGAGTTGCAGATCGCGAGGAAGACGAGCACCCAGCCGCCCGCCCAGAACGTTTTCGCCAGCGCACGCCACGGGTCGGCGTTCGTCGTCGCCTGGTTGACGAAGTTGTTGAAGCCGGCGCCGAAGACCCAGGCGTAGGAGCAGAGCACATAGAAGATCCCGATCACGATCGCGGAGCCGACGACTGCGCGCGGCACCGTCTTGCGCGGGTGCTTCGCCTCCTCGCCCATCGGCGCCGCCGCCTCGAAGCCGATGAACGCCAGGATCGCGAACACCATCCCCTTGAAGACGCCGCTCCAGTCGCCCGCAGCGTGGTGCGGGTTGAACGGCTGCAGGTTCGCGTCGCCGGCGTTGGAGATCAGCATCCAGACCGCGAGCGCGCCGAAGATGGCGATCTCGAACGCGCCCAGGATCACGCCGGCGGTCGTCGAGAGGCGCACGTCCCGGTAGGTGAGCAGGAAGACGAAGAGCGTGATCACGAGCACCCAGATCCACCACTGGCCCGTGTAGCTCCAGCCGACCTCGCTGCGGAAGACGTCCGTCATCGCCCAGCCGAACTCGAGGTACAGGAACGGCGCGACGAGCGGCTCGAAGAGGATGAAGAGCCAGGCGACGAGGAAGCCGGCCCACGGCCCGAGCGAGCGCGCGGCGTACGTGTACATGCCGCCCGCGCTCGGGAAGCGCTTCGCCAGCTGCCCGATCGCAGTCGCCGCGCAGATGCACGCGATCAGCGCGAGCCCGACCGACAGCGGCAGCGCCTGCTGCGAGTACGGCACCGAGATGAAGATCGAGTACGCGACGGCGGCGGCCGGCGCCATGTGCGTGATCGACTGGAACAGCACCTGCCACAG
>DATIER010000313.1:0-11277 GCA_035455605.1 Gaiellaceae bacterium
CGACGGCGGCCTGCTCGGCGCGGCCGAGCTCGCCTGGGCGGCCACGCGGCCGGTTCCGCTGCGGCTCGGCGTGTACGCGCAGGGCGCGACGAAGCCGGTGCTCGAGCTGGCGGCGACGCACGTCACGTTCGGCTCGGTGCCGGCGGGTGACGTCGAGATCTCGCCGCCGGCGAGCGCGAAGGTGACCGACCTCGGCAAGCTCGGGTCGCACACCGGCGCCAGGCACGCGAAGACGGCCACGCCGAGCGGCGCGGCGGCGCTGCGGGCCGCCCCGTTCGCAGCCGTCGCTCCGGCCACGCTCGTCGGCTTGCCGCGGCAGGACGTCCGCCTCGTCGGCCGCGGCGACTCGCGCGCCCTGCTCGCCGTCTACGGCCACGGGCTCGGCGCGATCGTCGTGCTCGAGCGCGCGGCGCACGCCGGAGCGAGCGCCGGCATGCTCGGCGCGCTGCCGACGGTCTCGCTCGACGGGGTCACCGCGCACGAGCTCGCCACGCAGCTCGGCACGGCGCTGACCTGGCGGAAGAGCGGCGTCTCGTTCGTCCTCGCGGGGTCGGTGCCGCCGGCCGCGGCCGAGGCGGCGGCGCGCGCGCTCGGATGACCGACTCGCGGCCGGTCGCCGCGCGCGGGCTCGTGAAGCGGTACGGCGACCTCGTCGCCGTCGACCACGTCGACCTGACCGTCGAGCGCGGCGACGTCTTCGGCTACCTCGGCCCGAACGGCGCGGGCAAGACGACCTCGCTGCGGATGCTGCTCGGCCTGATCCGGCCGACGGCGGGCTCCGCGCGCCTGTTCGGGCGCGACCCGCTCGAGGACGGCGCGAAGGCGCTCGACGGCGTCGCCGGCTTCGTCGAGGGCCCGCGCTTCTACCCGTACCTCTCCGGCCGCCGCAACCTGAGGCTGCTCGCCGACTACGACGACCCGGTCTCGCGCTCTCGCATCGACGAGGTGCTGGAGCTCGTCGAGCTGCGCGACCGCGCCAAGGACCGGGTCGGCGGCTACAGCCACGGCATGCGCCAGCGGCTCGGCATCGCCGCCGCGCTGCTCCGGCAGCCGCGCCTGCTGCTGCTCGACGAGCCGACGACCGGCCTCGACCCCGCGGGCATGCGCGACATGCGCGACCTCGTGCGCTGCCTCGCGGGCGAGGGGATCACGATCATGCTCTCGAGCCACCTGCTGTACGAGGTCGAGGAGCTCTGCAACCGCGTCGCGATCGTCCGCAAGGGGCGCGTGATCTACGAGGGCGCGCTGCGCGACCTGCTCGACACCGCCGCGTCGGGGTACCGGCTGCGCGTGCTCGAGCCGGAGCGCGCCCGCGTCGTGCTGCTCGCCCAGCGCGGGATCGAGGACGTGCGCCTCGCCGACCACGAGCTCCGCTTCACCGGCGACGAGCAGGCGGTGGCCGCGCTCTCCGTCGCGCTCGGCAAGGCCGGCATCGGCGTCACGGCGCTCGTGCCCGAGACGCAGAGCCTCGAGGAGCTGTTCCTCGGCATGACCGGCGGCGAGTCGTCGGATCACGACCGCGCCGTCGACGCCGAGCCCGAGTCGGAGGTGGCGGTGTGACCGGCACGATCCGCGTGTACCGGTGGGAGGTCGCGAAGCTGCTCGCGCAGAAGCGCACGTACCTCGGGCTGATCACGGCGATGCTCGTCCCGATCGTGTTCGTGGTCGTGCTCGTCGTCCAGACCGGCGGCCCGAACGACGTGCCGCTCGGCCGCTACATCCGCGAGACCGGTCTCGCCGTCCCGTTCGTCGTGCTCTTCTTCATGTCGATCTGGGGGCTGCCGCTGATCACGTCGCTCGTCGCGGGCGACATCGTCGCGGCCGAGTCGCACAACGGCACGCTGAAGACGATCCTCACGCGCTCGCGCAACCGCGGCGAGGTCTTCGCCGGCAAGGCGCTCGCGACGGCGACGTACACGCTGGCGGCGGTGTTCGCGATGGGCCTCACCGGCCTAGTCGCCGGCAGCCTCGCGTGGGGCTTCCACCCGCTGACCTCGCTCTCCGGGACGAAGGTGTCGGCGAGCCACGGCTTCGGCCTGCTGCTGCTGAGCCTGCTCGTCTACACGCTGCCGCTGGCGGGCATCGCGGCGTTCGCGCTCCTGCTCTCGACGATCACGCGGAACAGCGCCGCCTCGGTCGTGGGCGCGCTGATGTGGGCGCTCCTGATGCAGCTGCTCGGCGTGCTGCCGGGGACGGAGTCGATCCGGCCGTACCTGCTCGGGACGCAGTTCGAGGCGTGGCACGGCTTCCTGCGCGTGCCGGCGGACTGGGTGCCCGTCACCCGGGCACTGTGGGTGTGCGCGCTGTACATCACCGTCCCGGTGATCGCGGCGTACCTCGTCTTCCTGCGGCGCGACGTCGCCGGCGACTAGCGCGGCGTGCCCGCGAGGCGCGCCGCCATCGCCCCGGACAGGCGCGCGACGACCTCGGGGTAGGCAGCCTCGAGGCGCCGGAACTCCGTCCCGAACATGACGAGCAGCCGCACCGGCGAGGTGCTCGTGACCGTTGCCGTGCGGCGGCCCGCGCCCAGGATCGCGACCTCGCCGAAGTAGTCGCCGGGCCCGAGCGAGGCGAGCTCGCCGCCGTCGGCCGTCACGGACGCGGTGCCGTCGGTCAGGACGAAGAACGTGTATCCCTGGGAGCCCTCGCCGACGAGGCGGACGCCCTCGTTCGCCCTCTCGACGTGGAACCAGCCGGCGACCTGCCGCTGCTGGTCGCCGTCGAGCGACGCGAAGAGCGGGACTGCGGCGAGGTCGTCGGTCTTGGCCAAGGCCGTGAGCAGACGGTCGGCCTAGCCGGCCGAGGAGCCCCGGCCCGCGGCGCTCTTCGGCGGCTTCACCTCGGTTGGCGCCTCGACCTCGTCCACGGGCTCCGACTCCGGCGGCTCGTCGGGCTCGCGGGCGTCCGCGGTGTCGGCCACCTCGAGCAGCGTCGTCGCGCGGAGCCGGAGATCCTCGAGCAGCTCTCGCCGCTCGCCGCGCACGCGCTCGGTGTCGGACTCGAGCTCGCGCATCCGGGCCTCCGCCTGCTCCTGGAGCCCGGCCAGCTCGGTCTCGAGCTGCCGGCGGCGCTCGTCGGCCTCCGCTCGAGCAGCCGCCAGGATCTGGTCGCCCTCGCTGCGGGCCTCCGCGAGGACCTGCTCGGCCTGCGCCCGGATGTCGTCGGCCTCGGCGCTCACGTTCACGTGCAGGTCGGCCGCCTCGGCCTTCGCCTTGCCGGTGATCTCGTCCGCCTCCTGGTGGGCGCTGTCGATGATCTCCTCGGCCGTCTCGCGTGCGCGCTGCAGCAGCCCGCTCACCTGCTGCTCGGTCTGCTCGAGCGCGTGCGTGACGGCCGCCCGCGGCGAGGCGCTCACCGTCAGCTCGGCGATCACGCGGTTGGCGCGCTTCACGTACTCCTCGACGGCGTGGCGGTCGTAGCCGCGAACGGCGACGGGGAAGGCGACGTTGAGCAGATCCGGCGGGACGTAGTGGCGCAGGTCGCCGAAGCCCGGCTGCGCCTCGGGGACGGGGGCCGAGTCGGCGGTGCCTTCGCCGGAGCGCGAGGACGGCTCGTCGCGCATGCCCGGAAGTATGACGAAGGACGCCGGCGCGCGAGAGAAAGGGCCCACTTGGCGTGGGCCCTTTCTGAACCTTCGTGGAGTCAGCCTCCGCGTTCGTCGGCTCCGTTGGAGGGCGCTCGGGAGGTTCTGCCTACCGCCTTCGACCGGGAGCTTCGTCCTACTTGCGGTCTGTTCGCTGCGCACGACGATGATCGGTCACGAAGGTCCCTCGCGGCATCGGTGCTTTCGCTGATCCCGCCCGCACATTTCCCGCAGGCGCATGACCGGCGCGGGCCGGCGTAACGCCTTGCCTCGGTAGTTGCCCGAAGGGCGGTTCAGGGTGCTCGCCGATGAGCGCGGGGCGTTGCCGGCGGACGATGGTCGTGCTCGGAAGTGAGGTGAGTACCCGTGCCTGCCGAACCGGTCACAGAGCCGTCGGCGGTGACGCCGCCCCCGCCACGAGCGAGGCGATCCTGGCCGAAACGCCTCCTGGGATACTCGGGCCGAACGGTGCTGGTGCTGCTCGCCGTCGTCGCGAACGTCGTGTTGCTGTCGCTCGCCATTGGTCTCTATGAAGGGTTCCGCTCTTCTTCGTCGGGCGGCGCTCCCGGCGATCCCTCCTCCGCGGGCGTGATCGACTCTGCGCCCTTCTGGTCGCCGGATTCCCGCTTCGTCGCCTTCGATCGCAGCGCGTACGGCTCGCCCGACGACGAGGACTCGGGTGCTTCGGATGTCTTCGTAGCAGAAGCGAATGGCCGCGGGTTGCGTCGGCTCACGCGGACGCCCTACGACGAGACCGTGCTGGGCTGGCTCTCGCATCCCCTGCGAGTCGTCTACTCGAAGTACCGGCCGAAGGGCGGCACCGACCTCGAGGCGCTCGACCTGGCCAGCGGAGTGCGGGTCGAGCTCGGTGAGCTGCAGGAATCCGACGAGCTGCTGGCGCTGTCGCACGACGCCCGGCGAGCGCTCGTGGGCACGCCGACCCCGTATCCCAAGCGCTACGCCCTGGTCGACTTCGTGCAAAAGACTCGCCGCGTGCTCTCCGGGCGCGGCGAGGACGCGAGGGCGAATCTCTACTGGAAGTGGTTGGACGGCGCCTGGTCCCGGGACGACTCCATGCTTGCGTATGTCACCGACGAGAGCATCGTCATCCTGCGGGGAGAGCGTGTCCTCCGCCGCGTCCCGCTCGGGACGTACGACTCCGCCCTCGGCGGCCTGGCCTGGTCGCCGGACGGGCGCCGGCTTGCGTACGGATCGTCGTGGGGTGACTCCAGCTCGGTCTGGCTCGTGCGGATCGGAGACGGCAGGCGATCGCGGCTTGCCGGGGGCGAAGAGACCAGCGACCTCAATCCGGCCTGGACTCCCGACGGGAGCAAGATCTACTACGAGCACGGGTCCTTCGACGACTCCGACGGCCTGAGGGCGATGTCGCCGGACGGGACCGGCGACACGAAGATCACCGACGACGACTGGGCCGGCGGCGGCCTCTTCGATCTCGAGGGGAAGAACGACCGCTGGCTCGACACCGCGAGGATCTCCCCTGACGGCACCAAGATCGCCTACTTGCTGGGCCAGCGGGGTGCCTGGAAGAACTGGTCGCTCGTCGGCGTCATGCACGCGGACGGCAGCGGGAAGACGGCGGTTTCGGGGTCGCTCTAGACGAACCGCGCTCCGAGCCCCGTCGCCGGCGTCAGCTCGGCGAGGGCTGACGCAATGCCCCACTTGGGTCAGTTCGAGTCGCCGTCGGACGTGATCTACTGGCTCTGTCGGGCGTTCTCTCTCTCCCCCCGCCTGGGCGATGGGCGTCAGTCGGCCCGGGACGGAGACGCCCGACCTGCCGTGCACGGCACGGGCTCCCTCTGCGGCATGGACCGCTCCCTGCGCGCGTTCCCGCCCTCCACGCACAGCGCGGATAGCGCAATCCCCCGCAACGCGACCGCGGCGAATTGCCGATGTGCCTGCGTCGCGAAGGTGGTCACGTCAGCAGAACAACAGGAGGTGGACAGGTTGCCTTGAGGCTGGGCAGTGCCCGGCGGAGTGGAGGGAGAGAGTCATGTTGACGAGACGGCAGCTCCTCCAGCGGGGAGCCATCAGCGGCGCCGGGCTCGTTGTCGGTGGCCGTGCGGGATTCGCTGTAGCTGCGCCCGTTGTGGTCGGAGCGACGCCACGACTGAGGAAGTGGGTCGAGCCCTTGCCGGTGCCGCCCGTGCTCGACGGCCGCGGCGGCGGCAAGAGCTTCACGATCGCGGCGCGGGAGTCGACGACTTGGAGGTTCCACCCGGAGCTTCCCGCGACAAAGACCTGGGGTTACTGGTCCGACAGCCCGGACGCGGGCCTGCCCTACTTGGGGCCGACGATCGAAGCGACTCGCCGGCCGAACGACAGCGTCGAGACGTCGGTCACGATCGAGTGGCGAAACGAGCTCGACCGAGCGTTCCTCCCGAACGACCCGACCCTGATGGGCGCGGTGATGCCGGGCGATCCCGCGCCGATCGTGACGCACCTCCACGGAGGCGAAACCCATCCGCAGTTCGACGGCACACCGCTGCAATGGTTCACCAAGGGTGGTGTCACCGGCCCGCACTACATCACCAACACGTTCACCTACTACAACGAGCAGCGCGCGAGCATGGTCTGGTACCACGATCACGCGCTCGGCAACACGCGCACGAACGTCTACGCCGGCCTGGCCGGGATCTACTTCATCCGCGACGACCAGGACACGGGCGAGGAGTCCAATCCCCTCGGCTTGCCCGCAGGCCCGTACGAGGTTCCGCTCGTGCTGCAGGACAAGACCTTCAACGCCGACGGCAGCTTCTTCTACCCGAGCCAGGGCGTAACGCCCTATCACCCCGAGTGGGTGCCTGAGTTCTTCGGCGACGTCGCCGTGATCAACGCCAGGATCTGGCCGTTCCTCGACGTCGAGCCACGACGCTACCGGCTACGGATCGTGAACGGATCGCAGTCGCGCTTCTACAACCTGCAGTTCGCGAACGAAAACAGCGGACGGCCCCTGCGGTTCACGCAGATAGGCGCCGATGGCGGACTTCTGCGCGCACCGGTGCCACTGACGACACTGCTGATCGCCCCGGGCGAACGGGCCGACCTGATCATCGACTTCGCCGGCCAGCGGAACCGGTCGTTCATCGTCACGAACAACGCCCGGGCGCCGTACCCGATGGGTGGCCGGGCGACGCTCAACCAGCTCCTCAAGATCCGCGTCAACCGGACTTTGCAGGGGGCGGACACGACGACTCCGCCGGCCGACCTGCAGCTGCCCTTGCTACCGGCGCTGCCCGCGCCGTCGCTGACACGTGTGCAGCACCTGTCAGAGACGCTCGACCCCGTCACGGGCGCCCCGATCCACCTCAATGTCGAGGACGCCCCGTTCCTCGACGAGCAGACGCACCTGCCAGACGTCACCACGCGGCCGGCGGCGGGCGCGGTCGAAGACTGGCTCCTCGTCAACACGACTGCCGATACGCACCCGATCCATCTGCACCTGGTCACCTTCGAGGTGCTGGACCGACGGCCGTTCGATGCGGCCGCGTACGACCCCGAGAAACAGGTGATCGGCTACACGGGTCCGGCCGTTCCGGCAGCGCCGAACGAGAACGGACGCAAGGACACGGTGCAGGCCCATCCGGGGCAGGTCACCCGGGTGCGAGCACGGTTCGAGCTGCCCGACGAAGGAACGATCGAGCTCCCGCCCGGCGTGGCGAACCCGCAGTACGTCTGGCACTGCCACATCCTCGAGCACGAAGAGAACGACATGATGCGCGCGTTCGAGGTCGTTCGCTGAAGGCAACGGTTCAGTAGCCGACTCGAGGCTTGTCGTCATAGCGCGCTCATGAGCCGTGAGCGCGTATCTGGGTCGGAGGCAGTGCAGAACAGGCCGAACGGCCCATGGACACGGAGCCGGCGCTCCTGTGTTCTTCCTGGTGGCTCCGGCTGGGGAGGGAGTCCGTGTTGTGGGCGCCTGTCCCGGCGCTGGCCCGTCCAAGACGGCGCCCACAACACGTGCTTCGCCTTCGTGTCGCCGCAGCCCTGCCTGCGACCACCGCAGGGCTGGGTCTCGCCCGGGCAGTCCTCCGAGCACGTACCCGAACCGGGCCCTCAACCGTTGAACCGCTACAGCGATAAGGAGGACCTATGGTTGGGCTTGGAGTTCTGTTGTTCGTCGTCGGCCTGATCCTGTGGCTGACGGTACTGCCGGCCCTTGGCTGGACGCTGATGGCGATTGGCGTCATCCTGGTGATCGTCGGCCTGCTCCTCGGCGCCGTTTGGGGTTTCAGCCGAGGCAGAAGGCGGGGCACCGCCTACTGAGCAAGCTCGGACGGCGGACGGGGCGAGCCGTCAAAGGCGGCGAAACGTCAGGAGCCCCGTCCGCGTCCGTTCGCCACGCGTCGATGGGCGCAGCGCCGAGGGAGCGTTCGGCCAGAGCTGACGCATCCGGAAACTCTCCAACTGCCTAGTGCCGCACGGGGCACCGGGTTGCCATAGTGAATTGCCGGGCGACTTCCCCCACCTTGCTGGGGCGGACGCCGCCAGTCCCCGGTGAGGACCCCGGTCGCCCGGCATCTCTAAAGATCCCGTTCGTGTACGTCTCTGGCGCTCCGCGCGGTTTCGTTTCTGGCTCGCGCTCAGGAAACGACGGTCGGCCGCGTCCGCGGACGAGTCAAGTGCGGCAGTCAACCGTAGAAGGGTGATGGATCAACCAGCGGCTCCCACCCGATACTCCTCGTGCAACCGAGAGCGCGCCCCGATGCGGCGGGGGCGACCTCGGAGGACACGAAGGGCCTCGATGCGGCGAGGCCTGACGACTTACCTGCGGCTCTCTCTCACGGGAGACTCGAAGCGGGGCCGGGCGGCGGCCTCGCTTCGTGTTTCTGCAGATATCCCCCATCGTGGGGACGTGAAAGGCGCCGAAGCTCCGCATCATGCGTTCTGCGCGAACCGGCCGCCTGGGCCGCAGAGACGGACGGTGAGCGCGACTACTGGGCGGCCGACGGGCCGCCCGTTCTTTTCTCGAGGGCCGGCGCACGGTCTCGGTGGCCTTGGGCCAAACACCGGGCCGCAAGCAGGGGCGGCAGGACTCGAACCTGCAACCCCCGGTTTTGGAGACCGGTGCTCTGCCAGTTGAGCTACGCCCCTAGGGTTGCGCGCCGATTGTAGCCGCGGCCGATCTAGCATCCCGGTCGTGGCCCCGCCTCCGCCCAGGCCCGCGCTCGGCGCGCTCTTCCTCGTCCTCGCGATCGCCTTCGCCGGCATCGCTGCGGCCGCGGCAAAGGCCGTGGACACGCAGCTCGGGCTGCTCGTGGTGGTGATCGCGGCCGGGGTGATCGCGCTCTGGTTCCTGACCCTCGCGGTGAGGAACTTGAGGAAACCGCAGGCCTGAGTCGTATTCTCTGCGCGTGGCTCAGGACGAGACCCAGGCTCTCTGGCGCGAGTACACGAAGTCGAAGGACCAGGCCGTCCGCGACCGGCTGATCCTGACGTACGCGCCGCTCGTGAAGTACGTCGCGGGCCGGCTCGGCAGCGGGCTGCCTGCGCACGTCGACGAGAACGACCTCGTCTCGTACGGCCTGCTCGGCCTGATCGGGGCGATCGAGCGCTTCGACCCCAACCGCGACATCAAGTTCGAGACCTACGCGATCGCGCGGATCAAGGGCTCGATCATCGACGAGCTACGGGCGCTCGACTGGGTGCCGCGCTCGGTCCGCTCGCGCGCCCGCGACATCGAGCGCGCGATCGGCGAGCTCGAGCGCAAGCTCCACCGCGCGCCGACCGACGAGGAGATCGCCGAGAAGCTCGGCATCTCGACGGACGAGCTCGACGAGAGCCTGTCCGAGATCGGCCGCTCCTCGATCGCCGCGCTCGACGAGCTCTGGACGATCTCCTCGACCGGCGGCGACCAGGTCGCCCTGATCGACACGATCGAGGACACGCAGGGGCCCGAGCCACAGGCGGAGCTTGCGCAGACCGAGCTGAAGGAGGCGCTCGGCGAGGCGATCGCCCGCCTGCCCGAGCGCGAGAAGCTCGTGGTCACGCTCTACTACTACGAGGAGCTCACCCTGCGCGAGATCGGCGAGGTGCTGGGAGTGACGGAGTCGCGCGTCTCGCAGCTCCACACGAAGGCGATCCTGCGCCTCAAGGCGCGCCTCGCCGGGTCGCCGGCGCGCGAGCCGCTGGGGCGCTAGCGTCGCGGCCGCCGCTCCGGTACTTTCCCGCTTGACACGCATATGCAGGAGGTTCAACGTGTCCGCGTGTCCAAATCGGGGTCTAACGAAAGGACGTGGGAGAGTGAAACACCGCAGACTGCTGGTCCTCGCGGGAGTCGTCGGCGCGGTCGCGCTCGTCGCCTCGCTCAGCGTCGTAGCGGCCGGTAGCGCCAAGCCGACCGCGGCACAGCGGGCGACCGCCACCATGCCGGCGCCGAAGGTGCCGAACGCCGCCGCGATCAGGAAGAAGTACCACGGACAGAAGATCACCTTCGTCGGCGACTCGGTCGGCAACGGCCACGTGCGCGACCTGGCGCTCGCGAAGCGGTTCACGAAGGACACCGGCATCAAGGTGTCGGTCGTGCCGCATCCGTCGGCTTCGGACGCGTCGTACTCGCAGCTCGCGCGTGCGTTCTCGGCGAAGTCGTCCTCGATCGACGTCGCGATGATCGACGTCGTCTGGCCGGGCGCCTTCGCGCCGTACCTGGTCAACCTGAAGCCGAAGCTCGGCAAGCAGTCGAAGCTGCATGCGGCCGGGATCGTCGCGAACGACACCATCAACGGCAAGCTCGTCGCGATGCCGTGGTTCGGTGACTACGGGATCCTGTACTACCGCACCGACCTGCTGAAGAAGTACGGCTACAAGTCCCCGCCGACGACCTGGAACCAGCTCTTCACGATGGCGAAGAAGATCCAGGACGGCGAGCAGAAGTCGAACCCGAACTTCGCCGGGTTCGTCTTCCAGGGGAACGCGTACGAGGGCCTGACCTGCGACGCGCTCGAATGGATCGCCTCCGTCGGCGGGGGCCACATGATCGACGGCGGCAAGGCCACGATCAACAACGCGAAGGCCGCGACGATCCTGGACGCCTTCCGCAACCAGGTCGGCAAGACCATGCCGCGGGGCGTGACGACGTACCAGGAGGACCAGACCGAGCACGCGTTCGACAACGGTGACGCCGCCTTCGCGCGGAACTGGCCGTACCAGTACGGCATCGGCGCCGGCACGGGCTCCAAGGTCGCGGGCAAGTTCAGCGTGACCGTCCTGCCGCACGGCCCGAAGGGCAAGTCGGTCGGCACGGTCGGCGGCTGGCAGCTCGCCGTCTCGAAGTACTCGAAGCACAAGGACGCGGCGATCGAGTTCGTCCGCTACATGACGAGCCCGGCCGTCGAGAAGTTCGACGCGATCACCAACTCCAACGTCCCGACGATCCCGTCGGTGGCGAAGGACAAGGCGGTCGTGAAGGCCAACCCGTACCTGAAGCCCGCGGTCGCCAGCGTCGCGCGCGTGACGCGGCCCGCGAAGTACCTGAAGACGCACTACAACGAGGCGTCGAAGGTCATCTACCAGGGGATCAACCAGATCCTGAACGGCACCCCGGCGAAGAGCGTCCTGCCGGGCGTCCAGGCGAAGCTGAACCAGATCCTCAAGCAGAAGTAGACCGCACGACCTGACGGAGATGAGGGAGGATGGCGCCGCCATCCTCCCTCGCTCCCGACCATGAGCTCAGTCGC
>DATIER010000314.1:0-6490 GCA_035455605.1 Gaiellaceae bacterium
TTGTTCATGACGGCGCCCAGCGGGAACTTGTCGACGAGCCCGCCGTAGACGCCGACCACCGACACGACCCCGCCGCCGCGGCAGCTCATGATCGCCTCGCGCAGCGCGAAGGGGCGCTCGGTCTCCTCGCGCAGCGCCTGCTTGACGCGGTCGTAGGCGTAGAGCGGCCCGTGGTGGTGCGCCGCCAGGCCGACGGCGTCGATGCAGGCATCCGGGCCACGGCCGCCGGTCAGCTCCTTCAGCGCCTCCGGCACGCGGTCGACGTTCTCGTGGTTGAGCGTCTCCGCGCCGGTGTGGCGCTCGGCGATCTTCAGCCGGTACTCGAAGCGGTCGATCACGATCACCCGCTCGGCGCCCAGCATCCGCGCGCTGGCGGCAGCGAACTGCCCAACGGGGCCGGCGCCCCAGATCGCGACCACCTCGCCGCCCTGCAGGTCGCACATCTCGGCGCCCATGTAGCCGGTCGGGAAGATGTCGGAGAGGAACAGCACCTGCTCGTCGGTGAAGCCGTTCTCGATCTTGATCGGCCCGACGTCGGCGAACGGTACGCGCGCGTACTCCGCCTGCCCGCCCGCGTAGCCGCCGGTCAGGTGCGAGTAGCCGAAGACGCCGGCGGTGGGGAAGCCCCACATCTTCTCTGCCAGGCGCGCGTTCGGGTTCGTGTTCTCGCAGAGTGAGTACTGCTCCCGCTCGCACGCGAGGCAGGCGCCGCAGGCGATCGGGAACGGCACCACGACGGGGTCGCCGACCTCGAGGTTTCCGACGCCCGGGCCGACCTCGACCACCTCGCCCATGAACTCGTGCCCGAGCACGTCGCCCTTCTTCATCGTCGGCACGTAGCCGTCGACCAGATGCAGGTCGGAGCCGCAGATGGCCGTCGAGGTGATGCGGACGATCGCGTCGCGCGCGTTCAGGAGTCGGGGATCCGGGACGTTCTCGACCTCGACCTTGTTGCGGCCCTTCCAGCAGATCGCCCTCATGACGCCACCTCCGACGGCTGTGCCGGCCGCTGCCTCAGGTGCTCGGCGAGCAGGTGGCCGTCCGGCGTCGAGTCGGAGCGGGCGATCTCGCCGGTCTCGACCAGCTGCTTGAAGCGGCGCAGGTCCTCGGCGAGCTCAATGGCGAGGTCCTTGCCGCTGAGCTTCAGCACCGCGCCGCCGAGCTCGCCGGCGGGCGGGTCCTGCGTGAAGTCGACGGCGAGCTCGGTGCCGCGGCCGGCGGAGCCGGCCGAGAACGACACGGTCGCGCCGGCCTCGATCACCCGCTCGCGCAGCTCGCGCGCGCCGGCCCAGCCCTGCTCGACCTCCTCGCGCGGCCGGTTGATCGTCACCGCCTTGCAGATCGGCATCGCGGCACGCGTCGGCCCCTGCTGTCTGCTCAGCCGCCTCGCCTCGTAGACGTCGGGGACGGTGACGGCGACGACGTTCGCGATCCCGAACGCGGCGCGCCTGGCGTTTCCGCGCGCGGCGACGAGCCCGAGGAGCGACAGGTCGAGGGCGTCGCCCGCAACGCGCGACCACACCCACATCGTCGGCCGCGGCCGGACCAGGATGCCGACGCCCTGCGTCAGCTCGCGCACCCCCATTGCGCGCATGACCTGCCGTGAGACCCCCTCGCCGGACGTGCCGACGAGCTTGCACATCGCCTTCGGCGCCAGGATCTGCGTGGCTCCGAGGCCGACGCTGAACCAGCCGAGGAACCGCGCGAGCGTGTCCTTGTCCCGCGTTCGGATCGTGTGCGTCGCCACCTCGCCCCTTTCGCTCGGAAAACGTTCAGGTGCGTCTGCCTGCTGGCGACGCCTCTAAACGTGGCGGCCGCTCAGGCGCCGCGGGCGCGCAGCGCGAGCCGCTCGGCGTGCGTCGGCAGCGAGACGACCTCGGCTGCCGTGAGGCGGCTGCGGATCAGCTTCTGGGCGTGAAGCCGCTCGTCGGCGGCGCGGAAGAGCAGCAGCGACGACTCGCCGTCGCGCGGGCTGACGGCCCAGCCGAAGCTCATGCTGATGCCTTGCTCCGCGAGCGCCGAGGTCAGCCGGCCGCAGAGCGCGCGCACGGCGTCGCTGCCCGGACGTGAGGTGATGACGGCGAACTCGTCGCCTCCGACCCTCGCGACCTGCGCCTCTCCGTCGCTCGTCCGGCCGAGGATGTCGCCCGCGTGGCGGAGGACGTCGTTGCCTACCGCGTGGCCCTCGGCGTCGTTGAGCTCCCGCATGTTGTCGACGTCCGCGAGGACGAGGCCGAAGGGTCGGCCGTCCTCGAGGCGGGCGGTCAGCGCGGCGTCGAAGGCGCGCGTGTTCAGCAGGCCCGTGAGCTGGTCGCGCTCGTTCGCGATCCGAAGGCGGTCGGAGAGGTCGCGGTGGTTGCTCGCGAACCAGCCGACGAGCGCGCCCATCGTCGTCAGCGTCGCCAGCCGGATGAGCGAGCCGCCGGTCAGCAGCTGCGAGGAGGCGAGGTGCGGGTTGATCAGGATGCCGAGCGTGTAGAGCACGGTTGCGGCGAGGCCGGCGGCGGCGCCCCAGAAGACGCCGCTGGCCAGCGCGACCATGGCGACGGGGAAGTAGTAGAAGTGGCCGAGGCCGAGACCGGGCCGCTCCGCCACGACGAAGACCGCGAAGACGAGCGGGTAGAGCACGCCGGCGCCCGCGAGCAGGAAGGCACGATGGTGACCGACCGCAGCAGGCACGTCCTGACTGTCGGCGGGCGGCGCCGCGCGTGCGTCCCTCGATGTGGTGAATCGGCGCTCGTCACACACTCGGCACGCGTGCGTGACGGACACGTGACACCTGCCGGGGTACGGTGGCCGGGCGATGGCAAAGGCGGCGACACCCTGGGGGCCGGCGGAGCTGGTCGAGGAGCTGACGCTGGCCCAGCGGGCCGGCGACAAGCGCTTCGCGTCCGTCGTGCAGCTGCTCGAGGCGAAGGGCGGTGAGCGGCTCGTCCGCTTCGCCTACACGACCGGCGGTACGGCTCGCCGCGGGCCGGTGACGCTGCGGGCGCGAGACCTGGAGCGGCTGCGGGCGGGGCTGGCGGAGCGCCCCGGGCTCTCCGAGGCGCTCGGCCTCGGCCTCAGGCCGCCGTGAGCAGGCGCTCGCGGGCGGAGTCGACGAGCGAGCCGAGGATCAGCGCGCCGTCGGTCGAGCCGGAGCCGATCAGCGGGTCGACGGCGTGCTCGGGGTGCGGCATCAGCCCGAAGACGTTGCCGTCCTCGTTCGTGACGCCCGCGACCGCCGCGAGCGAGCCGTTCGGGTTCTCCGCGTAGCGGAGCACGACCTGCCCGTTGCGCTCGAGCTGCCGGAGCAGCCCGTCCCCGGCGAACCAGCAGCCCTCGCCGTGCTTGATCGGGATCGAGAGCGTCTGCCCAGGCGCGGCGCGCGAGGTGAACGGCGTGTCGGCCCGCTCGAGCCGGAGCGCGACGTCTCGGCAGACGAACTCGAGGCTCGCGTTCGGCCGGAGTGTGCCGGGCAGAAGGCCGGCCTCGCAGAGCACCTGGAAGCCGTTGCAGATCCCGAGCACGAGACCGCCCTCGCGGGCGAAGCTCCGGACGGCCTCCATCACTGGCGCGAAGCGTGCGATCGCGCCGCACCGGAGGTAGTCGCCGTACGAGAAGCCGCCGGGCAGCACGACCGCCGTCGTCTCGCCCGGGAGCTCGTGGTCGGCATGCCACACCGCGCGCGCGTCCGCGCCGAGGAGTTCGAGCGCCAACGCCGCGTCCCCGTCGTCGTTCGATCCGGGGAAGGTGACGACGGCGATCGTCGGCCGCGGGTCGCTCATCGGTCGAGCGCGATCTCGTAGGACTCGATCAGCGGGTTGGCGAGCAGCTGCTCGCAGGCGCGCTCGAGCTCGGCCCGCGCCGTCTCGTCGTCGGCGTCGTCGAGCTCGAGGTCGATCACCCGTCCGACCCGCGCTTCGCCGACGTGGAAGCCGAGCTGGCGCAGCGAGCTCTGCACGGCCTCTCCTTGCGGGTCGAGGATCCCGGGCTTCGGCCGGACGAGGATCGTCGCTCTCATCGGAGCACCACCGTGGGGTCGCCGAGGTACGTGTCGAACTCGATACCGGTGAGGCGCTCGAACGCCTCGACGTAGCGTGCCCGCGTGCCGGCGACGACGTCGGCCGGGAGCTCCGGGCCGGGCGGCGTCTTGTCCCAGCCGAGACGTTCGCAGTAGTCGCGGACGAACTGCTTGTCGAACGACGGCTGCGCCCGGCCGGCGACGTACTCGTCGGCGGGCCAGAAGCGCGACGAGTCCGGGGTGAACGCCTCGTCGGCGAGGACGAGGTCGCCGTCGGGATCGAGCCCGAGCTCGAACTTCGTGTCGGCGATCAGGATCCCGCGCTCGGCCGCGTACGCGGAGGCGAACCGGTAGAGCTCGAGCGAGATGCGCTCGACCTCGTCGAAGCGATCCCGTCCGACAAGCTCTGCGGCGCGCTCGCGGTCGATGTTCTCGTCGTGCCCTTCCTGCGCCTTCGTCGACGGCGTGAAGATCGGCTCGGGCAGCTGCTCCGAGTCGCGCAGTCCCGCCGGCAGGACGTGCCCACAGACCGACCCCGTCGCCCGGTAGTCCTTCCACCCGGAGCCGGTGAGGTAGCCGCGCACCACGCACTCGAGCGGGAGCATCTCCAGGCGCCGGCACTCGGTCGAGCGGCCGTCGTCACGCAGCGCGAGCAGGTGGTTCGGCACCACGTCGCGCGTGCGCGCGAACCAGAAGGCGGACAGCCCGGTGAGGACGCGGCCCTTGTCCGGGATCTCGGTCGGCAGGACGACGTCGAAGGTCGAGATGCGGTCGCTCGCGACCAGGAGCAGGCGTTCGTCGTCGAGCTCGTACAGCTCGCGAACCTTCCCGCTCCCGACGTGCGTGACGGCTTCAGGCATGGACTGCGTCCTCCTTTCGGGCGAGCTCGCCCAGCCGCTCGAAGACGGCGTCGACGTGACGTGTGTACCAGCCGAGGTCGAAGAGCTGGTCGAGCTCGACCCGGCCGGCGATCTGCTCGTCCGCGCGCACGAGCTCGCGGAAGTCCTGCTCCTCCTCGTGCGTCCGCAGCGCGTGCCGCTGCACCAGCCGGTAGGCCTCGCCGCGCGGCAGGCCGGACTCGACCAGCGCGAGCAGCAGCCGCTGGCTGAAGAAGAGCCCGTGGCCGGCCTCGAGGTTCCGGCGCATCCGCTCCGGCCGCACGTCCAGGCCCTCGACCAGCCAGGCGAAGCGGTCGAGCATGTAGTCGAGCGCGAGGAAGGAGTCCGGGATGACGACGCGCTCCGCAGAGGAGTGCGAGATGTCGCGCTCGTGCCAGAGGGCGACGTTCTCGAGCCCGACGAGCGCGTTCGCGCGGACGATGCGCGCGAGCCCGCAGATCCGCTCGGCGACGACGGGGTTGCGCTTGTGCGGCATCGCGGAGGAGCCCTTCTGGCCCTTCCCGAACGGCTCGGCGACCTCGCCGACCTCCGTGCGCGCGAGGTGCCGCAGCTCGAGCGCGAACTTCTCGAGGCTCGCTGCCACGAGCGCGAGGGCGGCGAGGAGCTCGGCGTGCCGGTCGCGCTGCACGATCTGCGTGGAGACGGGGTCGGGCTCGAGCCCGAGCCGCTCGCAGGCGAGCCGCTCGAGCTCCGGGTCGGTGGCGGCGTAGGTGCCGACGGCGCCCGAGAACTTGCCGACGCGCATCGTCTCCAGCGCGTGGGCGAGGCGCGTGCGCCCGCGGTCGAGTTCGAACGCCCAGCCCGCGAGCTTGAGGCCGAAGGTGGTCGGCTCCGCGTGGACGCCGTGGGTGCGACCGATGCAGACGTCGTCCTTGTGCCGCCGGGCGCGTGCGACCACGGCGTCGAAGGCGCGGTCGAGGCCGGCGAGGATCAGCTCCCCGGCTGCGCGTACCTGCAGCGAGAGCGCGGTGTCGACCACGTCGGACGAGGTCAACCCGTGGTGCACCCACCGCCCGTCTTCGCCGACCTGCTCGGCCACGGCGTCGACGAACGCGGCGACGTCGTGATGTGTCTCGCGCTCGAGCTCGGCAACGCGCTCGGCTCGCGGCGGCCGTGCGTGCTCGCGGATCTCGGCGACGGCGTCGGCCGGGACGGCGCCGAGCTCGGCCCACGCCTCGAGCGCGGCGAGCTCGACGTCCAGCCAGCGCGCGAGCTTGCTCTCGTCCGACCAGACCCCGGCCATCTCGGGTCGGGAGTAGCGCGCGATCACCGCTCGCAGTCTAGAGCCACGACAGGAAGGCGCCGGCGGCGCCGGGTGGCCCGGCTGTGGACGAACCGACACACCTTCGGCCCACTCCCGTGACACACACGCGCGTCTTCCTCAGGCACCCTGAGTAGCCCCGGGCGGGTGGGGGCTAGGGATGGGTCCCGGCACGGCGCCTGGACTAGCGCGGGCCGCTCAGGCGTCGAGAATGCGTGCCGCGAGGGCCGCGGCGTTCTTCGCGTTGTCGACGCCGACCGCCGCGACCGGGACGCCGGGCGGCATCTGGGCGATCGACAGCAGGGCGTCCAACCCGTCAAGCACGCT
>DATIER010000315.1:0-2422 GCA_035455605.1 Gaiellaceae bacterium
TCGGCCGCGGCGTGCCCCTGGCCGACCGCCGCAGCCGGCGGCACGCCGATCACGACGTCGGCGAACTGCTGCCCGGCCGCCTGACGCATCCGCAGCCGCCGCAACTCGATTCCCGGCAGCGCCGCGATTGCCGCGAGGGCCGCCTCCTGCGCGTCCGGCGGGACGCGGTCCATCAGGACGTCCACGTTCAGGCGCATCAACCGAACGGCGGCGACGAGCACGAGCGCCGCGACGAACAGCGCGGCGGCCGAGTCCGCCCAGTGGTAGCCCGCGCGTGCGGCGAGCAGGCCGATCAGCACCGCGGTCGAGCCTGCGAAGTCCGAGGCGAAGTGGAGCGCGTTCGCCTGCAGGGCGGCGCTGCCGTAGCGCCGGCCGGCGCGGAACGACACCGACGCCCGGACGAGATCGACGACGATCACCGCGGCGATCACGACGAGCGCGTACCAGCGCGGGTCGACCTGCGCCGAATTCGAGCCGAACAGCCGCCCGAGCGCGCGCCACGCGATCAGCAGGCTCGCGGCGACGAGGAGCGCGGCCTCGCCGAGCGCGGCGAGATGCTCCGCCTTGCCGTGGCCGTAGGGGTGGCCGAGGTCGGCCGGGCGCACGGCGAGTCCGAGTGCGACGAACGTCAGGATCGCCGCGACGAGGTCGGTGCCCGAGTGCGCCGCTTCCGAGAGCAGGCCGAGCGAGTGCGTCGCGAGACCCGCCACGAGCTTCACGGCGATCAGCGCGCACGCGGCGACGATCGAGACGAGAGCGGTGCGGCGCTGCGGGCTCACGCCGGCAAGGATCGCACGGGGCCAGGAAGGGCCGAGGGCCCGCCGGGCGACGGCGGGCCCTCCGGAGGGGAGGTTCAGGCCGGCGCGCTAGGCGTTCGCGATGTCACCGCGGAAGCGCTCCTTCAGGAACGTGCCCGCGCCGGTGCCCTTGTCGAACCAGTGCCGGTGCTTGAGTGCCTGATGCTTGGCGGCCGTGTACTCGAAGTCGAACCGGCACGCCTTCGAGTCGGTGAAACACGAGAAGGTCGCGCCCGGGCCGAAGAACGTCGCGATCCAGACATCCGTGAACCCGCAGTCGGTGCTGCAGGTCGCGTTCGGGTCGAAGGTGCCGCCCGTGACCTTGCCGACGAGGTAGCCGTGGAACTTGCCCTTCACGCCCGCGAGCACGGTCGCGCCGTGGTGCTTCGTGGTCTCGCACGCGCCCGGGCTCTGGCCCGCGCTCGTCAGGAACGTGCCGCGGTCGAAGCGCAGCAGCGTGTACGAGCCGTCGCGGTTCTTGTGGACGCGGAACGTGCGCTTCTCGGTGTCGACGGCCCAGGCGTTGCTGCACGAGCCGTGGTCGTCGGTGACCACGTCGTACGGGCCGAACTTGCCGTGCTTGCCCTTGCCCGGACCCTTGCCAGGGCCGTGGCCGGGGTCTGCGAGGCCGCCCGCAGCGAGCGCGAGAGCCGCCACGAGCAGGCCCGGCAGGATCCATCGCTTCTGCATCTGCGTGTGCCTCCTGGACGATTCGTGCCTGTCGTCGAAGTGGATCCCGCCGGGGTGGCGAGCTTGCGCCGTGCTCAGGCGCTCGCGAGCGGCCAGATCAGCACGTCCTGCCGCGACGCGAGATGGCAGAGCGGCTCGCCCGAGACGTGGATCCCGTCCGGCGGCATCGTGTTCAACGCGAGCTCGGCCTCCGCCGCGTGGATCCGCCACGGCGGATGGTGGATCTCGGCCCGGTAGAGGCGAGAGCCGTCGTGCGCGTACAGGCAGTAGCGCTCGACGAGGAAGTGCTCGAGCGTCCCCGGGAGCGGCTCGAAGGCGCGGCCGGTGCCGCGGTAGCGAGCCTCGAACACGAACGGCCGCGCGCTGTCGCGGCGCGCGCTCGTGTACTCGACGCCGGCGGCGTCGCAGCCGACGCCCATGCGCGCGTGGAAGTACGGCAGCTTGTAGAAGCGGCGGGCGGCCTCGACGACGCCGCGGCTCGCGGCGTCCAGGCTGAAGAACCAGATGCCAGGCTTGCCGCCGGCGGTGACGTACGTCCTCACGTTCAGCTCCGGGAAGCTCGACACGACCGGCAGCGGCAGCGTCCCGCGGAGGCGAAGGCCCGTGAGCACGAACGGCGTGATCCCGAGCCAGGCGCTGCCGTCGTGCTCCTGCAGCTCCAGCTCCGCCGGCACGAGCCTGCGCAGGGCGTCGGCCTCGACGCGCCAGTGCGCGAAGAGCAGGTCGTCCCAGCTCTGCCCCATCAGCCACGCGCTGCCGCCGAGCGGCCACGGCCGGTGCTCGGTCACCTCGATCGCGTTGTGCTGCCTGGCGGGCGCGCGCAGCAGCTCGAGGCCGAGATCCATGCGTGGCGGCTACCCGGTGGCGCGGCGCCTAACCTTTACGCTGCAGGCCGTGCGCTGGGACGAGTTCGCCGCCGCCGTTCCCGAGCTGGC
>DATIER010000316.1:0-14445 GCA_035455605.1 Gaiellaceae bacterium
AAGCGCTCGAGGAAGATCAGGTAGACATCGCGAGTCGCGGTCGCGTCGTCCGGCGCCGCGGACGCGGCGGCCTCCAGCTCCTCGGCGATCTCGTCCCACTCGGCGTCGTTCGCCTCCATGAACGGCACGTGCACGACCTCGACCGGCAGCTCGGCCGGCGGGTCGTCGTCGCGCTCGTGATCGCCGCGCAGGTCGATCACGGTGCGCACGCCGTGACCGACGAGCGCGCGCCAGCCGTCGTCGCTCAGCTGCCGGACGCTGTCGGCGCGGACGATCGAGCCGAAGCGCGTCTCGCCGCCGTCCGCCGTCGGCAGGCCGCCGAGGTCGCGGACGTTGAGGCAGCCGTCCCAGACGAGGTCGCGGCTACGCGGCAACGGCTGCGAGCTGCGTTCCGCGGAGCGTCGTCGACGTGGCCGCCTCGATCGTCACGGGCACGAGCTCGCCGGCCGCGCCGGTGCCCGTGAAGTTGACGGTCGTGTTCCGCCGCGTGCGGCCGCGCAGCAGCGCGGGGTCGGTCCGGCTCGGCCCCTCCACCAGCACCTCCTCGACGCGTCCGACCCGTTCACGGTTGCGCGCTTCGGCGACGCGCTGCACGACCTCGATCAACCGCTCGATGCGCTCGCGCTTCACCTCCTCGGGCACCTGGTCGGGCATCGACGCGGCCTCGGTGCCCTGCCTCGGCGAGTAGACGAAGGTGAAGGCGCCGTCGTAGCCGACCTGCTCGACGGCACCGAGCGTCTCCTCGAACTCGGCCTCCGTCTCACCCGGGAAGCCGACGATCAGGTCCGTCGTGAGCGCCAGATCCGGGATCGTCGCCCGCAGCTCGTCGACGAGCCGCAGGTAGCGCTCGCGCGAGTAGGTCCGCCGCATCGCCTTGAGGACGCGGGTCGAGCCCGACTGGAGCGGCAGGTGCGCGTGCTCGCACACGGCGGCGCACTCGGCCATCGCCGCGATCACGGGCTCGCGGAAGTCCTTCGGATGCGGGCTCGTGAAACGGATCCGCTCGATCCCGTCCACGGCGTCGCAGGCACGCAGGAGCTCGTCGAAGCTGCTGCCCACGTCGCGGCCGTAGGAGTTGACGTTCTGCCCGAGCAGCGTCAGCTCGCGCACGCCCTCGCCTGCGAGGCCCTCGACCTCGGCGAGGATCTCCCCCGGCCGGCGCGAGGTCTCGCGGCCGCGGACGGACGGCACGATGCAGTAGGCGCAGACCGAGTTGCAGCCCATCGAGATCTGCACCCAGGCCTGGAAGCGCCGCTCGCGGTGCAGCGGCAGCCGCCCGGCGAAGGAGCGCTCCCGGGCGATCCCGAACGAGCCCCGCTCGACCCCCTCCCCGCCCGCGCCCAGCCACTCGGCCAGGTGCGGGATCGACCCCGGCCCGAAGGCGACGTCCACGTACGGGTAGAGCGAGAACAGCCGCTCGCGCTGGGCCTCCGCGTAGCAGCCGCCGACCGCGATCACCTTCTCCGGGTCGCGCTCCTTCAGCGCGCGTGCCTGCGCCAGGTGCGCCGCGAAGCGCTGGTCCGGCTTCTCCCGGATCGTGCAGGTGTTGAAGACGAGCACGTCCGCCTCGTCCTGCGCCCGCGCCTCGCCCAGGCCGAGCTCCTCGAGCATGCCCTTGATCCGCTCCGAGTCGTGAGCGTTCATCTGACAGCCGAAGGTCGTGACGTGGTAGCTCCGCACGCCGGAAGCCTAGCCGCGGCTAGGTGCAGGACTTGGCGCCGAGCTGGCGCGCGATGTCGCCCGCCTGCCCGTTCAGCTGCGCGTTGCGGACGGCCAGCCGCCGGAGCGTCTGGACGTCGCCCTTCTTCCCCGCGTCGGCCAGGGCGCGGAGCGTGTCGCGCTGCTGCCTCGCGATCTGGCGGAGCCGCGCCGCCGCCGCAGCGTCCTCGGGCGGAGCTTGCGTCCGCAGGAGCGGCTGCAGGATGGAGGCGTCGTAGGCGGCGACGATGCGATCGCCCCGCGTTGCGAGCTCGGCCGGGCTCCGCGGCGTGCCGATCTTCTGCTCGCGCTTGCCGAAGTCCTCGCACATCTTGCTCACCTTCGAGCCGTAGCTCTGCTTGCCGCCGCAGCCGGCGGCTGCGACCGCGACGAGCGCCAGCGCGAGGATCGCCCGCTTCACCGCGGCCAACTGTACGAGATATCCGTCGCTAGACACCCTTCGCCGAACGTGGCAGGGTAGTGCCTGCCGTTGGGGGACCTCGAGGAGGAGACATGCGCAGGTGGTTGGGACTGAAGGCCTTCGGCTGCACGCTGGCGGCCGCGGGGACGATGCTGGCGCTCGCAGGGCACGCAGCGGCGGCGGGCAACGTCGTGATCAGCCAGGTGTACGGCGGTGGCGGCAACGCCGGCGCTCCGTACAGGAACGACTTCGTCGAGCTCTTCAACCGGAGCACGTCGGCCGTTTCGATCACCGGCTGGTCGGTGCAATACGCGAGCGCGACAGGCACCGGGAACTTCGCCGCGAACCCGGTGACGACGCTTCACGGCGTCCTGATTCCGGGCCAGTACTTCCTCGTCGCGCAGGCCGGCGGCACGACCGGAGCCTCGCTCCCGAACCCCGACGAGGTCGGGACGGTGAACATGTCCGCGAGCGGCGGCAAGGTCGTGCTCGTCAACAACTCGACCGGGCTCGCCTGCAACGGCGGCTCCACGCTCTGCTCCGCGGCGCAGCTCGCATCGATCGTCGACCTCGTCGGCTACGACGGGGCGAACTTCTCCGAGACGGCGCCCGCACCCGCGCTCTCCAACACGACGTCCGCGCTGCGAAACGGTGCCGGCTGCGTCGACACCGACAACAACGCCGCCGACTTCGCGGCCGGAGCGCCCTCGCCGCGCAACACGGTCTCGACGATCTCGCCGTGCCCCGCCGACCTCGCGCCGTCGGTGACGTCCACGTCGCCGGCCAACGGCGCGGCGGGCGTCGCTCCGGGCGCGAACATCTCGATCACCTTCAGCGAGCCGGTCGACGTCAGCGGCGCCTGGTACTCGCTCTCCTGCGACTCGAGCGGGACCCATACGGCAACCGTCTCCGGTGGCCCGACGACGTTCACGCTCGACCCTGACGGCGACTTCGTCGAGGGCGAGACGTGCACGGTCACCATCGTCGCCGCCGACGTGAGCGACCAGGACACGGTCGACCCGCCGGACACGATGGCCGCGGACTACGTCTTCAGCTTCGCGACGCAGGTTCCGCCTACGGCGATCCACACGATCCAGGGCGCGGAGCACACATCGCCGTACGCCGGCCAGTCGGTGCGCACGACCGGGATCGTCACCGCGAAGACCACGAACGGGTTCTGGATGCAGGATCCGAGCCCGGACGCCGACGCGGCGACCTCGGAGGGAATCTTCGTCTTCACCTCGTCGGCGCCGCGGGTGGCGGTCGGCGACTCGCTCGACGTCACCGGCCGCGTGCAGGAGTTCCGGCCGGGCGGCGCCTCCTCCGCGAATCTGACGACGACGGAACTCGCGTCGCCGACCGTCTCCGTCCTCTCGAGCGGCAATCCGCTCCCGGCGACGACCGTGGTCGGGACCGGCGGTCGGATCCCGCCCGACACCGTGATCGAGAACGACGCCGCCTCCGGAAACGTCGAGACGAGCGGCGTCTTCGACCCGGCACAGGACGGCCTCGACTTCTGGGAGAGCCTCGAAGGCATGAGGATCCAGCTGAACGACCCGGTCGCGGTCGGGCCGACGAACGCCTTCGGCGAGACCCAGGTCGTCGGCGACGACGGTGCCAACGCTTCCGTGCGCACCGCTCGCGGCGGTCTCCTGTTGCGACCGGACGACGCCAACCCGGAGCGCGTGGTCGCGGACGACTCGCTCGTCGCGCTCCCGAGCCTCAACGTCGGCGATCACTACTCCGGCCCGCTCGTCGGCGTCCTCGACTACAACTTCGGGAACTTCTTCCTCGAGGTCACGAACGCCGTGGGCGCGGTCCACGACGGCGTCACGCCCGAGAGCACGACGGCCGCGGCGCCGAGTCAGGTTGCGGTCGCGACGTTCAACTTCGAGAACCTCGCGCCGAGCGACCCGCAGTCGAAGTTCGACCGGCTGGCGGCGATCCTCGTCGACAACCTGAAGGCGCCGGACATCGTCAGCGGCGAGGAGGTGCAGGACAACAGCGGCGCGACCGACGACGGCGTCGTCGCTGCCGACCAGACGCTCGCGAAGCTGGTCACCGCGATCCAGGCGGCGGGCGGACCCAGCTACGACTACCGCGAGATCGACCCGGTGAACGATGCCGACGGCGGGCAGCCCGGCGGCAACATCCGGCAGGTCTTCCTCTTTCGCACCGACCGCGGCCTCTCGTTCGTCGACCGGCCCGGCGGCGACTCGACGACCCCGAACGCGGTGGCCGGCTCAGGCAGCTCGACCCGCCTGCTCTACAGCCCGGGCCGGATCGCCCCCGCCGACTCGGCCTGGAGCGCGTCGCGCAAGCCGCTCGCCGGCGAGTTCGACTATCGCGGCCACCACCTGTTCGTGATCGCGAACCACTTCAACTCGAAGGGCGGCGACGAGCCGTTGATGGGCCATCTCCAGCCTCCGGCGCGGGTCTCCGAAGTGCAGCGGCACCAGCAGGCGCAGCTCGTCCACGACTTCGTGGCGTCGATCCTCGGCGCCGATCCGAGCGCGAACGTGGTCGTCGACGGCGACCTCAACGACTTCGAGTTCTCGGACACGGTCTCGATCCTCAAACAGGGGCTGCTCACCGACCTGATGGACACGCTGCCGCTGAACGAGCGCTACAGCTACGTCTTCGAGGGGAACTCGCAGACGCTCGACCACATCCTGCTGAGCGACGCGCTCGCGAGCCGCCCGTTCGTGTTCGACCCCGTGCACGTCAACGCAGAGTTCGCCGACCAGGCGTCCGACCACGACCCGTCCGTCGTGCGGATCAGGCTCAACGACCCGCCGGCGGCGGCGGCGATCGGCCCGTACGCCGTCGACGAGGGCTCGAGCGTAACGCTGAGCGCCTCGGCCACCGACCCCGAGGGCGGCCCGTTGACCTATGCATGGGATCTCGACGGCAACGGGACGTTCGAGACGCCCGGGCAGTCCGTGACGTACGCGGCCGGCGACGGGCCGGCGCATCCGACCGTGGCGGTGCAGGTGACCGACGACGCCGGCCTCACGGACGTCGCGCACGCGACCGTCGACGTCGCCAACGTGCCGCCGACGATCGACTCGCTGGCGGCGAGCCCGGCCACGACGCTGACCGGACAGGCCGTCACCTTCACGGGGTCGGCGTCCGACCCGTCCCTCGCGGACGTCGCGGCCGGCTTCGGCTGGGCCGTCGACGCGGGCGCGGGCTACGGCACGTTCGGCGCGAGCCCGTTCACGGTGACGTTCGGCACGTGCGGGGCGCATACCGTCACCGCGAAGGCTCGCGACAAGGACGGCGGGGTCTCGGCGCCGTTCGCCTCCCCGACCGTCCAGGTCTACGACGGCAGCGTGCTTCCCCCGCTGCAGGCCGGCGCGTACAACCTCGTGCAGCCCGGGCGGACCGTCCCGGTGAAGATCACCATCGGCTGCGGCGGCTTCCTCGGCGGGCTGCACCCGGCGATCTCGCTGCGGCCGGGCGAGTACGACGGCGGCGTCGATCCCGGCGACCCGAGCTACGTCCTCCCTGACAGCAGCTCGGCCGCCGACACGGGCGGCGTGATGCGCGAGAGCGACGGGCAGTACGTCTACAACCTCGCCGTGCCCTCGTCGGCCACCGGCGGGCAGCTGTACACGGTGCTGGTGCGGCCGTTCGGCGGCTCGGCGCCGACGCTGTACGCCGTGCTGAAGGTCAAGTAGCCGGACCGGAGCGGGGCCACGGGCCCCGCTCCGCTACTTCGCGTACTCGATCGCCCGCGACTCGCGGATGACCGTGACCTTGATCTGGCCGGGATACTCGAGCTGGTCCTCGATCTCGCGCGCGATCTCGTGCGAGAGGAGAACGGCCGCGTCGTCGTCGATCTCCTTCGGCTTGACGATCACGCGGATCTCGCGGCCGGCCTGCAGCGCGTAGACCTTCTCCACGCCCGCGTGGCGCGCCGCGACGCCCTCGAGCGCCTCGAGCCGCTTGATGTAGTGCTCGAGGCTCTCGCCGCGTGCACCCGGCCGCGACGCGGAGATCGCGTCGGCCGCGATCAGGAGCACCGCCTCGACCGTCTGCGGCTCGACCTCGTAGTGGTGCGCCTCGATCGCGTGCACGACCGCCGGCGACTCGCCGTAACGGCGCGCGTACTGGGCGGAGAGCAGTGCGTGGGAGCCCTCCACCTCGTGCGTGAGCGCCTTGCCCAGGTCGTGCAGCAGCGCCGCGCGGCGGGCGGTCTTGACGCTCGCCTCCAGCTCGGCGGCCATGATCCCGGCGAGGTGGACGACCTCGAGCGTGTGCTTGAGGACGTTCTGGCCGTAGCTCGTGCGGAAGCGCAGACGCCCGAGGATCTTGACGAGCTCCTCGTGCACCTCGCCGCAGTTCGCCTCGAAGACGGCCTGCTCGCCGGCCTGGCGGATCGCGTCGTCGATCTCCGCCTTCGACTGGTAGTACATCTCCTCGATCCGCGCCGGGTGGATGCGGCCGTCCTCGATCAGCTTCGAGAGCGTCAGCTTCGCGATCTCGCGGCGGATGCCGTCGAAGGACGAGAGCACCACGGCCTGGGGCGTGTCGTCGATGATCACGTCGACGCCGGTGAGATGCTCGAGCGCGCGGATGTTCCGGCCCTCCCGGCCGATGATCCGGCCCTTCATGTCGTCGGACGGGAGCTCGATCAGCGAGACGGTCGTCTCCGAGGCGTGGTTCGCGGCCACGCGCTGGAGGGCGTCCGCGACCAGGTTGCGCGCGCGTCGCTTGGCCTCGGCCCGCGCCTCCTCCTCGGCCTGGCGCACGCGCCGCGCGAGCTCGTGGCGGACGAGCTCCTCGGAGCGCTCGAGCAGGTGCGCCTTGGCCTCGTTGACGGTCATGCCCGAGACGTGCTCGAGCTCGGCGAGCTCCGCGTCGCGCGCTTCCTTCAGCTCCTCCTGGAGCTGCTTCGTGTGCACCTCGCGGTCGGCGACGCCCTGCTCGCGCCGGCCGAGCTCCGTCAGCTTGCGGTCGATGTCCTCTTCCTTCGCGAGCACGCGCTCCTCGATCTTGAGGATCTCCGCGCGTCGCTCGGCGATCTCGGTCTCGACCCCGGTCCGCAGGCGGACCGAGTCCTCGCGCGCCTCGATCTGCGCCTCGCGCTTGATCGCGTCGGCCTCGCTCTGCGCCTCGCGCCGAAGCGCGTCCGCCTCGCGCTTCGCCTCCGTCAGCAGGAGCTGGCGCGTGCGCCTGGCGGCAGCGAGCCGCGAGCCGGTGAACGCGTACAGCGACAGAAAGGCAATGCCGGCTCCGACCGCGAGGCCTACGACGATCCCGATGACGACGAGCATGCGCGCTCCCACTGTCGGGCCGAGCCTGGCGCTCGGCCGGGAACTGTTGACCGCGCCGGAACGCGGTGCTCATCCGGCACCGCTTACACCGGGACATGCTCGAATCGGGAGACGGCGGGACGCGCGAGCTCCCGCCAGGCGGTTCGGCGTCACGCTGCCGCCGCTGCTAGCTCCCTTCCCTCGCGCTGGTCATGGTCTCTGTCGAAGGTCACGATCCGATTCGGAAACACGTTAGATGCAGGCAAAATGTCAGATGAGCGCTCGTATCCTAACTCCGGTCACCGCTCCTGCGCAACGAGCGCCTCGACGACGGCCTCGTCGAAGCCCCGGCTCGCGAGCAACCGAGCCGTCGCGGGCGTGGCTCCGCGGCGGTCGACGACGCGCGCTGCGCGGACCGATTCCGGCTCGAGCGCGGCGAGCGCGAGCTCGATCCGTGCAGCCTCGAGGCCCGCTCGCTCGAGGTCGAACCTGATCGCCGCGTCGCCCTTGCCGCGCTCGGCGAGCACCTGCGCGCGCTCGGCCGCGAAGCGACCGTCGTCGAGCAGGCCGACTCGCTGAAGCTCCTCGAGCGCCTCGTCGGCCTCGGACTCGGCCACGCCCGCGCGAAGCAAGCGCTCGCGGAGCCCGTGAGCCGAGTGCTCACGCCGCGCGAGCGCTCGGGTTGCGACCGCCAGCGCCTCCTCGCGCACGTCTAGCGCTTCGCGGCGACCTCGGCGTCAGCCTCGGCCTCGGCGGCCTCGGGCTTGCCGTTCGGGGTGGCCTCGAGCTCCGGCAGGAGCCGTGCCGACACGACCTGGTCGGGACCCGCCAGCGCCTGGAGCCGCAGCAGGACCTGCTGCGTCACGTCCGGATGCTCACGGAGGAACGCGGTCGCGTTCTGTCGGCCCTGGCCGAGCCGCTCGTCCTCGAAGCTGAAGTGCGAGCCGGACTTCTGCACCACCTTCCGCTCGAGCGCCGCGTCCAGGACGGTGCCCTCCCAGGAGATCCCGGAGCCGTAGATGATGTCGAACTCCGCCTGTTTGAACGGCGGCGCGACCTTGTTCTTCACGACCTTCACGCGGACGCGGTTGCCGTAGGCCTCGACGCCGTCCTTCAGGGTCTCGATCCGGCGGATGTCGAGGCGAACGGACGAGTAGAACTTCAGCGCGCGGCCGCCCGGGGTCGTCTCCGGGTTGCCGAACATGACGCCGATCTTCTCGCGCAGCTGGTTGGTGAAGAGGCAGATCGTGTCGGTGCGGTTGAGCGTCCCGGCGAGCTTGCGCAGCGCCTGGCTCATCAGCCGCGCCTGGAGGCCGACGTGGGAGTCGCCCATCTCGCCCTCGATCTCGGCCTTCGGCGTCAGCGCCGCCACCGAGTCGACCGCGACGACGTCGAGCGCACCGGAGCGGATCAGCAGCTCGGCGATCTCGAGCGCCTGCTCGCCGGTGTCGGGCTGCGACACGAGCAGGTCGTCGATGTTGACGCCGATCTTCTTCGCGTACGTCGGGTCCATCGCGTGCTCGGCGTCGATGAAGGCGCAGATGCCGCCCCGGCGCTGGGCCTCCGCGATCACGTGGTAGACGAGCGTCGTCTTGCCCGAGGACTCCGGGCCGAAGATCTCGACGATGCGGCCGCGCGGCAGCCCGCCGATCCCCAGTGCAAGATCGAGCGCGAGCGAGCCGGTCGAGACGGCCCCGATCGAGACCTGGGCCTGGTCGCTCATGCGCATCACCGAGCCCTTGCCGAACTGGCGCTCGATCTGGCCGAGCGCGGTGTCGAGAGCCTGCTCGCGATCCACCCTTATCTCCCTCCCACTTCCACGGATTCGAGGACTTCGTATCGCGCCCCGCCGGGGCGTAGCCGTGACAGGTAAGCAGCAGCGTCGGACGTCACGAAGGACTCCAGGCTCGGCAGCTCGGGCTGCAGGCGCGGCCGCTCACGGAAGCGCACGACGGTCACGTGCGGGAGCCATCTCCGGCGCTCGCGCTCGTAGGCGCCAAGCTCCTCGAGCCGCTCGTGGAGGTCCTCGGCCAGCGCCGCCGCCCGACGCCCTTCGTCGTCGCACGTGAGCATCCCCACGCTGCGGGTCTCCCGGTAGCCGCGCACCGCGAGCCTGGGCGGGAGCACGCCGGCACAGGCGGCACGCAGGGCGCCGACGATCGCGCCCAGTTCCGCCGCGGGGCGGTGGCCGAGGAAGGCGAGCGTGACGTGGAGGCTCTCCCGCGGCACGGGCCGGACTCCGGGAACGCCCGCGAACGCCTCTCCTTCCCACGAGACGAGCCGCTCCACGGTCTGCTCCGGGAGCCGCAGGGCGCAGAAGAGGCGAACACGCTCATCGCCCTCGAAGCTAGCAGCAGGATTCGCGCTCAAGCGTCACGGCTCTGTGACAAGAGCGTGCGCACGAGATGAAGCGCGGCGACCGCGGCGCGCCCGCGGATCGCCTCGCGATCTCCGGGGAAGTCGAGCCGCCGGGCGAGCGACCCGTCCGGCCCCTGGGCGTGGAGGAACACGAGTCCCACCGGCTTCTCCGGCGAGCCGCCGCCGGGGCCGGCCACGCCGGTGACCGAGACGGCGACGTCCGCACCGAGCCGCTCCCGCACGCCTGCGGCCATCGCCTCGGCCGCCTCGGCCGAGACGGCGCCGTGCCGCTCCAGCACGTCCTCGGGCACGCCGAGCTCCCGCTCCTTGACCTCGTTCGCGTACGCCACCACGCCGCCGAGGAAGACGTCGCTCGAGCCCGGCACCGACGTCAGCCGCGCGGCCACCAGGCCGCCGGTACAGGACTCCGCGGTCGCGAGCGTCACCCCGAGCTCGCGGCAGAGGTCGAGCACCATCGCCGCGACCGGGCGCTCGTCGTCGGCGAACAGGTGCCGGCCGCTCCGCTCCCGAAGCCCGGTGAGGAGCTCGTCGGCACGGGTGCGGCCCTCCGGCTCGACGAACAGGTCGACGTAGATCTCGAACTCGCGCGCGCAGATGGTGACGACAACGCCGCCGCCCTCACCCCCGCTCTCCGCGAGCGAGCGCGCGATCTCCGACTCGCTCGCGCCGTAGAAGCGCAGCACCCGCCGCTCCGGCTCGCGCGCGCGCGCGAGAACAGAACGCACCGGCGCCGAGCCCAGTGCCCGCGGCCACAGCCGCTGGAGCTCGCCCGGCGGGCCGGGGAGCACGACCACCGCGCCTGCGTCCGTTTCCATGGCGAGCGCCGGCGCCGTTCCCGCGATCCCCACGACGACCGCGCCCTCCGGGAGCGTCGCCTGCTTGCGCACGCCCTCGGCGAAGTCGGCGTACGGCCGGTGCAGCCGCTCGGCGACGGAGCGCGAGATGCCCTCGATCTCTGCCGCGAGCGCCTCGTCCACGACCAGCCTGCGGCCGGTGCACCGCGCCACGAGCTCGACGGTGCGGTCGTCGTGCGTCGGGCCGAGGCCGCCGGAGGTCACGCAGAGATCCGCCTCGAGCCCTTCGCGCAGCGCGGCCTCGAGCTCGCCCGGGTCGTCGCCGACGATCGAGATCCGCGCCGGCTCGACGCCCAGCCGGAGCAGCTCGGCGGCCACGAACGGTCCGTCGAGATCGCGCCGGTCGCCGCGGACGAGCTCGCTCCCGGTGACGACGACGAAGCCGCGGGGGCGGGTCAACCGGCCCGCGTGAAGCCGCGCGGAGTGAAGACGACCGGCCCGCTCCGGCGGATGAACACCAGGTGGCCGTTGAAGACGATGCCGAGGTTCGAGGGCGCACCGAAGTTGATCCAGAGCCGCCGCGAGACCCAGCGATGGTCCTGACCGCCGAGCTCGACGGTGCCGGTGAAGAGCGCCTTCCCGCTCTGCGACCAGTTGCGGACGTCCATCCAGGAGTTGCCGTGCAGGGCACGCACGTAGAGCGTGAACCGCGCCGGCTTCTTGGGCGCGGCCTTGGTAGGCGTCGCCGCCGGCAGCACCTTGTTCGTGGCCGTCCGGTTCGTCGTGGCGAGGTTGGGCATCTGCTCGGAGCTATTGCCGCCGAACTTCCATGCCGCGACGAAGAACGCGAGCAGCGCGCCGATCCCGGCCAGGGCGAAGATCACCCAGCGGCGCTCGACGCGCCGGTGCTGCTGCTGCCGCACGCTGGAGGTCCGCCGCGCGACGACCGGCTCGTGATACTCACCGTCGTCACCCGAGAAGCGCGAGTTGAACTCGTCGACGTAGAGCTGCCCGTCGAGGCCGAGGTAGTCCGCGTACGTGCGCAGGAAGCCCTTGACGTAGGTCTGGGCGGGAAGCGCGTCGAAGCTCTCCTCCTCGAGCGCACGCAGGTAGCGCGCGCGGATCTTGGTGGCGAGCTCGACCTCGCCCAGCTCGAGCTGCTGGCGGACGCGCGCCTCGCGCAGGCTGTTGCCGATCTCGAACACGGGAGAGGCCGATTGTAGTGTCGATCCGCCGAGGCCGTGCTCAGCCGATCACGTTCAGGACACTGTAGACACCGAGCGCGATCGCCGCGGCCAGCCCGGTGCAGAGCGCGATCACGCCGAGCAGCCTGCCGACCCGTGCCGAGCCCTCCCCGCCCGCGCGCCCGAGCGTGCGCTCGACGTTCCGGAGACCGCGCCGGGCGAGCAGCACTGCGGCTCCGCCGAGGACGACGGAGCCGCACGACGCCGTCGTCGCCTGGACGAGGGACACCTTCTGCAGCTGGTTGGCGGCCGCGTACGCGACGATGGGGAGCGCGACCCCGAGCAGCGCGAGCACGACCGAGGCCCGGGCGGCGTGGTTCGGCGCGCGGGCGCTACTGCTTCTTGTAAGGGCGTCCATCGGCGGCGGGCGGCACCGTGCGGCCGATCACGCCGGCGACGGCGATCAGCGTCAGAACGTACGGCAGGGCCTGGAAGAGCGTGGCCGCGTTGGAGGAGTAGACAGGCAGCCGGTACGCGAGCGCCGTCGAGAAGCCGAACAGCAGCGCGGCGCCGAACGCCCCGTACGGCTTCCAGTTGCCGAAGATCATCGCCGCGAGCGCGATGAAGCCGCGGCCGGCGGTGACGTTCTCGTTGAAGGTGTTCAGGTAGCCGACCGTCAGGTACGCGCCGCCCATCGCGGCCAGGACTCCCGACAGCACGACCGCGCCGTAACGCACGAGGTAGACGTTGATGCCGACGGTGTCCGCGGCGCGCGGGTGCTCGCCGCACGCGCGAATGCGCAGCCCGATCGGCGTCTTGAAGAGCACGATGTACGAGAGCGGCACGAACAGGATCGCGACCCAGATCAGCAGGTTCAGGTGCCCGAACGAGTCCGCGAAGAAGGAATGGCTGCCCTCCCTCGCGAGCCTGACGTCGGGGATCTGCGAGACCCCCGTCGGGACGTTCTCGCCGTGGTAGAGCTGGACGAAGAAGTAGCCCGTGATGCCCAGCGCGAGGAAGTTGATCGCGACGCCGCCGACGATCTGGTCGGCGCGCAGGTGGATCGCGAAGAAGGCGTGCACGAGCGCCAGCAGCCCGCCCGAGAGCATCGCGATCAGCACGCCCCAGATCCAGCTGCCGGTCTTGTCGGCGCCCCAGATGCCCCAGAAGGCGCCCATCAGCATCATCCCTTCCAGCCCGATGTTCACCACGCCGGAGCGCTCCGAGAACATCCCGCCGAGCGCGGCGTAGGTCAGCGGCGTGGCGAAGACGAGCATCGACGCGATCAGGCTGGCCGTGAAGACCTGGTTCAGCTTCCCGGTGCTCGACTGCATCGCGGCTACCGCCAGGCCGGTGCCGAGCACGCCAATGACGATTGCGCCGACCGCAACCCGCCCGCCGCCGCGAGAGGCGGCCGCGATCCCGAACAGGATCGCGATCATCCCGACCAGGATCGGCCAGAGCGGGTTCCGCGCCTCGATCGGCGGGATCGCGAGGATGAAGGCGAGGACGCCGAGCAGCATCCCGATCGAGCCGAGCGACGCGGGCTCGAGCAGGCGCGAGCGGAGCACGCGGTCGACTCCGCCGACGTAGGTGCTCACGGCGTCGCCTCCGCGGTCGCCTGCGAGCCTGTGGGCCGCCGGCGCTTGAGCCGCTTGCGCGAGCTCCAGACGGCCAGGATCAGGACGTCCGCGCCGACGAACAGCACGACGAGCCCCTGGATCATCTCCGTCAGGTGGCCCGCGAGGCTCGGGTCGATCGTGCCCGACTGAAGCCCGTGCGTCGTGCCGTAGAGGAGGGCGCCGAAGAGGAACGCCGCGAGCCCGACGCCGAGGGCGGTGTTGCGGCCGAGCAGCGCGACCGCGATCCCGAGGAAGCCGATTCCCGCCGCCTGCACGTCGGTGGTGCCGTAGTGGTAGAGGTAGCCGAGCATGTCGAGGCCGCCGGCGAGGCCTGCGAATGCGCCGGAGATCGCCATCGCGCGGACGTAGTTGACGCGCACCTTGATGCCGCCGTACGCCGCCGCGTCCGGGTTGTATCCGACGGCCTTCACCTCGTACCCGAGCGTCGTCCGGTTCAGGATCAGCCAGAACACGACGAGCGCGCCGATCGCGAAGAAGAAGCCGATGTGGAGCCCCTGCAGGTCGGCGTCGCCCCAGAAGACCGGGATGCGTGCGCTGTGGGCGATGTCGCCCGAGATCGGGATGCTGAGCGGTTTGTTCGCGGGGCCCTGCAGCGGGCCGCCCTGCTGGAAGATGTAGCTCCCGATCCAGTAGGCGATCCAGTTGAGCATGATCGTCGAGATCACCTCGTGGGCGCCCGTGGTCGCCTTCAGGAAGCCGGCGATCCCGGCCCAGATCGCGCCGGCCACGGTCGCGGCCAGGATGCCGAGGAGCACGTGCGCGGGCCGCGTCATGTTCACGAACGAGATCCCGACCCAGTTGGCGACGTAGAGGCCGACCAGGTACTGGCCGTTGCCGCCGATGTTGAACATGCCGCAGCGGAAGGCGAACGCGACCGCGAGCCCCGTCAGGATCAGCGGCGTCGTCTGCAGGAGCGTCTGGCTGAAGTTGTAGGCCGCGGTGTTGGCGACGTCGGTGTTCGTCGGGTGCGCGAGCCAGTTCAGGCCGGCGCCGTTGATGATGTCCCAGTACGCCTGCAAGGGGTTGTGGCCGGTGGCGAGGACGATCAGGCCGCCGATCAGGAAG
>DATIER010000317.1:0-9201 GCA_035455605.1 Gaiellaceae bacterium
AGCTCGTTGCCGACTTCATCCTCAAGCGCCTGACCGACTGGGGCGTCCACCGCATCTACGGCTACCCGGGCGACGGCATCAACGCCTTCCTCGGCGCGCTCGACCGCGCCGGCGGCGACCCGGAGTTCATCCAGGTCCGCCACGAGGAGATGGCGGCGTTCATGGCCTGCGGCCACGCGAAGTTCACGGGCGAGGTCGGCGTCTGCATGGCGACCTCCGGCCCGGGCGCCGTCCACCTGCTGAACGGCCTCTACGACGCCAAGCTCGACCACCAGCCGGTGGTCGCGATCGTCGGCCAGCAGGCGCGCTCGTCGCTCGGTGGCAACTACCAGCAGGAGGTCGACCTGACGACGCTGTTCAAGGACGTCGCGCACGAGTACGTGCACATGGCGACCGACCCGGCGCAGGCACGCCACCTAGTCGACCGCGCGATCCGGATCGCGCTCGCGGAGCGCACCGTCACCTGCATCGTCGTGCCGAACGACCTCGCGGCGGAGAAGGCGGTCGAGACGCCGCCGCACAAGCACGGCACCGTCCACTCGGGGATCGGCTACTCGCCGCCGCGCGTGGTGCCGCACGAGGGCGACCTCGAGCGCGCCGCGGCCGTCCTGAACGAGAGCGAGAAAGTCGCGATGCTCGTCGGCCAGGGCGCGAAGGGCGCGGGGGACGAGCTCGTGCAGGTCGCCGAGACGCTCGGGGCCGGCGTCGCCAAGGCGCTGCTCGGCAAGGACGTGCTCCCGGACGACCTGCCGTTCGTGACCGGCTCCATCGGCCTGCTCGGGACGAAGCCGAGCTGGGACCTGATGATGGAGTGCGACGCCTTCCTGATGGTCGGCTCGAGCTTCCCGTACTCGGAGTTCCTGCCGCAGGAGGGCAAGGCGCGCGGCGTGCAGATCGACATCGACGGGCGGATGATCGGCATCCGCTACCCGATGGAGGTCAACCTCGTCGGCGACTCCCGCGAGACGCTACGGGCACTGCTCCCGAAGCTGCGCCGCAAGGAGGACCGCTCGTGGCGGGAGCGGATCGAGCACGAGGTGCGCGAGTGGTGGCAGCTGATCGAGCACCGCGCGCAGCTCCCCGGCGACCCGCTCAACCCGCAGCTCGTCTTCAGCGAGCTCTCGAAGCGGCTCCCCGACGGCGCGATCCTCACCTCCGACTCCGGCTCGGCCGCGAACTGGTACGCGCGCAACGTCAGGCTGCGCCAGGGGATGCAGGGCTCGCTCTCGGGCACGCTCGCGACGATGGGCCCCGGCATGCCGTACGCGATCGCTGCCAAGTTCGCGCACCCGCACCGGCCCGTGTTCGCGCTGGTCGGCGACGGGGCGTTCCAGATGAACGGCATGAACGAGCTGATCACCGTCGCCAAGTACTGGGAACGCTGGGGCGACCAGCGGTTCGTCGTGATGGTGCTTCACAACGACGACCTCAACCAGGTCACCTGGGAGCAGCGGGCGATGGAGGGCGACCCGAAGTACGAGGCGTCGCAGGTGCTGCCGGACTTCCCGTACGCGCGGTACGCCGAGCTGCTCGGCTTCCTCGGCATTCGCGTCGACTCCGCCGACGAGGTGGGCCCGGCGTGGGACGAGGCGCTGTCGGCCGACCGCCCCGTGCTCTACGAGGCGATCGCCGACCCGGAGGTGCCGCCGCTCCCGCCGCACATCACCTTCGAGCAGGCACGCCACTTCATGACCGCGATGGCCGGCGATCCCGACCGCGGCGCGATGGTGAAGGAATCGATGAAGCAGAAGCTCGAAGAGTTCCTTCCCGGCCGGTGAGCCAGACCGTCGACGTCACCCGCGTGCAGGCGCCGGTGGCGAGCCTCCGGGTGTCGGCGTTCGTCGTCCCGACCGACGAGCCCGAGTCGGACGGCACGGCCCAGTGGGACTCGACCACGATCGTGATCGTCGAGGCGAGCGGCGGCGGCGAGACCGGCCTCGGCTACACCTACGCCCCCGCGGCGGCCGGCAAGCTCGTCGAGGAGAAGCTCTCCGAGCTCGTCCGCGGGCGCGACGCGCTCGCGCCCGGCGAGTCGTGGGAGGCGATGGCATCGGCGCTGCGGAACGCGGGCCGTCCGGGCATCGGCTTCTGCGCGCTCTCCGCGGTCGACCAGGCGCTGTGGGACCTGAAGGCGCGGCTGCTGGGGCTGCCGCTCTGCGACCTGGTCGGCCGGATGCGGGACGAGGTGCCCGTCTACGGCAGCGGCGGTTTCACGTCGTACACGCTCGACCGGCTGCGCGAGCAGCTCGGCGGCTGGATCGAGCAGGGCATCCCGCGCGTGAAGATGAAGGTCTCGCGGCAGCCGGAGCGCGATCCGGCGCGGCTCGACGCGGCGCGGCAGGCGATCGGGGACGAGACCGAGCTGTTCGTCGACTCGAACGGCGCGCTCGCGCCGAAGCAGGCGCTCGCGTGGGCCGACCGCTTCGCGCGCGACTGGGGGGTGACGTGGCACGAGGAGCCCGTCAGCTCGGCCGACTTCGCGGGCCTGCGCCTGGTGCGCGAGCAGGGACCTGCCGGCCTCGACGTCGCCGCCGGCGAATATGCGTACGTGCCCGCCGACTTCCGCAACCTGATCGGCTGCGTCGACTGCCTGCAGGCCGACGTCACCCGCTGCGGCGGGATCACCGGCTTCCTGCGCGCCGGCGCGCTGGCCGACGCCTTCGAGCTCGACCTCTCCGCCCACTGCGCCCCGAGCGCGTCGCTCGCCGCGTGCGCGGCGGTCCCGCGCGTCCGGCACATCGAGTGGTTCCACGACCACGTGCGGCTCGAGCCGCTCATCTTCGACGGCGTGCCGGAGCCGGTCGACGGCGCGCTCCGACCGGACCGCTCGCGGCCCGGCAACGGCCTCAAGCTGAAGCGGGCGGACGCAGAGAAGTTCGCCGCGTGAGCGGCCCCGTCGAGGTTCCCTCGCAGGATCCGCGCTTCCACGCCCCGCCCGTCGGCCGCGACCGCGTCGACGTGCGCGGGCTCGAGCACGAGCTCGGCCGGTCGCTCGAGGGCGAGGTGCGCTTCACGGCCGGCGACCGGGCCCTCTATTCGGCGACGGGCGCGAACTACCGCCAGCTGCCGATCGGCGTCGTCGTCCCGCGCACCGTCGACGACGTGGTCGAGACGGTGCGGCTCTGCCGGCAGTACGGCGCGCCGCTCCTGTCCCGCGGCGGCGGCACGGGCCTCGCGGGGCAGACGACCAACGTCGCCGTGGTGATCGACTTCTCGAAGTACCTGAACCGTGTGCTCGAGATCGACGCCGAGCGCCGCCTCGCGCGCGTCCAGCCCGGCCTGATCCTCGACCACCTGCGCCACCGGGCCGAGTCAGAGCACCAGCTCACGTTCGGCCCGGACCCCTCGACGCACGAGTACTGCACGCTCGGCGGGATGATCGCGAGCAACTCGTGCGGCGTCCGCTCGATCATGGCCCAGTTCTACGGCCCCGGGCCGCGGACGTCCGACAACGTGCACGAGCTCGACGTCGTCCTCTACGACGGCCGCCGCCTGCGACTGCGCGAGGGCACCTCGGGCGACCCGGAGATCGACCGCCGGCTGACCGAGCTGCGCGACCGCTACGCCGACCTGATCCGCGCGCGCTACCCGGACATCCCGCGCCGCGTCTCGGGCTACAACCTCGACGACCTGCTGCCCGAGCGCGGCTTCCACGTCGCCCGCGCCCTCGCCGGCACCGAGAGCACGTGCGTCACCTACCTCGAGGCGACCGTCCACCTGCTCCACAGCCCGCCCTACCGCTCGCTGCTCGTGCTCGGCTTCGAGGACGCGCCGATCGCCGGCGACCACGTCCCGCAGGTGCTCGAGCACAGGCCGACCGGCCTCGAGGGGATGGACCAGGTGCTGATCGACGACATGACGCAGCTCGGGCTGCACATCCACGACCTCTCCCGGCTGCCGGACGGCCACGGCTTCCTGCTCGTCGAGTTCGGCGGCGACTCGAAGGAGGAGGCCGACGAGGCCGCGCACGAGCTGATGGGAGAGCTGAAGGTCGGCGACGACGGCCTGCTCGGGATGAAGCTCTACGACGTCCCCGAGCAGGAGGAGCACGTCTGGAAGGTGCGCGAGGCCGGGCTCGGCGCGACCGCCTTCCTGCCCGGCAAGCACGACACCTACGAGGGCTGGGAGGACAGCGCCGTGCCGCCGGAGCGGATCGGCGACTACCTGCGTGACCTCCGCAAGCTCGCGGCGAGGTACGGCTACGAGAGCGCGCTCTACGGCCACTACGGCAACGGCTGCGTCCACGCGCGCTGGAACTTCGACCTCTCGAGCAAGCCAGGCCTGGCGAAGTACCGAGCCTTCGTCGAGGAGGGCGCCGACCTCGTCGTCTCCTACGGCGGCTCGATCTCCGGCGAGCACGGCGACGGGCAGTCGCGCGGGGAGCTGCTGCCGAAGATGTTCGGGCCGGAGCTGACCGAGGCCTTCCGCGAGTTCAAGTCGATCTTCGATCCGGACTGGAAGATGAACCCGGGGAAGGTCGTCGACCCGTACCCGCTCGACTCGAACATCCGCCTCGGCCCGGACACGTTCAACCCGCCGCAGGTGCGCTCGCACTTCGCGTTCCTGCAGGACCGCGGCTCGTTCGCGCACGCGACCACGCGCTGCGTCGGCGTCGGCAAGTGCCGCCGCACCGAGGGCGGCGTGATGTGCCCGAGCTTCATGGTCACGCGCGAGGAGAAGCACACGACGCGCGGCCGCGCCCACATCCTCTGGGAGATGCTGAACGGCGGCGAGCTGACGATGTGGAACGACGCCGAGGTCGACGAGGCGCTCGACCTCTGCCTCTCGTGCAAGGGCTGCACGAACGACTGCCCGGTCGGGGTCGACATGCCGACGCTGAAGGCGGAGTACCTCTCGCACCGCTACCGCGGCCGGCTGCGACCGCGCGCCGCCTACGCCTTCGGCCTGATCGACCAGGCCTCGCGGCTGGCGTGCCGCGTGCCGGCGCTCGCGAACGCGGTGGCGCGCACGCCGGTGTTCAAGGCCGCCGCCGGAATCCACCCGCAGCGGCACGTGCCGGAGTTCGCGCCGGTGACGCTGAAGGACTGGTTCGCGCGGCGGCCGCTGCGGAACGGCGGCGGGCGGCGCGTGATCCTCTGGGCGGACACGTTCACGAACCACCTCGAGCCGGAGGTCGGGGTGGCCGCCGTCGAGGCGCTGGAGGACGCCGGCTTCCACGTGGTCGTCCCGCAGGGCCACCTCTGCTGCGGGCGGCCGCTCTACGACTACGGGATGCTCGACCTCGCCGAGACGTACCTGCGGCGCGTGCTCGCGGCGCTCCGTGACGAGATCCGCGCCGGCACGCCGGTCGTCGGCGTCGAGCCGAGCTGCGTGGCCGTCTTCAGGGACGAGCTCCTGAAGCTCTGGCCGATGAACCAGGACGCGCAGCGGCTCGCGAAGCAGACGTTCCACTTCTCCGAGCTCCTCGTCGAGCACGCCGCCGACTGGGAGCCGCCGCAACTCCACCGCAAGGCGCTCCTCCACGGCCACTGCCACCAGCAGGCAACCGGCGGCACCGGGCCGGACAAGGAGCTGCTCGAGCGGCTCGGGCTCGAGGTGGAGGAGCTCGACGCCGGCTGCTGCGGGATGGCGGGCGGCTGGGGTTACGAGGACGGGCACTACGACGTCTCGATCGCGGCCGGGGAGCGCGTGCTCCTGCCGAAGGTGCGCGAGGCCGACCCGCACACCCTGATCGTCGCGGACGGCTTCTCTTGCCGCAGCCAGATCGAGCAGGCCGCGACCGGCAGGCGCGCCCTACACGCCGCGCAGGTGCTGGCGCTGGCACGCCGGTTCGGCCCCGAAGGACCGCGCGAGCCATACCCGGAACGCGCCGTCTCGCCACGACCCGAGGGGCGCCGCCGCGTGTGGCGCACGGTCGCCGTCATCGCAGGCACCGCCGCGGTGGCAGGCGCCGTCGCCTCGCTTGCGGGCGACTAGCCGCTGCCGCGACAATCGCGCTGATGCGCGAGTCAGCCGCCGTCGCGTGTGCCGGGGTCGAGCCGGTGCGGGATTTGCTCCTGGAGGCGCGAAGCTAGTGGACGCGCTCCGCTTCGCCTCGCTGCTCGAGGAGCTGCCCGCCGATCGTACGAGCCTGCTGGACAACCTCGGCCGGATCCGCCGCGAGGTCGGGCCTGTCACGCCCGAGCTCTCCGACGCGCTCGCCGACCACATGAACATCCGACGCGGCGAGGTCGACGAGGTCGTCTCCTTCTACTCCTTCCTCCGTGTCCCGGCCGACGCCGTCCGCGTTTGCATCGGACCGGTCTGCGACTGCCTCGGGGCCGGGGATCTGCTGGCCCGCGAGCGGGAGCACTCGAACGGCGTCGTGCTCGGCGTCGAGTGCCTCGGCCATTGCGACCTCGCCCCGGTGCTCACACGGGGTGACGTGGTGGAGCCTACGGTGACGCACCGCGGCAACGGCTTCCTGCTGGAACAGGACGACCTGCGCGACCCGCCGGAGGTTGCACCCGACGAGCTGCTAGCCGCACTCGAGCACTCGGGCCTGACCGGCATGGGCGGCGCGGGCTTCCCGGCCTGGCGCAAGTGGGAAGCCGTGCGGCGCGAGCCCGGCCCTCGCGTGGTGATCGTGAACGCCGACGAGGGCGAACCCGGGACGATCAAGGACCGCTACCTGCTGGAACTCCGCCCCCAGCTGCTCCTCGAAGGGCTCGAATTGGCGATGCGCTACTGCGAGACGGAGGAGGCTTACATCTACCTCCGCGAGGAGTACGCGACGTCCCGTCTCCGGCTCGAGGAGGCGATCGAGGCGCGTCGGTTGCCGGTTCGAATCGTCGTCGGAGCCGGGTCGTACGTCTGCGGCGAGGAGACGGCAATGCTGGAATCCATGGAGGGCAGGCGCGGGATGCCCAGGCTGCGCCCGCCGTTCCCGTCACAGTCCGGGTACCGTGGCCGGCCCACGCTGATCAACAACGTCGAGACCCTCGTGCACGTCGCCCGGATCGCGCGCGGCGAGTGGGCGCCGGCCCGGCTCTGGTCCGTCTCCGGCGTCGTACGAAAGCCCGGCTGCTACGAGGCGCCGCTCGACGTCACCGCGAGCAAGCTGATCGACGAGTTTGCCGGTGGCGCGACCGAGGAGATCGGCGCGATCGTCCCCGGCGGCGCGGCGAGCGGACTCCTGCCGCCGTCCGCCCTCGACGTCCCGCTCACCCGGGAGGCGCTCGCCGATTGGGGCGCCTCGCCCGGCTCGGCAGGCCTTCAGGTCTTCCCTGCCTCCTATCCCACGCTGCGCCTCGTCTCCGAGACGATGCGCTTCTTCGCCGAAGAGTCGTGCCAGAAGTGCACGCCATGCCGCATCGGCACGCGGGGGATGCTGCACGTGCTCGAGGAGCTGGCGCACGGCGAGGCCCCCATGCCGCGTGAGCAGGTCGAGGAGTGGCTCGATGCGATGGTCTCGACGTCGATCTGCGGCCTCGGCCAGGCCGCGCCGGTCCCGGTGCGCAGCGCCTGCCGCCACTGGCCGGAGCTCTTCGCCCAGCTCGGAGAGGCACAGTGAAGGGCATGGTCGAGTTCACGCTCGACGGCAAGCGCGTGAGCGCTCCCGCGGACGAGTTGCTCGTCCACGCCGCCGCGCGCCACGGCGTCTTCATCCCGACCCTCTGCCACGACGACAAGCTCGAGCCGTACGGCGGCTGCCGAACCTGCGTCGTGGGCGTCGAGGGCGCGACGAGACCGGTGCCCGCCTGCGCGACCCGCGTCTCCGAGGGAATGGTCGTCTCCACGAACTCGAACGTCCCGCAGCTGCGCAAGACGCTGGCGGAGATGCTCCTCGCCGAGCACCTGAACGCGAGCCCGGGCGGACGACCGAACGAACTCGAAGAGCTCGCCGCGGAGCTGGGAGCCGAGGCGCCGTTCGTCCTCCCGGACGCCGGGCGCGAGGCCTACGAGGACCGCAACCGCCTGATGGGCTACGACCCGGACGCCTGCATTCTGTGCAACCGCTGCGTGCGCTACACGCAGGAGGTGATGCAGTGCTCGGCGCTCTCGTTCGAGGGCCGCGGCCCGACCGCGCGCATCGCCCCGACGCACGGACATTCGTGGCTCGACACCGAGTGCGAGCTCTGCGGCGGCTGCCTCTCGACGTGCCCGACCGGGGCGATCTACGAGAAGTTCCTCCAGGGCTCGCCCGCGGGCCACGAAGCCGGGCTCGAGAAGACCAAGTCGACGTGCACCTTCTGCGGCGTCGGTTGCCAGATCGACATCAACGTGGACCCAGAGACCCAGCGGATCGTGAAGATCACCTCCGACCCGAGCTACGTCTCGAACGAGGGCGATCTCTGCGTGAAGGGCCGATTCGCCTTCAACTTCGTCCACCACCCCGACCGCCTGACCGAGCCGCTCGTGCGCGGCGAGGACGGGGAACTGCACCCCGCGACCTGGGAGCACGCGCTTCGGGCCGCGGCCGAGGGCCTGAGGGAGGTGAAGGAGCGGCACGGCCCGCAGACGATCGGCGTCCTTGCCTCGGCGCGGTTGACGATGGAGGAGAACTTCCTCATCCAGAAGCTCGCGCGCACGGCGCTGAAGACCCACTCGGTCCACTCCTGCGAGGCAACCTGACACGCTCCGACTCTTTACGGCCTGGTCAGGTCGTTAGGCAGAGGAGCAACCACCAACTCGATCCCGGAAATCGAGAACGACCGGTTCCTGCTCGTGATCGGGTCGAACACGACCGAGGCGCACCCGGTGCTGGCGCTGCGGATCAAGAAGGCCGTCCGCAACGGGGCGACGCTCGTCGTCGCCGACCCGCGCAAGATCTGGCTGACGAAGATCGCCAAGCGGCACCTGCAGCTCCGGCCCGGGACCGACGTCTGGCTGCTGAACGCGCTCATGCACGTGATCCTCGAGGAGGGCCTGCAGGACGAGGCCTACATCGGCGAGCACACCGAGGGCTTCGACGCGGTTGCCGAGGTGGTCTCGCGCTACACGCCCGAGGAGGCCGAGCGAGTCACCGGCGTGCCTGCCGAGGACATCCGCGCCACCGCTCGCGAGTACGCGGCCGAGCGGCACGCGGCGATCTTCTACACGCTCGGCATCACCGAGCATGCCTCGGCGATCGACAACGTCTGGTCCCTATCGAACCTCGTGCTGATGACCGGTCACCTCGGCTACGAGTCGACGGGCCTGAACGCTCTGCGCGGCCAGAACAACGTCCAGGGCCTGAACGACGCGGGCGCGAATCCCGGC
>DATIER010000318.1:0-2696 GCA_035455605.1 Gaiellaceae bacterium
GAGGCGCTTACGGATCCGCCCGCGCAGCTCGCCGGCCGCCCGCTCGGTGTACGTGATCACGAGGATCGACTCGACGTCGAAGCCGCGCTCGCACACCGCGCGGCAGAAGCGCTCGACGATGACGGTCGTCTTGCCGGTGCCGGCGCCGGCCGAGACGAAGACGACGCCCTGCTCCTCGATCGCGCGGAGCTGCTCGCGGTTGACCGTCTCCACCGCCGTCACGAGCGCCTCACCCGGCAGACCGGCCAGAGCTCGCACCAGCTCGGGCACGAGCCGCCGCGCGGGTCGTGGCGGATGTCGCCCGCGCGGATCCGGCCGACGACGCCCCGGGCGTGCTCCTGCGCCCGCTCGATCCCGCCCCAGAACTCCTCCTCGTCCAGGTAGTCGTTGCGCATGAAGCCCGGCACGCCGTCGTCGGCTCGCAGCACGCCGCGCGCCTTCGCGTCGCCGGCGAGCGTGCGGTAGACGCCGCCGATCGGCTCGATCCCGACGAGGTCGCGCAGGACGAGCATGTAGAGCGGGATCTGCAGGTGCAGCTCGCGCTCGATCTCGCGCGCGGTCGGGGCGCGGCCGGACTTGTAGTCGACGACGATTCCGCGCGCGCCGAACGGATCGCGGTCGATGCGGTCGATCTTGCCGGTGACGGCGAAGCCGCCGAGGTCGAGCCCGCGCTGCAGCTCGGGCGCCGAGCGCTCGGAGCCGAACGAGACCTCGAAGCGGTTCGGCACGAGCGGCGAGGATGACTCGGCCTCGCGCCGGACGAGCTTCTCGAGGTCGCGTGCCAGGCTCTGCTCGAGCTCGTTGCGCTCGAGGTCGGGCAGGTCGAAGCGCACGTGCGTTCGGAGCGCATCGGACAGGCACTCGCGCAGGAAGCCGAGCGCGTCCTCGAGCGTCTCCGGCTGCACCCGGTCGGCGCCGGTGCGCTTCGGCAGGCCCTTGAAGAACGAGTACAGCGCCTGGTGGGCGACCTGACCGCGCAGCCGCGCATCCACCTCGACGTCGATGCTCCGCGGGGAGAGGAAGCGGTCGACGAACCACATCGACGAGCAGGCGGTGAAGCGCTCGAGCTCCGTGACCGCGAAGGTCGCGCGGTTGCGCAGCTCTTCCAGGACGGCCGTGTGCGTCAGCCGCGTCGGCCGGTCGAAGGCCCCGAGCGCGCGCTCGAGGCGCCGCTCCCAGCCGTTCGCGCGCGCCAGCGAGCTCGCCGCCTCGCCGTCGGTCGGCGCCAGCGAGGCGAGTGCCCGCAGGCGTTCCCGCTCGCTCGGCGCGCCTTCGAGCGGCCACGTCAGCGCCGCGAGCGGCCGCCGCCGCGTCCAGCGCTCGACCCCGTCGGCGGCGAACAGCGCGCGCGTCTCGTCCCAGAACGGGCTCGCCTCGCGCGGCGCACCCTCGTCGCTGGCGGCCTCGCGCACGAGGTAGAGCCGCCGCGTCGGGCGCGTGCACGCCGTGTAGAAGAGGTAGCGGTCGCGCGAGACGGGGTCGGTGCGCAGCAGCCGGCCGGCGCGCGAGGTGCGCTCGAGCTCGGCCTTCTGCTCCTCGTCGAGGAACGGCGAGGCCTGCGAGCGCCGCGGCAGGCGGCCCTCCTCGAGACCGACGACGAGCACGACCTCGAACCGCCGCGTGCGGGCGCGTAGCAGGTCGAGCACGGCGACACGCCCCGCCTCCCCGGCGCCCGCCAGCCGCACCTGCGCGTCCGCGAGCAGCGAGACGACCTCCTCACGGCTCGCCTCGCCGCCGAGCTCGCGCCAGCCCTCCAGCTCGGCGAGCAGCTTCGCGACCGCCTCGTGCGCGCGCAGGTCGAGCCGCGCGGCCTCGTGCGTCGGCGGTGCGTCGAGCCGGTGTGCAGCGGTGACCATCGCCCTGGCGAGCTCGCGCACGGCGGCGAGCGGGTCGGCGGCCGCGCGCACGCTCGCGACGTGCGGCAGCGGCTGCCCGCGCAGCTTCTGCACCTCCTCCTCGACCCGCTCCGGCTCGTCGACGCCGCGGCCGCGCAGGCGGCCCTCGAGGAAGTCGACGTGCATCCGCGTCAGGCCCGAGTAGGGCGAGCGCAGGTACGAGAACAGCTCCCGCCGGCGGCCGTCGAGCCACGCGTAGCGCAGCAGGGAGAGCAGCGTCTGCCCGAACGGCGTCTGGCCGAGCCGCAACCGGCCCTCGAGCGCGTACGGGACGCGGAGCGTGCTGAAGGCCGTGTCCAGCGGCGCGCGCCAGCGCTCGAGCGACGGGCAGACGATCGCGATCTCTTCGGCCGGCGTGCCGTCCCGGAGCAGCGCCAGGATCTCGTCGGCCACCAACTCGAGCGTGCCGCGGATGCCCGCGCCCTCAAGGAAGCGCAGCGACCCGTCCAGCTCCGGCGAGCGCTCGGCCTGAGCGTCCTCGAACAGGTGCCGCTCGAGGTACGCGAGGACCGGCGTTCGCGCCTCCGGGCCCGGCGGGAGCTCCTCGATCCGTCCGTCGGCCAGCTGCGAGAGGTCGTCGGCCGTGCGCGAGAGCGAAGCGAACGCGTCGCGGCCGGGCTCGTACGGGAGCGAGACGGTCACCTCCGCCCGCGCCGCGAGCGCCTCGAGCAGCGCCCACTCCGCGCCGGTCAGGTCCTCGAAGCCGTACGCGAACACCGGCCGCGGCGCCCACGCACCGAGGTCGCCGGCCGCGCGCTCGGCTGCATGGCGACGCTCCAGCTCGCGATCCCAGAGCCCGAG
>DATIER010000319.1:0-12279 GCA_035455605.1 Gaiellaceae bacterium
TGCACGGTCAGGTGTACGCGGTGATCCGTCACCCGGTTCTCCGGGAAGTTGTAGGTGCGGATCTTCTCGGCGCGCTGGCCGGAGCCGATCTGCGAGCGCCGCGTCGCCGCCTCCTCGGCCTGCTGCCGCTCACGCTCGGCCTCGTAGAGCCGCGCGCGGAGGACGCGCAGCGCCTTCGTCTTGTTCTGGAGCTGCGACTTCTCGTCCTGCATCGCGACGACGATGCCGCTCGGCACGTGCGTGATCCGCACCGCGGAATCGGTCGTGTTCACGCTCTGGCCGCCGGGGCCGGTCGAGCGGTAGACGTCGATCTTGAGGTCGTTGGGGTCGAGCTCGACCTCGACCTCCTCCGCCTCGGGCATCACCGCCACCGTCGAGGTGGAGGTGTGGATGCGCCCCTGCGACTCCGTCTCGGGCACGCGCTGCACCCGGTGCGTGCCGGCTTCCCACTTGAAGACGGAGTACGCCCCGTCGCCCTTGACCGCGAACACGACCTCCTTGAAGCCGCCGGCCTCGTTGCCGCTCACCTCGAGCTGCTCGACCTTGTAGCCGAGCCGCTCCGCGTAGCGCGTGAGCATGCGGAACAGGTCGGCCGCCCAGAGCGCGGCCTCGTCGCCGCCGACACCCTGCCGGATCTCGAGGATCACGTCCTTGCGGTCGGCCGGGTCGCTCTCGACGAGCGCGAGCTTGAGCTCCTCCTCGAGGCCCGCCAGCCGCTCCTCCAGCTCGGGCACGAGCTCGCGCAGGTCGCCGTCGCCGCGTGCCGCCTCGAGGTCGTCGTGCGCCGAGCGCCACTCCTGGGCGAGCTTGTACGGCCCCTCGAGCTCCTTCAGGCGGCGGCCGACCTCCGCCGCCTCGCGGTGGTCGTTGTAGACGGCCGGGTCGCTCATCCTCTCCTGCGTCTCGGCGTAGGAGCGCTCCAGCTCGTCGATCAGGTCTTCGAAGGCGGGCATTTCAGGAAGGGTAGTGCCCGTGGCAGATCCGGTGACCGCCGAGCCCGAGGAGGCAATTGCCCTCGACGCGCTCCCACCGCCCGGAGCGCTCGCGCTGCTGCGGCGGCCGGGCTTCCGGCGCGTCTACCTCGCAGTCGCGGGAAGCGAGTTGGGCGACTCGTTCCAGTACATCGCGCTGATGTGGGCGGCGCTCCTCGCCGGCGGGCCGCTCGGCGTGCTCGCCGTGCGGCTGGCCGACAGCGTTCCCGCGCTGATCTTCGGCTTCCACGGCGGCGTGCTCGCCGACCGCGCCGGCCGCAAGCGGCTGATGGTCGGCGCCGACCTCGTGCGAGCGGCGGCGCTCGTCCCGATCGCGATCGCCGGCCTCGCGGGCGACCTGCCGCTCTGGGCGCTCGCCGTCGTCGCCTTCGTGCTCTCGACCGGCGCGAGCTACTTCGACCCGGCCTACGGCGCGGTGCTGCCCGCCCTGGCCGGCCGCGAGTCGGTGCAGGCGGCGAACGCGCTCGTCCGCGCGAGCGCCGACGCGCTCTGGCTCGGCGGCTCCGCGATCGCGGCGGCGCTGCTCGCCTTCGTCCCGTTGAGCGCGTTCTTCGCGATCAACGCGGCGTCGTTCGCGCTCTCGGCGCTCCTGCTCGCCGGCCTGCGCGGGTTCGACCGCGGCGTGAACGTCGAGGGCGAGCGGCCACGGATCCGCGAGGCGTTCACGATCCTGCGCCCGCACCCGTGGCTGGCGTCGGCGGTCGTCGCGCTCGGCGTCGCGGTCACGATCTCCGCGGGGACGTGGATCGTCGGCGTGCCCGAGCTCGTGCGGCGTGGGCTGCACGGCGGGGCGGCGAGGTTCTCGCTGCTGATCGTCGCCTACGCCCTCGGCTCGATCGGCGCCGGGATCGTGCTGGCGCGGCGGCGCGTGCGGCGCAAGGCCCGGCTGAGCCTGCTGGCCTGGTGCGCCTACCTGCCGGCGTACGCGCTGCTCGCGCTCGCCCACTCGCTCGGGCCGGCGCTCGCGGGGGCGCTGGCCGCGGGCGCCGGGCAGGGCTCGGCGCTCGTGCTGACACAGTCCGCGGCGCAGACGGAGATCCCCGACTCGCACCTCGGCCGCGTGAGCGGGCTGATCTCGCTCGTCCACCGCGGCGCGCACGCCACCGGCCTCCTGCTCGTCTCGCCGGTCTTCGCCGTCGCCGCCGCGCGCAGCGTCTTCGCCGGCGCGGCGCTCGCGATTCCGCTCGTCGGCGTGCTCTGCTTCGCCTACGCCGCCAAAGCAGCTAGGCCATGACCTCGACGCGCTGGGCGCCGACGGTGTCGCCCTTCTCGAGCGCGAGCACCTCGCGCAGGGCGCGGATCGAGACCTCGAGCTGGTCGAGCGTCGGCTCGCGCGTGGTCAGCCGCTGCAGCCACAGGCCCGGCGCGAGCAGCGTCATCACGACGCGGTTGTCCGTGTGCTTGCCGGCGAAGCGGATCAGCTCGTACGCGAGCCCCGCGATCACCGGCAGGAGCAGGATCCGGGTGACGATCAGCCAGTACCAGGCCGGCCGCCCGAAGAAGGCGAAGACGAAGATCGCGATCACCATCACCCAGAGCAGGAAGGCGGTGCCGCAGCGCGGGTGGATCAGACTGAAGCGCTGGACGCGGGCCGGCTCGAGCTCCTCGCCGGCCTCGTAGGCGTTGATCGCCTTGTGCTCCGCGGCGTGGTACTGGAAGACACGGCGCAGGTCGGGCAGGAGCGAGATCAGGAAGAGGTAGAGCACGAAGACCGTCACGCGGATCAGGCCCTCGACGAGCACGAACCAGAAGCCGTTCGAGATCGGCAGCAGGTCGGCCAGCAGCGCGGGGCCGACCTTGAAGACGGAGATCGCGAAGCCGATCGCGATCAGGAAGGCGAACACGAGCGCGCCCCGCGACAGCTCCTGCTCGGCCTCCTCGTTGTCGTCGGCGGCCGCGTAGTTAGCGGAGATCGAGAGCGCGCGGAAGCCGATCGCGAGCGACTCGCCGAGCGCGACCACGCCGCGGACGACCGGCAACCGGAAGAACCAGTGCCGCTTCATCACCGACTCGATCGGCCGGCACACCTCGGCGATCTGGCCGTTCGGCTTGCGGACCGCGACCGCCCAGTTCGAGGGGCCGCGCATCATCACGCCCTCGAGGACGGCTTGCCCGCCGATGGGCGCGCTCATTGCTGCCTCAGGCCTTGCGCCCGGCCTTCTCGAGCCGGCGCTGGAAGCGCTCGACGCGGCCGCCGCTGTCCATCAGCTTCTGCTTGCCCGTGTAGAACGGGTGGCAGTTCGAGCACACCTCGACGTGCAGCTCGGACTTGGTCGAGCGGGTCTGGAACTCGTTGCCGCAGGCGCAGCGAACGGTCGCGAGGACGTACTCCGGATGGATCTCGGCCTTCATCGCCCGGCCAGGATAGCAGCGGCGGTTTCGCTCGCCACGTTGCCGCCCGAGACGATCGCGACCACCGTTTCGCCCTGCTCCAGCGGCACCTTTCCCGCAAGCAGCGCCGCGGTGGCCGCTGCGCCCGCGGGCTCGCAGGCCAGCTTCGCGCGGGCGTACAGGAACCGCATCCCCTCCTCGATCTCGGCCTCGCTCACCAGGACGAGCTCGTCGACGCGCTGCAGGACGACCGCCAGGGTGTTCGTCCCCGCGAACGGGGCGTTCAGGCCGTCGGCCACCGACGTCGGCGCGAGCGGCACCGGCTCGCGGGCGCGAGCCGCCTGGAACATCGCCGCGGACGACTCCGGCTCGACGCCGATCACGCGGGCCCTGCCGTCGACCGCCGTCGCGATGCCGGCGATCAGGCCGCCGCCGCCGATCGGAACGACCACGACGTCGGCATCCGGCACGTCCTCGAGCACCTCGAGCCCGACCGTCCCCTGGCCCGCGATCGTCCGCGGGTGATCGAACGGGTGGACGAGCGCGCGGCCGGTCTCCTCGACCAGCTCGTCGAGCCGCCCGAACGCCTCCGCGGGGTCGCGCGACTCGAGGTCGACCGCGGCGCCATAGCCGCGAGTCGCTGCGATCTTCGCCTCGCTAGCGCCCTGCCACATCACGAGCAGCGCGTCGATGCCTTCGGCGGCCGCGCCCCACGCGAGCGCCTGGGCGTGGTTGCCCGCCGAGATGCCGATCACGCCCCGCTCCCGCTCCTGCGCGGTGAGCGCCGCGAGGTTCGTGAGCACGCCGCGCGGCTTGAACGATCCCGTCTTCTGGAAGAGCTCCGCCTTGAGGAAGACGCAGGCGCCCGTCAGCTCGCCGAGCGTCGCCGAGGGGACGGTCGGCGTGCGGTGCAGCCGCCCCGCGATCGCGTCGCGGGCAGCCTCGACGTCGGCGCGCTCGACCACCTGCGTCAGCTCGGAGTCGCGGCTGGTGTCAGACACGTGCCCAGAGTGTCACGGACGCTCCACAAATGGCCTCCGGTAGCCGCGTTCCGGCACGCGCTTCGGTGTCAGACACGGTGACGGAAGTGTGACGCGCTAGGTGAGCTTGTAGTCGGGCCCGGCGCCGCCCTCGGGCGGAGTCAGGCGCCCACCCTTGGCGGTGATCGCGCCGCACTGGACGCAGTTCGACGGCGTCACCTCGACGTGCACGTCGCCGTCGCCGGCCTCGTCGCCCACCTCGTAGACCGCCGCGGGGCACATGCGCGTCCACAGCTCGGCCAGCTCGGGCGCGACCCGCTGCTGCACGCGGATGTGGTTCGGCGCGTCGTCGCGCGTCGCGTTCCCGGACAGGAACACCGACGAGAGCTTGTCGAACGTGAGCGTCCCGTCCGCCGCCGGGTAGCTCGCCGCGCGGTCGGTGCGAATGAGCGACTGGTCGGCGTCGCGCTCGAGCGTCGCGTCACCGGGCGGAAAGGCGCCGCGCGAGGCGGTCGCCGCCCCGGCCAGCGCGCCGCCGAGCCAGAAGCCGCGCCCGAAGGCGGGCCGCATGTTCCGCACCTGCCGGAGGTCGCGCCAGACGAAGCTGTCCTTCAGCGCCTCGTCGTAGCCGGCGAGCGCGCCGCGCCGGCCGGGTGACTCGCCCGGCTGCAGCGCCGCGAACGCCGCCTCGGCCGCCAGCCGGCCGGACTCGACCGCGTAGTGGATGCCCTTCAGCGCGGGCACGTTCACGAGCCCGGCGCCGTCGCCGCAGATCAGCAGGCCGGGCGCGTGCAGCCGCCTGGGCAGCGACAGGAAGCCGCCCTCGGGGATCGTCTTCGCCCCCCACGCCACGCGCTCGCCGCCCTCGAGCAGCTTGCGCAGCAGCGGGTGCGTCTTCAGCTCCTGCAGCAGGTCGTGGACGGAGAGCTCGGCGTCGCGGTAGTCCAGCCCGACGACCATCCCCACCGTCAACATGTCCCCGCCCATCGGGTAGACGAAGGAGCCGCCGAACTCGCGGTACTCGCGGCCGGAGCGCAGCGGCCAACCCATGGTGTGGATCACGCGCCCGAGCGGCTTCGCGACCTTCCAGACCTCCTTCACGCCGAGCGCCCAGACCTGCGGGCTCTCGCCCTGGAGCCCGAAGCGGTCGAGCGCGACGCCGGTCAAGTGCCCCTGCGTCCCTTCGGCGAGCACGGTCACGCGCGCATGCACGTCCGAGCCGGGCTCGAAATTGCCGAGCTCCTCGCCGCCGCGACCGCGGCCACGGTCGCCGGTCCGCACGCCCCGCACGCGGCCGTCCGCGGCGATCAGCGCGTGCCCGCTCGTCTCCGGCAGGATCGTCGCGCCCGCCTCCTCCGCCCGTTCCGCGAGCCAGCGGCCCAGCTGCGCGACCGAGGCGACGTAGTTCCCGTGGTTGCGCATCGTCGGCGGCGCCGGGATCCGCAGCGCGCGCCTGGAGGTGAGGAAGTAGACGCCCTCGTGGTCGACGCGGCCGTAGAACGGCATCTCGCTCGTGGAGACGCGGTCCTTGAACAGCCGGCGCAGCGAGCGCGGGTTCACGACCGCGCCCGACAAGAGGTGCGACCCGGGCTGCTTGCCCTTCTCCAGCACCGCGACCGGCACGTCACCGAGCCGCTCCGCCAGCTCGGGCGCACCCTCCAGCAGCTGCCCGAGGCGGATCGCGCACGCGAGACCGGCCGGGCCCGCGCCGACGATCAGCACGCCGACCTCGATCTCCGGCTCGCCGGGCGCGACGACGAACTCGTTCGAGTCGAACGGAGGAGGAAAGTCTGTCGGGCGCAACGCCATCAGCTGTACTCCGCCACGCAGGTCGTGCGTGACGCCGGAACGCGTAGCGTTCTCATGCAGCCTTGCGGGCTCGTACCAGCTCGGTCAGCTTCGGGACGATCTCGTTCAGGTCGCCGACGACGCCGAGGTCGGCGTACTCGAAGATCGGCGCGTTCGGGTCCTTGTTGATCGCCACGATCAACGCCGAGCTCTGCATCCCGACCTTGTGCTGGATCGCGCCGGAGATGCCGACCGCGACGTACAGCTTGGGCGCGACCGTCTTCCCCGTCTGCCCGACCTGCGCGGAGTACGGGTACCAGCCGGCGTCGACGACGGCGCGCGTCGCGGCGACCGCGCCGCCGAGCGCCTTCGCGAGCTCCTCGACCTGCTGAAAGCCCTCCGGCCCGCCGAGCCCGCGGCCGCCGGCGACGATCACGTCGGCGTCCTCGATCGACGGCCCCTCGCTCTCCTCGTGCGCCTGCTCGACCATCGTCGCCGCGAGCGAGAAGTCCTGGAAGCGGGACTCGAACGGAACGACCTCCGTCTCCGGCCCCGTTCCCTCCTGCGGCTCGAACGTCCCGGAGCGGATCAGCGCGAGCCGCGGCCCGGACGTCCAGCCCACGTCCACGTAGACCGAGTCGCCGAGCGCCGGCCGCTTGCCGACGAGCGTCTCGCCGTCGACCACGAGGTCGGTCAGGTCGTAGTTCAAGCCGGCATCGAGGCGCGCCGCGAGCGCGGCCGCGACGTCGGCCGAGAGCACGGTCGCCGCGAACAGCACGGCGTCGAAGCCGTTGTCCGCGAGCAGCGTCGCGAGCGCGTCGACGCGCGGCTGCGGCAGCGGCCGGTCGAGCAGGACGTCGTCCTGCACGTACACGCGCTGCGCGCCGAAGCGGCCGGCGTCGGCGGCAAGCTCCCGGACTCCCTCGCCGAGCACCACCGCCTCGGCGTCTCCGAGCGAGGCCGCCTTGGAGAGCACGCCGAGCGAGTCCTTCTGCAGCTTCCCGTCATGGTGCTCGAGGAAGACGAGGAATCTCACAGCGCCTTCTTCTCCGCGAGGAAGTCGACGATCTTCTGCGCGCCCGAGCCGTCGTCCTCGATCTTCTGGACGTCACCCCGGGCCGGCGGGTCGTTCAACGCGTCGACGGTCGTGCGCGACCCGGCCTCGCCCGCCTCTTTGGCGTCGACGCTCAGGTCGCCGAGCGAGAGCGTCTCCTGTGGCTTCTTCTTCGCGCCCATGATCCCCTTCAGCGACGGGTAGCGCGGCTCGTTGATCGCGTCCGAGACCGCGACGACCGCCGGCAGCGGCGCCTCGATCACGTCGTAGCCGTACTCGGTCTGGCGCTTGCCGCGAAGCTTCCCGTCCTCGAGCGTCAGCTCCGCGACCTGCGAGACGAGCGGGTGCCGGAGCCGCTCGGCGACCGCGGCCCAGAGCACGGCCCCGTCGGAGTCGTCGGCCTGCTGCCCGAAGAGGACGAGGTCGGCGTGCTCGCGCTCGAGCGCGGCCGCCAGGACGCGGCTCGTGGCGACGAGGTCGGAGCCAGCGGCGCCGTCGTCCGAGACGAGCACGACGCGGTCGGCGCCCATCGCCAGCGCCCGGCGCATCGCCTCGAGCGCCCGCTCCGGGCCGACCGAGACGATCACGACCTCACCCTCGCCGGACGCGTCGCGCGCCCTCAGCGCCTCCTCGACGGCATTCGCGTCGAACGGGTTGAGCGCACCCTCGCCCGAACGGTCGAGCCGCTTGGTCGAGGAGTCGATCCGCCTCGCCGCGTTCGCCTCCGGGACGAACTTCGCACACACCGCGATCTTCATGCCGCGCGGGACTTTAGCGGCCGCTCTGCTAGCCTCCGGCCCTTCGGAGCGACCGGAGCCCTATGAGCAGCCGCCGGACGACAGCCCGAGGCACCCTGCTTCTCGTCCTCGCCCTCCTGACGCTTGCGTCGGTCGCAGGCGCTGCCGCGCCGCCCGCCAAGCTCGTCTTCCCGGTGCTGGGGCCGACGACCTACGCCGACGACTTCGGCGACCCGCGCGCCGGCGGGCCGCACCAGGGGATCGACATGATCGCGGCCAAGCGCAGCCTCGCGCTCGCCGCGGAAGCGGGCAAGGTCGAGTTCTGGACCCGCTCCGCCACCGCCGGCTGCATGCTTTACCTGCACGGCCAGAGCGGCACCGACTACGACTACATCCACCTCAACAACGACCTGACCGCGAAGAACGACAACCGCGGCAAGTGTGTCCCCGGCGTCGCGTACGCGAAGGGCCTGAAGAGCGGCGCCAAGGTCGCGGCGGGACAGGTGGTCGGCTACGTCGGCGACTCGGGCGACGCCAACGGCATGCACCCGCACCTCCACTTCGAGGTGCACCCGAACCGCAAGGTTGCCGTCGATCCGTACCCCTGGCTGCAGCACGCGACGCATCTGCTGTTCGCGGCGCCGCGCGGCGCGCCGTTCACGCTCGAGCTACGCGGGACGGTGATGTCAGTCGCGGCGGACTCGGTGCAGCTCAGGGTCGCCGTCGTCAGCGCGTGGCCGATGCGGCAGACGCAGACCAGGCTGAAGCGGACCCTGCTCGTGACCGTGCCCGTCGGCGCGACGGTGCAGCAGGTCGCGACGCTCGGCGGGCCCGGCACGCCGGTCGACCTCAGCTCCGCCCGGCCGGGCCAGCAGGTCGACCTCTGGACCTCCGCCGCGCCGACGACGCTGAAGGCGCAGCGCGGCGACAACGGCGCGCTCAGCGCCTCGCTCGTCTCGCTCGTCGGCGCCTAGCGGCCGACGAACTTCGCTTCGCGCTTCTCCACGAACGCGGTCATGCCCTCTTTCGCGTCTTCGCTTGCGAAGAGGGCGCCGAACTCGTCCGCCTCGCGCTGCAGGTTCTCGACGTGGTCGCCCTGGAGCGCGTGGTTCGTCGTGCGCTTGATCGCCGCAAGCGCGAGGGGGCTCTTCGCGGCCAGGGCCTCAGCAACCTCGCGAGCCCTGTCGATAGCGGGGTCGTGCACGCCGTTGACCAGGCCGACCCGCAGCGCTTCCTCCGCGCCGACGATCCGGCCGGTCAGGATCAGATCCTTCGCGACGCCGAGGCCGCACACCCGCGCAAGACGCTGCGTCCCGCCCCAGCCGGGGATGATGCCGAGGGTGATCTCGGGCTGGCCGAGCTTCGCGCCGGAGGACGCGTAGCGCAGGTCGCACGCGAGCGCGAGCTCGCATCCGCCGCCGAGCGCGAAGCCGTCGATCGCGGCGATCGTCGGCTTCGGCATCGTCTCCAGCAGCTGGGCGCTCCGGTGGCCGAGCTCGCCCCACGCCTGCGCCTCCTCGACGCCGAGCCCACTCATGTACTTGATGTCGGCGCCGGCGACGAACGCCTCGCCGCCGGCTCCGGTGAGGACGACGACTCGGGCGTCCGCGTCGCCGGCCAGCTCCGCGAGCCGGTCGCGCAGCTCCTCGAGCGTCGGCCGGTCGAGGGCGTTCATCGCCTCGGGCCGGTCGATCGTCATCGTCGCGACCGCGCCGTCGCGGTCGACGCGAACGGTCAGGCCGGCACCTCCTCCGCCTCCGGCTCCGTCGCGTGGGGGAAACCATGTCTCCCCCACGAGCCCCCTTCTTCCGGGCTCGCCTCGGCTGCGCCGAGGAGAGGTATCGGGTGAACCTCCCGGTTCCCCCCTTCGCCCTCCACGTGCCCGCTCACGCGGGCACCTTCCCGCGCAGGAACTCGACGATCTCGCTCGTAGGAGCGCCCGGCGTGAAGACCGCCGCGACGCCCTGCCGCTTCAGCTCCTCCGCGTCCTCGTTCGGAATCGTGCCGCCGAGCACGACGAGCACGTCCTCGGCGCCGTTGTCCCGCAGCCCGTCGAGGATCTTCGGCACGAGCGTCATGTGCGCGCCCGAGAGGATCGAGATCCCGACCGCGTCGGCGTCCTCCTGGATCGCGGTCTCGACGATCTGCTCGGGCGTCTGGTGGAGGCCGGTGTAGATGACCTCCATGCCCGCGTCGCGGAGCGCACGTGCGATGATCTTCGCCCCCCGGTCGTGCCCGTCGAGACCGGGTTTTGCTATGACGACGCGGATCTTGCTGGCCATCGGGATGAGTATATGAGCGTGAAACTGACGGTCGTCGGCTGCTCTCCGGCCTGGCCGAACCCCGGCGGAGCGCAGTCCGGATACCTGCTCGAGGGGCCTGGCCGGCTGCTGCTCGACTGTGGCCCGGGCGTGCTCGCGAAGCTGCGCGAGCGTGAGGACTGGCCGCGCGTCGACGCGATCGCGATCACGCACTGGCACCTCGACCACTGGGGCGATCTCGTTCCGTGGGTGTGGGGCTCGACGCTCGGCCCGGGCGAGGGCATCGGCAAGCCACAGCTCTGGGTTCCGCCGGACGGCAAGGAGATGCTGTGCGCGATCGGCGGCCGGCTCGGCCAGCGGGAGATGTTCGAGGACGCGTTCGAGCTGCAGGAGTACGAGGAGGGCGTTCCCTTCACGGCGGCCGGCTTCGAGGTGACGGCGCACCGCGTGCTCCACTACCAGCTGCTCGCTTTCGGCTTCCGCGCCGCGGCGAACGGCACCGTGATCGGCTACTCGGGCGACTCCGGCCCGAGCGACGGGCTCGGCGAGATCGCCCGCGACGCCGACCTGTTCCTCTGCGAGGCGACGCTGCTCGCGCCGAACCCCGAGGGCGGCACGCGGGGCCACCTGAGCTCGCAGGAGGCGACCGAGGCCTTCGAGGCCTCGGGTGCCAAGCGCCTGCTGCTGACGCACCGGCCCTTCGAGCGCCCGCTCGAGGACTCGCTCGAGCTCGCCCACGACGGGCTCGAGCTCACGATCGACTAGCGGCGCGGCCGGCCTAGGTCGGAACCGGCGGCGTCCAGCGCGGCATCCAGTAGTCGACCAGCCACTGCTGGTGCGCGCCGCGGCCGACCGGGACGAGCGCGAGCTGGAAGGTGGCCGGGCGCGACGTGGTCTTGCCCGGGATCCCCGACAGCCCGACCTCCATCAGGATCTCCTTGGTGGAGGCGAAGTCGAGGTAGTAGTTGATGTGCTTCATGTCGACGCCGGGGTACGGGACGACGGGCAGGCCCTGCGCGTGGCTCCACTGACTGCGGGTGTAGCCCTGCTTCAGGTTCGGCGAGACGACCGCCCACGAGGAGCCGAGGTTCTTGCGCGCCACGACCGTGCCGATGAACTTCTCGACCGTCGACCGCACCTGGGGGTCGAGCTGGTCGTAGGTGCGGATGCGCGTGCCGCTCGCGTTCGTCAGCGGGATCTGCTTCGCCGGCAGCGTCGGGTGGAAGTTCGGGCTCGGGTTGGTGTTGCCCCCGTCGCTGCTCTTCATCAGCGTGACCACGAGCGTCAGCGCCCCGGCCGCCAGCACGACGACGCCGATCCAGAGGAGCAGGCGGTTGAAGCGCGGCGAATTGAGAGCGGTCTGAATCGCGTTCATCGGGGTCAGCAGAAGTAGACGCTCAGACTAGCGCGGAAGTTAGAGGTCGGCAGAAAACTCAGAAGACCGGCGTCTCCCGCCATGTGCCCCACGTCTCCCGGAGCGCGTCGCACATCTCGCCCATGGTCACGTACGCGCGTGAGGCCTCGATCAGCAGCGGCATCAGGTTCTCGTCGCCCTCGGCCCCCTGCTTCAGACGGGCGAGCGCCTGCTCGGCGTCGGCGGAGTCGCGGCGCTCACGGAGCGCCCGCACGCGCTCGACCTGCTTCTGCTCGAGCGCGGGGTCGATGCGGAGGATCTCGATCTCCCCCTCGTCTTCGAGCTCGTAGCGGTTGACGCCGACGACGACCCGCTGCTTCGCCTCGACCTCGGCCTGGTACCGGAACGACGCCTCCGCGATCTCGCGCTGCTGGAAGTTCTCCTCGATCGCCGGGATCACGCCGCCGAGCTTCTCGATCCGCTCGAAGTAGTCGTACGCCTCGGCCTCGAGCCGGTTGGTCAGATCCTCCAGGTAGTACGAGCCGCCGAGCGGGTCGATCGTGTTCACGACGCCCGTCTCGTGGGCGATCACCTGCTGGGTGCGCAGCGCGATCCGGACGGCGTCCTCGGTCGGGAGCGCGAGCGCCTCGTCGAACGAGTTCGTGTGCAGCGACTGCGTGCCGCCGAGCACGGCCGCGAGCGCCTCGATCGCGGTGCGGACGATGTTCACCTCCGGCTGCTGCGCCGTCAGCGAGACCCCGGCCGTCTGCGTGTGGAAGCGC
>DATIER010000320.1:0-8426 GCA_035455605.1 Gaiellaceae bacterium
ACGACCGCTGCTGCCTCGTGCAGCTCGCGCTCCGCTCGACGAAGTTCTACATGCACGAGTCGTGCGGCAAGTGCACGCCGTGCCGCGAGGGCACGCGCTGGATGGTGCAGATCCTGGAGAAGATCGAGCGCGGCGACGGCGAGCTGTCCGACCTCGACCTGCTCGGCTCGGTCGGCTCGCGCATCCTCGGCAGGTCGCTGTGCGCGCTCGGCGACTTCGCGGTCTACCCGGTCGCGAGCTACCTCGAGAAGTTCCGCGACGAGTTCGTCGCGCACATCGAGCAGGGCCGCTGCCCCTTCGGCGGCGAGTCGTCCGTGGAGGGCATCTTCGCGCCGTCCGACCAGCACACGCACTCGACCGTCGCGACGGTGCCGGCGTGACCCGCCCGGTGTCAGACGCGTGCCGTAGGCGTCACGGCCTGTCCACAAACCCCTGCTCAGCGCAAGAGAACGCCGGTGTCAGACACGGTGACGGAAGTGTGACGTGAGCTCGCCCGAGCTGGTCACCGTCACGATCGACGGCCGCGAGGTGCAGGTGCCGAAGGGCACCGGCCTCGTCGAGACGGCGCTCGCGGCCGGGATCGAGATCCCCGTCTTCTGCTACGAGCCACGCCTCGGCCCGCCGGTGGGCGCCTGCCGGATGTGCCTCGTCGAGGTCGAGGGCATGCCCAAGCTCCAGGCCGGCTGCACCATGACCGCCCAGGACGGGCTCAAGGTGCACACGGCGCAGACCTCCGCCCTGGCCGCGGAAGGACAGAACGGGACGCTCGAGTTCATCCTCGTCAACCACCCGCTCGACTGCCCCGTCTGCGACAAGGGCGGCGAGTGCCCGCTGCAGGACCTCACCTTCCGCTGGGGCCCCGGCAACACCCGCATGCAGTTCGAGAAGCGCACGCTCGAGAAGCCGATTCCGGTCTCGCCGACGATCGCGCTCGACCGCGAGCGCTGCATCCTCTGCTACCGCTGCACGCGCTTCTCGGAAGGTGTCTCCGAGGACGGCCAGCTGGTCGCGCGGAACCGCGGCGCGCAGTCGGTGATCGCGACCTTCGACGACCGCCCCTACCGGGCGCCCTTCTCCGGCAACGTGCTCGAGCTCTGCCCGGTCGGCGCGCTCACCTCGACGCAGTACCGCTTCGAGGCACGGCCGTGGGAGATCCAGAACGTGCCGACCGTCTGCGGCCTCTGCCCGGTCGGCTGCAACACGGCCGCCACCGTGCGCGAGGGGAAGGTCAAGCGCGTCATCTCGCGCAACCATCCCGAGGTGGACGAGGGCTGGCTCTGCGACAAGGGCCGCTTCGGCTTCACCCACCTCTACGCGGACGACCGGATCGCCGACCCGCTGCGGCGCGTGCGCCTGCGCGGGCTCGAGGAGGTCTCGTGGGACGACGCGCTCCACGAGGCCGAGCGGCTGCTGCGCGAGGCGGACGGCCGCATCGTCACCGCGCTCTCGGGCTCGGAGACGGTCGAGCAGGCCTACGCCCTCGGGCGGCTGCTGCGCGGCGCGCTCGGCGCCCACACCGCGGTGCTGCCGGAGGAGACGAGCCCGGCGCTCGACGCCTTCCGTCTGCCGCTCTCGGCCGTCCGCGACGCCGAGCTCGTGGTCGTGCTCGGGGACGAGCCGGTCGCGGAGCGCGCGCCGATCGTCGAGCTCTGGCTCAAGGCGGCCGGCCGTGCCGGCGCCGAGATCCACTACGCGGGCGACGCGTTGGACGCCTGCCGCCGCATCGCGCGCCCCAAGGACGAGCTCGGCGGGCGGCTGCGCGAGAGCGACCGCGCGATCCTGATCTGGTCGAGCGAGGAAGGCGCGGGCGGCGCGCACCTCGCCGCCCTGGCGCGCGAGCTCGGCTTCGGCGAGCGGCCCGGCTGCGGCGCCTTCCATTTGCCGCGCACCGCGAACGGGCGAGGCGTCGCCGACGCGTGGGCCGCCTCGGACGACGGTGAGGGCGAGACGCCGGAGGAGATCGGGCTGCTCGTCGTCTCCGGCGACGAGGCCGCGGCCGACCCGAACGTCCGCGCGCTGGCCGAGCGCGCCGAGCGGGTGCTCGTGACCTCGATGTTCCAGGGCCTCGCCGCCGGCTGGGCCGATCTCGTCCTGCCCGGAACGAGCTACCTGGAGCGCGACGGCACGTACGTCAACCTCGAGGGCCGCCTGCAGCGCCTGCGCCGCACGTCGATCCCGCCCGCGCCCGACGAGCTCGCGTGGATCGCGAAGCTCGGGGAGCGGTTCGGCGTCGCGATCGACCCGTTCCCGTCGGCGGTCTTCGCCGAGCTGTCCGCGAAGATCTACGACGGCCTGCCCTTCGGCGAGGTCGGCGAGCAGGCGCCGCTGCGGACCCGCAGCGAGGCGCCCGCTCCCGAGCTGCCCGAGCAGCCGCCCGCGCCGCAGGGCGAGGGCCTGCGCCTGGTTCGCTACAAGGCGCTCTTCTCGGGCCCGGCGATCGAGCGGGTCCCCGAGCTGCAGTTCCAGCGGCCCGAGCCGGAGGTCGAGCTCGCCGGCAAGGACGCCGAGGCCCGCGGGATCGCGAGCGGGGACGCCGTCCACGTGTCGCACGACGGCACCTCGGTCGAGCTCCGCGCGCGCGTCAACCGCAGCCTGCGGCCCGGGATCGTGCGGATCGCCGCCGAGCACGCCGGCGATCTCGGCGGCACCGTGGAGGTGTCGGCGTGAGCGAACCGTGGTGGATCTCGCTGATCAAGGCCTTCCTGATCATCAACCTCGTGATGCTGACCTTCGCCTACATGACGTGGGTCGAGCGGAAGGTGCTCGGCCGCATGCAACTCCGCTACGGCCCGAACCGCGCCGGCCCCTTCGGCCTGCTGCAGCCGATCGCCGACCTCGTCAAGCTGATCCGCAAGGAGAGCTTCTTCCCGGCCAGCGCGGTCGACGTGCTCTACATCTTCGCGCCGGCGCTCTCGGCGTTCACCGCCCTCGCCGCCTTCAGCGTGATCCCGTTCGGCCCCGGCTGGGAGGTCGCCGGCTACCACATCGACGGCGTGGTCGCGAACGTCTCGATCGGCCTGATCCTCGTCTTCGCGCTCAGCTCGCTCGGGATCTACGGGTTCATCGTCGGCGGCTGGGCCTCGCACTCCAAGTACGCGCTGCTCGGCTCGATGCGGACCTGCGCGCAGATGGTCTCGTACGAGGTCTCGCTGACGTTCGCGGTGCTCGGCGTGGTGCTGATGGGCCGCTCCCTCAACCTCGTCGACATCGTCCACAAGCAGCACGAGACGATCTGGTTCGCCGCGCCGCAGGTGGTCGGGCTGATCGTCTTCTTCATCGGCGGGATCGCCGAGGTGAACCGCCCGCCGTTCGACCTGCCCGAGGCCGACACCGAGCTCGTCGCCGGCTACCACACCGAGTACAGCGGCATGCGCTTCGGCCTCTTCCAGATGGGCGAGTACGTGAACATGATCACCCTCTCGGCCTTGGCCGTGACGCTCTTCTTCGGCGGCTGGTACGGGCCGTGGGCGCCGCTCGGGCCGCTCTGGTTCGTGATCAAGCTCCTGATCGTGATCTTCTTCTTCCTCTGGATCCGCGCGACGCTGCCGCGGCTCCGGTACGACCAGCTGATGCGCTTCGGCTGGAAGGTGCTCCTCCCGATCGCGACGCTGAACGCGCTCGTGACCGCGGCCTGCGTGGTGGCGTTCTGATGACGCCCCCGAATCCGCTCGACTCGATCAAGGGCTTCGGCGTCACCTTCAAGCAGATCTTCAAGAAGCCGATCACGCAGCAGTACCCGGAGTACAAGCGGCCGGTGTACCCGCGCTTTCGCGGCCGCCACCGGCTCTGGCGGCACGAGAACGGGCTCGAGAAGTGCGTCGGCTGCTCGCTCTGCGCCGCAGCCTGCCCGGCCGACTGCATCCGCGTCGTCGCGGCCGAGAACACGGCCGACAACCGCGTCTCTGCCGGCGAGCGCTACGCGCGCATCTACGAGATCAACATGAGCCGCTGCATCTTCTGCGGCTACTGCGAGCTCGCGTGCCCGTTCGACGCGATCACGCTCGGCAACGAGTTCGAGCTCTCCGAGTACTCGCGCGACGACCTGATCTACACGAAGGACATGCTCCTCGCCGAGCCGATCAAGAAGGTGCCGGTCGCCGACCCGGAGCTGTACGACACGCCGATCCCGTACTACAAGGCCCACTCTTGATGGCGGCCCGCGCGTGATCGTCGCCTCGGTCGCGAACGTGCTCGTTTGGGCGATCTGGGTGCTGGCCGCCTTCGCCTGCATCGGCACCGGGATCGCCGTGATCTCCTTCTCGAACCCGTTCTACTCGGCGCTCTCGCTGATCGGGAACCTCGCCTCGCTGGCCGTCCTCTACCTGCTGCTGTCGGCCGAGTTCGTGGCCGCGGCGCAGGTGCTCGTCTACGCCGGCGCTGTGATGGTCATGTTCCTGTTCGTGATCGCCTACCTCGGTGGGCGGGCCGACGCGCCCTGGGCGGGCGGGCCGAGCTGGCAGGCGATCGGTGCCGTGGCCGCGGCCGCGGCGCTGTTCGTCGAGATCGTGGTCGTGATCGGGCTCAAGTCCAGCGGCAGCCTCTCGCACAGCGCCGACGTCCACGCCGGGTACGGCAGCCCGGCCGAGATCGGCCGGTTGTTCCTGACCGACCACCTGCTCGCGTTCGAGATCACCTCGATCGTCCTGCTCGTCGCCGCGGTCGGCGGCGTCATCCTCGGCTCGCACTCGCGCGAGCAGGCGATGGAAGGGGTGCAGCAGTGAACGGCCCGGACGTCGTCTGGTACCTCTGCGTCGCGGGCTTCCTCTTCTGCACCGGCGCGCTCGGCGTCCTGATCCGGCGCAGCCCGCTGATCGTGCTGCTCTCGCTCGAGATCATGCTCAACGGCTCGAACCTCGCGCTGATCGCGTTCGCGCGCCACTACGGCTCGGGCGCCGGCCAGATCTTCGCCATCACCGTGATGGCGGTCGCGGCCTCCGAGGTCGTGGTCGGCCTCGGCCTGATCGTGGCGATCTCGCGCCGCAACCTCGACCTCGACGTCGACAAGCTCTCGACCCTCCGCGGCTGACGTGATCTACGCAGCCTGGACCTGTCTGATCTCGCCCCTGGTCGCGACCGCGCTGATCACCGTTGGCGGCAACCGCCTCTCGCGGCGCGGTGCCGGCTTCCTCTCGACGCTGTCCGTCCTCGTCTCCCTCGTCGCCGCCCTCGTCGCCTTCGCCGTCCTGCTCGGCGACCCGCCCACGCAGCGCTACCACCCCTCGACGCTCTGGAGCTGGCTCACCGCCGGACAGCTCGACTTCGGCCTGCGGATCGTGGTCGACCCGCTCTCCGTGATGATGATGCTGATCGTCTCCGGCGTCGGGATGCTGATCGTCCTCTACTCGATCGGCTACATGGACGGCGACGACGAGGAGCGGCGCTACTTCGCCTACATGGCGCTGTTCGTCTTCTCGATGCTGCTGCTCGTCCAGGGTGGGAACCTGCTGATGCTGCTCATCGGCTGGGGCCTCGTCGGCCTCTCGTCGTACCTGCTGATCGGCTTCTGGCACCAGCGGCCGTCGGCCGTCGCCGCCGCGAAGAAGGCGTTCGTGATGAACGCGATCGGCGACGCGACGATGGCTCTCTCGCTCTTCCTGCTGATCGCCAAGACCGGCTCGCTGAACTTCGAGCAGGTCTTCACCGCGGCGCCGTCCTTCGGCAACTGGACGGCGAACCTCGTCGCGCTCGGGCTGCTCGGTGGCGCCGTGGCCAAGTCGGCCCAGCTGCCGCTGCACACGTGGTTGCCGGACGCGATGGAAGGCCCGACGCCGGTCTCCGCCCTGATCCACGCGGCGACGATGGTGACCGCCGGCGTCTACCTGATCGTGCGCACCGCGCCCCTGTTCGAGCAGGCGCCGAAGGTGCTCGAGCTCGCAGCCGGGCTCGGCGCGGCGACGCTCCTGCTGGCCGGCCTCGTCGCGCTCGTCCAGGTCGACATCAAGCGCGTGATCGCCTACTCGACGATGTCGCAGATCGGCTACATGTTCCTCGGGGCCGGGATCGGCGCGTACCCGAGCGCGATGTTCCACCTGATGACGCACGCCTTCTTCAAGGCGCTGCTCTTCCTGGCCGCCGGCATCGTCATCCACTCGCTCTCCGACGAGCAGGACATCCGCAAGATGGGGGGCCTGCGGAAGCTGATGCCGCTGACCTTCGTCGCCTTCCTGGTCGGCTCGCTGTCGCTCGCGGGCATCCCGCCCTTCTCGGGCTTCTTCTCGAAGGACTCGATCCTCGCGGCCCTGCTCGCGAACGGCTGGTACGGCGAGATCCTCTGGGTCGCCGGCATGGTCGGCACGTTCCTGACCGGGCTCTACGCCTTCCGGCTGCTGTTCGTCGTCTTCTGGGGTGAGCCGTCTCCGTTCGTGCGCGAGCACTTCCACGCGCTCCGCCGTGACCTGCCGGGCCTGACGCTTGCGATTCCGGTCGGCGTGCTGACGGTGCTCGCAGCGGTCGGCGGGTTCCTCCAGTTCGCGGGCGTCTGGACGCCCATCACCAACTGGCTCGAGCCGGTCGCGCGGCCGCTCGTCGAGGCCAGCGGAACGCAGGAGACCGTCTCGTCGGTGATCGCCGTGCTGCTCGGCGCGGCGGGCATCGGCGTCGCGTGGGTGCTCTACGGGGCGCGCACCTCGGAGGTGCCGCGGGTCGCCTGGGCGCAGACACTGCTGGAGCGGAAGTTCTACTTCGACGAGGCCTACGACCTCGCGTTCTACCGGCCGGCCGTCTGGATCGCGCACGGGCTGGGCCGCTGGATCGAGCGGCCGCTCGTCTTCGGCTCCGTGCGGGAGCTCTGGCAGGGCTTCGGCGAGCTCGGCCGCGACACCAGCCGCATCCAGACCGGCCTCGTCCGTACCTACGCCTTCGCGATCGCCGCCAGCGTCGCCGTCGTCACCGTCGTCTTCGTGGCGGTCCGCTAGTGACGACCGCGCTGATCCTGCTCCCCGTCGGCGGCGCGCTCGCCGTCTGGCTGCTGCCGCTGCGGCCGTTCGCGGTTGCCTCGACCGCGTTCCTCGTCGCCCTCGCCGAGGTCGCGCTCTGGATCGACACCGTCGCCCGGTTCGACTTCAGCAAGCCCGGCCTCCAGCTCGAGGAGCAGCAGAGCTGGTTCAGCGACCTGCACGTCTCCTACCACGTCGGCTTCTACGGCTTCTCGCTCTGGCTGGTCGGGATGAGCGTCGTGGTGCTCGCCGCCGCAACCGGCTACGCCTTCTGGGCCGGCCGCGAGCGGCCGCGCGCCTACTACGGGCTGATGCTGCTGCTGACCGGGGCGATCGTCGGCGTCTTCGTCGCCCAGGACCTGCTCCTCTTCTACGTCTTCTGGGAGGCGATGCTCGTCCCGCTCTACTTCCTGGTCGGCGTCTGGGGCGGGCCCGGGCGCCTGCGGGCGACGCTGCTGTTCGTGATCTACACGATGGCCGGGTCGCTGCTGATGCTGGCCTCGATCATCGTCCTCGGCCTCTCGCAGGGGACGTTCGACCTCGTCGGCTCGGGCACGAACGGGAGCGACTGGATCTTCCTCGGCTTCGCGGCGGCCTTCGCGGTCAAGGCGCCGATCTGGCCGCTGCACGCGTGGCTGCCCGAGACGTACCGCGAGTCCTCCGCCGAGGTCTCGGCCGTGCTCTCGGGCGTCGTCTCGAAGGCGGCCGCCTACGGCTTCCTGCGCATCGCGATCGCGAAGTTCCCCGGGCCGACCGCGGACTTCCGGACGCCGATCCTCGTGCTCGCCGCCTGCGGCCTCGTCTACGGGTCACTGCTCGCCTTCCGCGCGCCCGACCTGCGCGGGGTGATCGCCTACTCCAGCCTCGCGCAGCTGGGCCTGATCACGCTCGGGCTGTTCGCCGTCAACCCGCTCGGGCTGAACGGCGCCGTCCTGCAGATGGTCAACCACGGCCTGATCTCTGCGGCGCTCTTCCTGCTCGCCGGCGCGGTCGAGCGCCGCGCGGCGACGGGTGAGCTCGACGCCCTCGGCGGGATGGCGCGCGGCCGGCCTGCGCTCGCGACGGTGCTGATGACGACGGGCGTGATCGCGCTCGCCGTGCCCGGCTCGGCCGCCTTCGCGGGCGAGTTCGCGATCCTCGCCGGCGTGTTCACGACCGGCTGGGGCTATTCGGTCGTCGGCGCCGCCGCGATCGTCTTCGCCGCGATGTACATGCTGCGGCTGATCTCGGCCGTGCTGCACCGCAGCCCCGGGCGCGCCGTGACGGAGGCGGCGCTCGACCTCCGGCCGGCCGAGCTGGGGATCATCGTCCCGCTCGTCCTCTGCCTGCTCGTGCTCTCGGCGTGGCCGTCCGCGATCACCGAGCGCTCGTTCCCGACCGGCCGCACGCTGACGGAGCTCGCGGGCTCGCGATGATCGCCGCCCTCGCCACTCCGCACATCGACTGGTTCGCCCTCGCCGCGCCGCTCTCGCTGCTGGCCGCGGGCGCGGT
>DATIER010000321.1:0-8456 GCA_035455605.1 Gaiellaceae bacterium
TCGAGCGACGGCACGCTCGAGCTCGTGCGCGAGCGCTTCCCCGACGCGCGCGTGATCGAGCAGGAGAACAAGGGCCTCGGCGGCGGCTCGAACGCGGGCATGCGCGTCGCCGCGGGCGACTGGTTCCTGCTGCTGAACTCCGACGCCTGGGCCGAGGGCGACGCGGTCGAGCGGCTCACCGCGTTCGGCGAGGCGAACCCCGAGGCGGCGGTGGTCGCGCCGCGCCTGCGCTACCCGGACGGTCGCCTGCAGCGCTCGGTGCGCGGCTTCCCGACGCTCTGGCGGCTCGCGACCGAGTACCTCTTCCTGCGCAAGCTCGCGCCGCGCTCGCGCGCGTTCAACGCGTTCTACGGCGGCGGCTTCGAGCACGACCGGCCGTCCGAGGCGGAGTTCCTGATGGGCTCGGTCCTGCTCGTGCGGCGGGAGGCCGCCGATACGGTTGGCCTCTTCGACGAGGACTTCTTCATGTTCAGCGAGGAGACGGACTGGTGCTACCGCTTCCGGCAGGCGGGCTGGAAGGTCCTCTTCACGCCCGACGCGGAGTTCACGCACGTCGGCGGCGCGACGACCAGGAAGACGTGGGGCCCGATGTTCCGCGAGCAGGTGCGCGGCCACCTCCGCTTCCTCGACAAGCACCGCGGCCGCCGGGAGGCGGAGCGGGCGCGGAAGCTGCTGCACGTCTCGCTGCGACTGCGCGGCTGGCTGTTCCCCGGCGACCGCGGCCGCACCTACGCCGACACGGCCGACTGGCTCGCCGGCTCGTCCGTCGAGGAGCTGCTGGCGAGGTGAGCCCGGCAATCGTGGTCGACGTCGGCTGGGTGAACGGCCTGGCCGCGGTGCGCTCGCTCGGGCGCGCGGGGATCCGCGTGCTCGCGCTCGACCACCGCCCGAGCGCGCTCGGCTTCCGCTCGCGCTACGCCCAGCCGGTGCGGACGCCCGATCCGCAGGACGAGGAGGCGTTCGTCACGTTCCTCGCCGGCCTCGACGTGGAGCGGGCCCCGCTCTTCGCGACGCACGACGAGCCGCTGAACGCGATCGCGCGCGGGGCGGGGCGGCTCGGCGACCGCTTCCTTTACCCGTTCCCGCCGTGGGAGGTGCTCTCGCGGATCCAGACCAAGCGCGGCCAGCTCGAGGCCGCGGCGGCGGCCGGCATTCCGGCCCCGCGGACGTCGTACCCCGCCTCTGCCACCGAGGCGCGCGCAGCGGCCGGAGAGCTCGGCCTGCCCGTGCTCGTGAAGCCCTCCTCGACCGAGGGCTTCAAGCGGCGCTTCAAGCGGCAGGCGTTCCGCTGCGACACGTCGGCGGAGGTCGAGGACGCGTTCGCGCGGGCGGAGCCGTACGAGCCGATGGTGCAGGAGGTGATCCCCGGCGGCGACGGCGAGCTCTACACGCTCGGTTCGTACCTGCGCGCCGACGGGGAGCCGCTCGGGCTCTTCTCGGGCCGGAAGCTGCGCCAGACGCCGCCGGGGATCGGCACCTGCCGCGTGGGCGAGGCGGTCTGGGTCGAGGAGGTGGTCGAGAGCGGGCTGAAGCTGCTGCGCGCGCTCGGCTTCCACGGCCTCTCGCAGGTCGAGTTCAAGCGCGACTCCCGCGACGGCGCCTACAAGCTGATGGAGGTCAACCCGCGGCTCTTCCAGTGGCACGGGCTCGCCGCGGCGTGCGGCGTCGACCTGCCGCTGATCGCCTACCGCGACCTGACCGGCGAGCAGGTCGAGCCGGTGTCGGCGAACGGGACGCGCAAGCGCTGGGCGATCACGCTCCTGCCGGGCGAGTCGCCGGCGCCGCAGCGGCCGCCCTACGTCGACGCCGTCTTCGCGCGCGACGACCTCAGGCCGGCGCTCGTGCAGGTCGCGCGGCTGCTGCGGCGATGAGCGTGCTCCTCTGGTTGCTCGCGCCGGTCGCGCTGGCGCTCTCGCGGCTGCTGCCCGCGCACGGACTCGGGCTCGGGCTGCGGCTCGCGGCCGCCGTCGCGTGCCTGCTCCTGCCCGGCGCGCTCGTCTCCCGCGCCCTCGGCGTGCGCGGCTTCGCGGGGGCCTTCGCCTGGACGATGGCCGCGCTCTTCGGGGCGACCGCCGCCATGTTCGCGCTGCACTCGTCGTTCTGGCTCGCCCTCGCGCTCTTCTTCGCGGTCGCGCTCGTCGCCGCGCCCTTCGCCGCGCGCCGGCCCGGCGGCGTCTCGGGCTGGACGCTCGCCCTCTTCGGCGTCGGCCTCGCCTTCGGGATCTCGCTCTGGTGGGTCTCTCGCTACGACGGCGACGCCTTCTTCCACCTCGCGCGCGTGCAGAAGCTGCTCGGGCTCGACTCGCTCTCGCTCCGCTCGGTCGACGAGTTCCGCGACGGCGGGTTGCACCCCGGCTACGCGTTCCCGCTCTGGCACTCGGCGGTCGCGCTCGTCGCGCGGCTCGCCGGCGTGGGCGCGCCGTCGGTCTTCCTGCACCTGCCGACCGTGCTGCTGCCGCTCTCGCTCGTGCTCGTCTACGAGGCCGGAACGACGCTCTTCGCCTCGCGCTGGGCGGGCCTCGCCTCTGCGCTCGCGGAGCTGGCGCTGGTCGGGCTCGCGCCCGGCCACGGCGGCTCCTACACGTCGATCGCGCTCCCGGCCACCGCCGCGCGGACGCTGCTCGCACCCGCGCTGCTTGCGCTCGTCTTCGCGTACGTCCGCGAGCCCGGCCCCGCGCTGCTGGCGTCGGTCGCCGCTGCCACCGGTGCGCTGTCGCTCGTCCATCCGAGCTACTCCGTCCTCGTCGCGCTCGGCCTGCTCGGGTTCCTGCTCGTGCGCCTGATCCTGGACGCGCGCCACGACGTCGCGCACATCGGCGCCGCGCTGGCGGGGATCGCCGTCCCGGCCGTGCTCGTCGCGGTCTGGCTGCTACCCGTCGTGCGCGAGACGGCCTCGCACAACCCGAAGGCCGCAGAGCTGCGGCGCGCCTTCGCGAACTACGGCCGCGAGCTCGACGTGACCAGCCTGCACGGCTACCGGCTCGCGCCCGAGCTCTTCGGCCGCGCGGGCGCGATCGCGGTCGCCTCGCTCGTCCTGCTGCCGCTCGCCGTCTTCGCCCACCGGCGGCTGTGGGCCGCGTACGTGCTCGGCGCGATGCTCGCGATCTACGCGGTGACGCTGCTGCCGTTCGTCTTCCCGCACTTCGCCGACGCGGTCTCGATCTCGCAGGCGCGCCGGATCGTCGGCTTCGCGCCGCGCTCGTTCGTGCTGGTCGGCGGCGCGCTCGTGCTCGCGGGCTTCCTGCGCCTCTGGCTGCTGCCGGTCGCGCTCGCGGCCGGGATCGGGCTGCAGCTGGCGTTCCCCGGCGACTTCGGCTCGCCGTACCGCCTGGTGGACGGCGCGCCCGGCTGGCTCACGTGGGCGTCGTTCGCCGGCGGTGCCGCCGCGCTCCTCGCCGCGGCGCTCTTCGGCCGCCGGATTCCGCAGGTCCAGGGGCCGCCGCTCGTCGCGGCCGCCGCGGTCGCGCTCTTCCTCGTGCCGGTCGGCGTGCACGGGTACGCGCACTGGACGCGGGCGCCGAACGCGCGCCTCGGGCTCCCGCACCAGCTCGTCGCCGCCGTCCGCGAGCACGTTCCGGACGGCGACGTCGTCTTCTCCGACCCGGTCACCGCCTACGAGCTCGGCGCCTTCGCGCCGGTGTACGTCAACGCCGCGCCGACCTCGCACGTGGCGAACACGAAGGCGAACCGGCCCACGCAGCGCGTCCACGACGCGAACCGCTTCTTCCGCGACCGCGGCCCGCTCTCGCTCGCGCGCCGCTACGGTGCCCGCTGGCTGCTCGTCGACCGGACGCGTGTCGGGCGCGAGCGCTTCGACCTGCCGCGCGTGTACGAAGGCTCGCGGTACGTTCTCTACCGCATCCCTGCGTGAAAGCCCTGCTGATCACCATGTATTTCCCGCCGGCCGGCGGGGGCGGCGTCCAGCGCCCGCTCAAGCTGGCGACGCACCTGCCCTCCCTCGGGATCGAGACGCACGTCCTCGCGCCGGACGACCCGAAGTGGCTGCACCGCGACGACGAGCTGCGCCCGCCGACGCAGGCGTTCGTCCACCGGGCGCGCTACCTCGGCCCGCAGGCCCGGCTGCCCTCCGAGGAGCTGCGCACGCTGAAGGGGCTCGACCTCGCGCTCGCCCAGGCGCGCCTCGCCGGCCGCCGGCTGCTGCTGCCCGACGTGAGCGTCACCTGGGCGCCGACCGCGATTCCCGCGGCGGCGCGCATCGTCCGCGAGGAGGGCATCGACGTCGTGATCACGACGAGCCCGCCGCTCTCGGTGAACCTGATCGGCGCCGGCGTCAAGCGGCTGACGGGCGTGCCGTGGGTCGCCGACCAGCGCGACTCGCTCGTCCAGAACGCCGACCGCCGCTTCGAGCGCCGCACCGTGCAGGCGAAGGAGAAACTGCTCGAGCGCGTCGTCCGGATGATCGCCGGCCAGGCCGACGGGATCGTCGCCGTCTCGGACGCGATCGCGGACGAGCTCCGCGGCTTCGAGCCGAAGGGCGAGGTGCGGATGATCCCGAATGGCTGCGACTTCGACGACTTCTCCGGGCTCGAGTACCACCCGGGCGAGCGCTTCCGGATCACGCACACCGGCAGCTTCTTCGGCAAGCGCAACCCGCGCGCGTTCCTCTCGGCGCTCGCGTCGAGCGGGCTCGACGACGTGGTCGCGCGGTTCGTCGGCGACTTCCGCTCGGTCGACCGCGAGTGGGCGGACGAGCTCGGCCTCGGCGACCGGCTCGAGCTGCTCGACTACCAGCCGCATCGCCGCGCGCTCGAGCTGCAGCGCGACTCGGAGGCGAACCTGCTGCTGCTCCCCGAGGCGGCCGGGCGGGGCAAGGTCGTTCCGAGCGGCAAGATCTTCGAGTACCTCGCGGCCGAGCGGCCGATCCTGGCGGCGGTGCCGACGGACGGCGTGGCGGCGAAGCTCGTCCGCGAGACGGGCGCCGGCGTGGTGGTCGCGCCCGAGGACGAGGACGGGCTGCGCGAGGCGCTGCTCGGCCTGCACGCGCGCTGGCGGGCAGGGCAGCTCGGCGACGGCTACCTCAGCGAGGAGGAGCGCCGCCGGCTCTCTCGCACCACGCGGGTCGAGGAGCTGGCCGACCTACTCTGGAGCGTCACGTGAGCGCCGTCGCCGCGGTCGACGCCCGGGTCCGGGCGCACGCCCAGGAGAGCCGGCTCGTCCCGTTCTTCTTCCTGGCGACGGCCTTCTGCTGCACGTTCGCGAAGGTGCAGTGGAGCGCCGGCGGCAACGTCTTCCTCGCCGACCTCACGTGCGGCGGGTTCCTGCTCTTCTACGGGCTCGACCAGCTCGGGCGGCGGTCGCGGCCGGCGCCGCGGCCGGCGCTCGTCCTGCTCGGCTTCCTCGCTGCCTTCCTGGTCGTCTACCTGATCGGTTTCTTCAACCTCGAGACGGGCCAGGCGCTCGACCAGTTCGCCAAGGGCCTGGCGAAGTGGCTGCTCCACTTCGGCTTCCTGATCGTGGGCGTCATCTACCTGGCGCGCAAGCCGCTCGATTTCTACTGGCGGACGCTCGCCTGGTTCCTCGGCGGGATCGCGGCCAACGGCGCCTACGGGATCCTGCAGCTGCTGGCCGCGCAGGCGGGCCACAACCTCGACTCGCTCTTCCTCAACCCGATCACGGCCGGCGCGAGCCAGATCAACGTCTACGGCGCGGTCAACGGCGCGAGCGTGTACCGGCCGAACGCGCTCACCGGCGACCCGAACCACCTCGGCATCGAGCTGCTGCTCCCGATCCTGATCCTCTCGCCGCTCTACCTGCGGCTCGAGCGAGGCCACCGGCTGCGGACGCCGCTCGCGGTGCTGATCGGCTTCCTGCTGCTGGTCGAGCTGGCCACGCTCTCGCGCAGCGGCGTCCTCGGCCTCGCCGTCGGCGCGCTCGTGCTCCTCATCCCTTACCGGCACCTGCTCTTCTCCCGGCTCGCGATCCTGCCGCTGGCGCTGGTGGCGCTGCCGGTCGCGTTCGAGCTCTACCGGCGCCGGCACTTCTTCAGCGTCGTCATCCGCTCGCGGCTCCAGACCGGCGGCAGCTCGACCTCGGCGCACCTGGGCGTCTACGACTTCATCCCGCAGGTGCTGCACCAGCACCCGCTCTTCGGGCTCGGCTTCAACAACTTCTCCGTCTACTACGAGTTCGTCACCGGGAAGACGAACTGGGGGCCGCACTCCTACTACGTGATGCTGATCGTCGAGGGCGGCCTCGTCGGCGCGGCGCTGTTCGCGGTCTTCCTCTGGTGGCTGTTCGCGCGGCTCGGCGCGGCGCGCCGGCTCGGGCAGGCGCTCGCCGCCGCCGGCGACCCGCTCGCGGCCCGGCTGCGGCCGCTCGCGTGGGGCATGACCGCCGCGCTCGTCGGGACGCTCGCCTCGAACGCCTTCTACCTGACGATCCCGTTCCTCTACTTCTACGTCTTCGTGATGCTGGCGCTGGCGGCGCCCGCCGTCTTCTCGAAGCCCACGGCTTCTGGGATCCCGTGAAAGTCGCGGTGCTGACGACCTCGTACCCGCGGTACGAGGGCGACCCGGCGGGGACCTTCGTCGCGGACGCGGTCGAGCAGCTGCGGGCCGCCGGGGTCGAGGTCGAGGTCGTCTCGCCGGCCTCGTTCGAGCACCACGGGATCGCATACGGGTCCGGGATCGCCGGGAACCTCCGCCGCGAGCCCTGGCGTGCCGCGCTGCTGCCGCTGATGGCCAGGAACTTCCGCGCCGCGGCGCGCCGGGCCGCGGCCGACGCCGACCTCGTCCACGCGCACTGGCTGCCGACCGGGTACATCGCCTGGTGGGTGCGGAGGCCGTTCGTCCTCCAGCTGTGGGGAACGGACGTCGAGCTGGCGCGGCGCGCGCCCTCGCTCGCGCGGCAGGTGGTCCGGCGCGCGCGCCTCGTCGTCTGCGCCTCCAACGCGCTGGCAGACGCGGCGCGGGAGCTGGGCGCGCGCGAGGTGCGCGTGATCCCGAGCGGGATCGAGCTGCCCGAGCGCGTCGGCCAGCCGGCCGAGCCGCCGGAGGTGCTGTTCGTCGGGCGGCTCTCGCCGGAGAAGGGCATCCTCGAGCTCGTGCAGGCGGCGAAGGGGATGACGCTGGTGGTCGCGGGCGACGGCCCGCTGCGCGACCGGGTGCCGGGTGCCCTCGGGTTCGTGCCGCATCACGAGCTGCCGCCGCTGTACGAGCGCGCGGCCGCGGTGGCGGTGCCCTCCCACCGCGAGGGCTTCGGCGTCGCCTGCCTCGAGGCGATGGCGCACGCGAGGCCCGTGGTCGCGAGCGCGGTCGGCGGCCTGCTCGATCTCGTCGTCGACGGCGAGACGGGCCTCCTCGTCCCGCCGCGGGACGTCGCCGCGCTGCGCGCGGCGTTGGAACGGCTGCTCGGCGACGCGGAGCTGCGGCGCCGGCTCGGCGAGGCCGGCCGCGAGCGCGTACGCGAACGCTTCGCGTGGCCGGCCGTGACCGCCGCGACGATCGAGGCATACGAGGCCGCCCTTGCCGCCTGAGCGCCCCGCGGTCGTGCTCGGCCTGCTCTGGGCCGGGCTCTCCTTCGCGCGCAGCCTCGGCCGCGCGCGGGTCCCGGTGACCGGGATCACGATGCACCCGCACGAGTTCGGGACGCGCTCGCGCTACCTGCGGGAGGTGACCCGCGCGCAGGGAGACGAGGCCGTCCTGAAGGCGCTCCGCGCGGCTGCGCAGGGCGGCGCCAGGCCGGTCCTGCTGCCCGAGCGCGACGACCACGTCGAGCTCGTCCTGCGGCACTGGGACGAGGTCAGCGGGTCGTTCGAGCTGCCGATGCCCGTCGACCCGGACGTGGCGAGGCGGCTGCGGCACAAGGCGACGCTGCCCCAGGAGGCCGAGCGCGCCGGGCTCGACGCACCGCGCACGGTCGAGGCGGACTCGATCGAGACGTTGCGCTCGCTCGACCTGCGGCCGCCGTTCCTGCTCAAGCCGGTCGAGGGCCAGCACTTCGCGGGCTCGTTCGGCGAGAAGGTCCTCGTCGCGCAGACCGCGGACGAGCTCGTCGCCTCGTGGAAGCGGGCCCGCGAGCGCGGCTTCGACACGGTCGTGCAGGAGCTCGTCCCCGACTCGGAGAGCGGCATCTGGTCGCTCTTCGCCTACCTCGGCCGCAGCGGCCGTCCGCTGGCGACGGCGACCGGCGTGAAGGTGCGCCAGGGCCCGCTGCACTTCGGCACGAGCGCCGTCTTCCGGACGACCCCCCAGCCGCGCGTGCGCGAGCTCGGCCTGCGCCTGCTCGGAAGCGCCGGCTACACGGGCTTCGCCCAGGTGGAGTTCGCCCACGACCGGCGCGACGGCGACTTCAAGCTGCTCGAGGTGAACACGCGCGTGCCGATGTGGGCGGGCGTCGCGATGAGCCGCTGGTTCGACATGGCGCGGATCGCCTACGACGACCTCTGCGGCGCTCCGGAGCCGGAGCCGGTCGACCTGCAGCAGGAGCTCTGGTGG
>DATIER010000322.1:0-2896 GCA_035455605.1 Gaiellaceae bacterium
GCGGCCGGCGACGGGATCTCGACCGTCGTCTTGTCGGTCTGCACCTCGACGAGCGGATCGTCCTCGGCGACCTCCTGGCCCTCCGACACCAGCCAGCGCGCGATCTCGCCCTGGGTCAGGCCCTCGCCGAGATCCGGAAGCTTGAACTCGTACGCCACGGCGCCGGAATCTACCGGGGAGTCCCGACCCAGGCATCGGCGGGGACGATCAGCACGCGCAGCCCACCCTCGACCCGCCACAGCGAGACCGCCTGCTCGTCGCCCTGCAGCTCCGGCGCAAGCTCGCGCGGCACGTAGCCCGCCTGCAGCGTCCGCTCCTTGTTCCAGATCCCGACCGCGTTCGGATCGTGCTGGTTGTCCGGCTCCGGCACGAGCGCGAGCCGCCGGCCGGGGTCGAACGATGGGTCGTCGGCGGCGCCCGGCCGGAACGACACCCCCGCGACCGGGACGACGCGCACGCGCGGATCCTCCCAGCGCACCGGCTCGCCGGTGCTCGCGTCGCGGAGGTGGTAGCCGGCGGCGCCGCGCTCCAGCCAGAGGCGGAGCCGCTCGCTCACGCCCGGCGGAACGCGTCGTCGCGCAGAACCGCGTGCACGCCCAGCGCACCGTTGACGACCTGCGTCACCCGCAGGTCGACGACGATGCTCGCGAGCGCCACCGCGTCCGCGCCGCTCAGCCCGTGCTCGCGCTCGAGCACGCCGAGGATGCCGTCGACGGCGATCCGCGCGGCACGCCCGAGGTGCTCGTCGAAGCCGAAGGCAAGCCACGCGCAGTCGATTCGCGCGCACGGCCACTCGAGCGGCAGGTCGTCCCGCACCGAGAGCGCTACCTCCGCCCGCACCGGCGCCTCGATCGCCGTCCCCGACAGCTCGCCGTCCCCCTGCGCCGCGTGGCCGTCTCCGGCCGAGAAGAGCGCGCCGTCGACCGCGATCGGCAGGTAGAGCGTCGTGCCCGCGACGAGCTCCTTGCAGTCGATGTTGCCCCCGCAGCGCCGCGGCGGCCCGGTCGAGTGCACGCCCGGCTCCGGCGGCGGCATCCCCAGCACGCCGAGGAACGGTGCGAGATCGACCTCCCAGCCGCGCGACGGCGCCCGGCCCACGCCCCCCTCGAGCTCCCAGTCGACGGCGTGATCCCGGCCGCCGTGGGTCACGCCCCAGCCGAGCGGCTCGACGGCGACGACCTCGACCGCGAGCGTCTGCCCCGCGACGGCCCCGCGCACGGCGATCGGCCCGGCGAGCGCGTGCCCGGTGTCCCGCTCCGGATCTCGCGGCGCGAAGGGCGTGCCCGGCCCGAGGTCCCACGCGTGGTTCGGCACCGTGAAGCGCACCGAGTCGCCCGCCTGGACCTCGAGCACCGGCTCGAGCCCGGGCGAGAAGTACCCGTGCAGAACGCTCGCGTCGAGCGGCAGCTCGTGCACCCTCGGGCTCACAGGACCCTGTTCCCCGCCGCGTCGAAGGCCTCGAGCTCCGCCCGCGCGACCGGCGAGCCGGCGAGCTCCCGGCGCAGCAGCGCGAACACGACGGCGTCGCGCTGGAGCGGCGTCCCGTCGAAGCCGTGCAGCACGCGCCGCAGCGTTCCCTCCTCGGCGAAGCCGAGCTTCCGCGGGATCGCGAGCGAGGGCGCGTTCTCGGGATCGACACGGATCTCGATCCGCGACGCCTCCGCCACCTCGAAGCCGACCCGTGCGACCGCGGCCGTCGCCTCGGTCCCGAGCCCCTCGCCCACGCGGCTGGCGCGAATCCAGTAGCCGATCTCGAGCACGCCTTCGAACGAGCGCCGGTGCAGGCCCGTCCCGCCGACCGCCTGCGACTCGTCGGGCGAGAAGATGCCGTAGACGAAGTCCTGGCCGAGATCGAAGTGGCCGCGGAACATCCGCAGGAGCTCGACCTTCGCCGGGAGCGGCTGCGGGTCGTCGTGGGCCCACGGCATCCAGCGACGCAGGTGGTCGAGCGAGGAGTCGACCGCCTCCTTCAGCAGCGGCGCGTCGCGCGGCTCCCAGCAGCGCACGACGAGACGCTCGGTCTCGATCCGGTACGGCGGCGGCTTCGTCAGAACTCGAGCAGCTTCCGCGCCGCGTCGACCACGCGCTCCACGGACGGCATGTACGCGTCCTCGATCTGCCAGTACGGGTACGGCACGTCGTAGCCGGTCACGCGGACGACCGGGGCGCGCAGGTCGAGCATCGCCTTCTCCGCGAGGACGGCCGCGAGCTCCGCGCCGTAGCCAGCCGTTCGCGGCGCCTCCTGGAGGATCACGACGCGGCCCGTCTTCGCCGCGGCCGTGAGCAGCGCCTCCTCGTCGAGCGGCTTCAACGTCCGCACGTCGAGGATCTCGACCGAGGCGTCGAGCGCGTCGGCGGCCTGCTCGGCCAGCGGCACCATCGAGCCGTACGCGACGAACGTCAGGTCGTCGCCCTCCCGCACCGTCCGCGACCGACCGAGCGGGACGACGTGCTCGCCCTCCGGCACCTCGCCGCGCATGGTGCGGTAGTGGAGCTTCGGCTCCAGCACGACCACGGGGTCGGGGTCGCGGATCGCGGCCGCGAGCAAGCCCTTCGCGTCGGCGGGCGTCGACGGGATCGCCACCTTCACGCCCGGCGTGTGCACGTAGTAGGCCTCGGGCGAGTCGTCGTGCAGCTCGGGCGCACGCACGCCGCCGCCGTACGGCATCCGCACGACGAGCGGGAACGCCATCGCGCCGCCGGTACGCCAGCGGTAGCGCCCGACGTGCGTGATCAGCTGGTCGAGGCACGGGTACGAGAAGGCGTCGTACTGCATCTCGCAGACCGGCCGCCAGCCGGCCATGCAGAGGCCGACGGCGCTGCCGAGGATGCCGGCCTCGGCGAGCGGCGTGTCGACGCAGCGATCGGGGCCGAAGCGCTCGCGCAGGCCGGCCGT
>DATIER010000323.1:0-4557 GCA_035455605.1 Gaiellaceae bacterium
CTCCGTGTACTTGTCGATCCAGCGGTCGTGGACCAGCCGGATCGGGACGGGGTTGAGGTAGTGCAGCTTCTCGCGCCCCTGTCGCCGCGTGACGACGAGGCCGGCGTCCTCGAGCACCCGCAGGTGCTTCATCACCCCGAAGCGGGTCATCTCCAGCTCCGACTCCAGCTCGGTGAGCGTGCGGCCGTCGCGCTCGAAGAGGCGGTCGAGCAGATGTCGCCGCGTGGGGTCGGCGAGCGCCCTGAAGACACCGTCGTCGTCGTTCACGCTGCTGAGGATAGGTGACCATTAGGTCACATGTCAAGCAAGCTGGTATGACCTTCGCGTGAGGCTGCTCGCGCGTTTCTTCGCCTGGCTGCGGCGGACCCCGCCCGAACCGGTGTACGACGAGCGCACGGCGTACGAGCGCTCCTACGGCGAGCGCGTCGCCGATGTCGTCGTCACCGCGAAGCCGCTGCCGAAGCCGCGCGTTCTTCCGAAGCTCCGCGGCGACTACCTGCGCCGCTGCTTCGAGGAACGGCTCGAGTCGCGGCGGGCGATGCACCAGTAGCGCAGGCGTATTCTGGGGACGTGAGGGCGCACGCTGAGCGGTTGGCGGTGAGCGCCGCGGCCGTCGCGGCGGTGACCGGCGCGATCTTCGGCCTGAAGCAGGTCGCGCCCGTTCTCGGCCTCTCGATCCTCTACCTGCTCGCGGTGCTCCCGGCCGCCAGCGTCTTCGGCCTCGCGTACGCGCTCGGCGTGTCGATCGCGAGCATGCTCGCCTTCAACTTCTTCTTCCTGCCGCCGCTGCACACGCTCGCGCTGACCGACTCGGCGAACTGGGTCGCGCTGCTCGTCTTCGTCGTCACCTCGATCGTGGTCAGCGAGCTGGCGGCGCGCGCCAGGCGGCGTGCCTTCGCGGCGGCAGAAGCCGATGCACTCAGGCGCAGCGATGCTGCCAAGACCGCCGTCCTGCACGCCGTGAGCCACGACCTGCGCTCGCCGCTGACGGCGATCCGCGTCGCGGCGGGCGGGCTCGAGAGCGGCTCGGTCGCGCTCGGCGAGGAGGACCGCGCGGCGCTGCTCGAGACGATCCGCCTCGAGACGACACGGCTCGAGCGGCTGGTCGCGAATCTGCTCGACCTCTCGCGGCTCGAGGCCGGCGTCGCGCCCGCGAAGCGCGAGCTCTGGCCGGTCGACGAGCTCGTCTCGCGCGCGCTCGAGTCGCTCGGTCCCGAGGCGGTGCGCGTGGAGGTGACGCTCGACGGCGACGCCCCGCTCGTCAGCGTCGACGCCGCGCAGCTCGAGCGCGTGCTCGTCAACGTGCTGGAGAACGCGCTGCGGTTCTCGTCCCCGTCCGACCCGGTCGAGCTCGTCGCGAGCAGCACCGGCGACGAGGTGCTCGTGCGCATCTCCGACCACGGCCCGGGTCTCGCCTCGACCGACGCCGACCGGATCTTCGAGCCGTTCGAGCACGGCCGCAGCGGCGGCGAGGGCACCGGGCTCGGCCTCGCGATCGCACGTGGGTTCGCCGAGGCGAATGACTGCCGCCTGTCGGCCGAGTCGAGCCCGGGCGCCGGCGCCGTCTTCACGCTCGCGCTGCCCTCGGCGGCGGCCCGGCCGACGCTCGTCCGATGAGCGAGGCGAGGGTGCTCGTCGTCGACGACGAGCCGCAGATCCTGCGCGCGCTGCAGACGAACCTCCGCGGTGCCGGCTACGACGTCGCGACCGCCGCGACCGCGCAGGAGGCGCTCACGGCGGCGGCGATGCGGCCGCCCGACGCCGTCATTCTCGACCTCGTGCTCCCGGACGGCAGCGGAATCGAGGTCGCGCGGGAGCTGCGCTCGTGGAGCGAGGCGCCGATCCTCGTCCTCTCCGTCGTCGGCGACGAGGGCGAGAAGGTGGCCGCGCTCGACGCCGGTGCCGACGACTACGTCCAGAAGCCGTTCGGGATCGACGAACTGCTCGCCCGGCTGCGTGCGCTCTTGCGCCGCGCCGGGCCGTCGACGGAGCCGGTGCTCGAGGTCGGCGAGCTCGTGATCGACCTCGACAAGCGCCTCGTCACGGTCGGCGGGCGGCGCGTGCAGCTGACGCCGAACGAGTTCGACCTGCTGCGCGTGCTCGCGCAGAACGAGGGCAAGCTGATGACGCACCCGGCGCTGCTGCGCGAGGTGTGGGGCCCGGCGTACGGCACCGAGTCGCACTACCTCCACGTCTACGTCTCCCAGCTGCGGCGCAAGCTCGAGGACGACCCGGCGCGGCCGCGCTACCTGCTCACCGAGCCCGGCGCCGGCTACCGGCTCGTGAGCCCGGTCGCGCGGCCTTGAGCCTCTCCTGAGTCAGGCCGGCTGAGGCTTGAGGCCGCCCTGAGCGGCGCCGAGCTACGTTCGGGACATGGCGACGCACGCCCTCTCCGACGCTGTCTACGCGCGGGTCGCCTACCGGCGCATCGTCGTCCCGATCGCGGGCGACGACGAGACCGAGTCCGGCGTCGCGCTCGCCGCGCAGCTGGCGCCCGAGCACGGGGCCGCGATCACGGCCGTGTTCGTGATCGAGGTGCCGGCCGAGCTGCCGCTCGACGCGCACATGCTCGACGAGGACGCGGCTGCGCGCGCCGCGTTCGAGAAGGCGCACGCGATCGCGGCCAGCCGCGGCGTGCGGCTGCACGAGCGGATCGTCCGCGCCCGGGCGCGCGGCGAGGCGATCGTCCGGGCCGCCGACGAGGCCGGCGCCGACCTGGTCGTCATGCGTGCGGCGCCGCGCGACCGCAGGAGGCTCTTCGGCCAGACGGCCGAGTACGTGCTGCGCCATGCGTCGTGCCGCGTCCTCGTCACCGCGCCGCCGAAGCCGTGAGCGCAGAGCCGGCTGCCCACCCGCCGTTCAAGCGGCCCTTCGTCGCTCGGACGAAGCGCCTGCTGATCGGTCGCCCACGCTCGACCGGCGAGCTCGAGGACACGCTGCTCTCGAAGACGCTCGCACTGCCGATCTTCTCGTCCGACCCGATCTCGTCCGTCGCCTACGCGACCGAGGCGGCGCTGACGGTGCTGGTCGCACAGTCGCTCGCGTCGGCGCACCTCGTCTTCCCGATCTCGATCGCGATCGCCGGCCTGCTCGCGATCGTGGTGCTGTCGTACAGCCAAGGCGTTCGTGCCTACCAGTCGAGCGGCGGGTCGTACGTCTTCGCCCGCGAGAACCTCGGGACGCTGCCGGCGCTGGTGGCGGGCGCGGCGCTGCTGACGGACTACGTGCTGACGGTCGCGGTGTCCGTCGCCGCGGGCGTCTTCGCGATCACCTCGGCGGCGCCGGGCCTGGCGTCGCACCAGCTCGCGCTGTCGCTCGCGTGCGTCGCGCTCCTGACCCTCGGCAACCTGCGCGGCGTCCGGGAGTCCGGCCTGCTCTTCGCCTTCCCGACCTACGGGTTCATCGTCCTGCTCTACCTGACGCTCGGCGTGGGGCTCGCGAAGTGCACCCTCGGCACGTGCCCCGTGGCGACGGTGCCGCACCCGCTCGCGGCCGGCACGGGCACGATCACGCTCTTCGTGCTGCTGAAGGCGTTCTCGTCGGGCGCGGTCGCGCTGACGGGCGTCGAGTCGATCTCCAACGGCGTCACCGCCTTCCGCCGCCCGCAGGCGCAGAACGCAGCCAGGACGCTCTACGTGATGGCCGCGATCGCGATCACCTTCTTCCTCTCCGTCTCGTGGCTCGCGGTGCAGATGCACGCACGCCCGAGCTCGACCGAGTCGGTGCTCTCGCAGATCGCGCGCGGCTCGTTCCCGGCGGGCTCGCCGGGATCGTCCGTCTACTACCTCGTGCAGGCGTTCACGCTCGCGATCCTCGTCCTGGCGGCGAACACCTCGTACCAGGGCTTCCCGCGCCTGGCCGCGTTGCTCGCGCACGACCGCTTCCTGCCGGGCCAGTTCGTCAACCTCGGCGACCGGCTCGCCTACTCGAACGGGATCCTCGTGCTCGCGGGCCTCGCGACCGGCCTGCTCGTCGCCTTCCGCGCGAACGTCAACTCGCTGATCCACCTCTACGTGATCGGCGTCTTCACCGCCTTCACGCTCGCCCAGGCGGGGATGGTCCGGCACTGGCACAAGACGCAGGAGCCGGGCTGGCACTGGCGCGCGGCGCTGAACGCGCTCGGCTCCGCCACCACGGCGCTCGTGACGGTGATCGTGATCTCGACCAAGTTCCTCGAGGGGGCGTGGATGGTGATCATCGCGATCCCGCTGCTGATCCTCGCCTTCTACGGCGTCCGGCGGCACTACCGGGCGGTCGGACGGCGACTGCGGGCCAAGGCGCGCGCCGTGATCGCCAGCCGGGAGGTCCAGAACGACGTGATCCTCTACGTCGAGCGGCTCGACGCGGCGACGCGCGAGGCGCTCTGGTACGCGCAGACGATCTCGAAACGGTCGCTGCGGGCGATCCACGTGCCGTTCCCCGGCAGCGACCCGGGGATCGGGCCGCGCTTCTTCCACTGGACCGACGGCGAGCCGCGGCTCGAGATCCTGCCCGCCGACGGCGACCCGCTCAACCCGGTGCTCGAGGAGGTCTGGGCGATCCCGCAGGGCGAGAGCC
>DATIER010000324.1:0-9313 GCA_035455605.1 Gaiellaceae bacterium
GCGGCTCGCTTACACGACGCAGGACGCGCTGGCCCAGACGCTCGTCCCGCAGCTCACGGCGAAGCTCGCGCGCGTGGGAGTGACCGTCGAGCCCGTCGCGTTCCCGACGCTTGCGGGGCTCGTCCGCGCGGCCGGCCCGCCCGCCCGGAGCGACCTCGGCCTCGTCCTGCTCGGCTGGAGCTCGAAGCTCTTCGACCAGTACAACATCTTCGACCTGTTTCCGTGCGGGAGCGCCTTCAACGTCGCGCGGTGGTGCGACCCGGGCTATGACGCACTGATGCGGAAGACCGTCCGCGAGCTCGACGATGCCCCGCGCTGGCGCCTCGAGCACGAGGTGCTCGCGAAGCTGCGGAACGCCGTGCCGGCCGTTGCGGTCGCGCAGCCGTCCGAACGGGTCACGTTGGCGCCGGGCGTCACCGGCTTCTCCTGGTCGCCGATCGGCTTCTACGAGCTGCTGGGCATGACGCGCTCGTAGATCTCGAGCACGCGCCGCGCGACGGCCGTGTGCGAGTGGACACGCTCGACGTACTCGCGGCTGCGGCGGCCGAGCTCCGGCAGGTCGGCCCGCGCCTCGACCAGGCCGGCGAGCACGTCCTCGACGCGCCGCTCGTCCGCCCGCACGAGCGGCAGCTCGAGCCCGAAGGCCTCCTCGGTCTCGGCCGCGCCCTGCTCGTCGAGATACACGACGACCGGTTTCGCCAGCGCCATCGACTCGATCGCGAACATGCCGTACCAGCCGACGCGCAGCTGGTCGACGACCACGTCCGCGGCCGCGTACCGCTTGCGCGCCTCCCGGTTCGGGACGCCCTCGATCAGGTCGAGCTCGATCGGCGCACCACGCTTGCGCAGCGACTCGACGGCGTCGAGCACGGCCTGCGTCCCCTTCACCGCCCGTTTGCTCGGCGCATGCGCGACGCGAAGCGTCTCTCCGGGCTCCGTCGGCGACGGGTGCCAGTCGTCGAGCACGATCGCGGGCGGGACGACGTCGTACTCCGGCCACGGCCCGCGCGGCGCGAGCCGCCGCGTCGGGTAGCTGCCGACGATCACCGCGCCCGCGCTGCGCAGGTAGGAGACCTCCGACGCGCTCCGCCGGCGCAGGTCGGAGCCCCACGACTGGAAGACGATCCCCTTGCGTCGGCGCTGCAGCAGCGGCAGCGTGAGCCGCTGCGGAGCGAGCGTCAGGCCGGCGTGGAAGTGGAAGACGTCGAAGTTCCGGAGGGCCCAGCGCAGCGCGCGGAGCTGCTTCGGCAGGTTGAACGGGATCGACGCGAGCCGGCTCGTGTCGCGCAGCTCGAGGTTGACGTCGAACCCGCGCTGGAACGGACGCTCGTTGAAGACGAGCAGCGTGCTCTCGACGCCGAGCGCGCGCAGGCCGGCCGAGATCGCGCCCGGCCCGCCCGCGACGTTGACCGGCGAATGCAGGACTCTCAAACCAACGTCTCGGCCGCGATCTCGATCTCGAGCGCGGCCAGGGCGCGGTCGGTCAGCGCGTCGAGCTCGTCCTCGCCCTGCGCAGTGAGGAGCAGGTAGCCGAGCCGCTCGGCGCCGGAGGTCATCGGCGGCAGCGTCATCCCCTCGCGCCAGTACCAGCCGGCCTCGTGCACGCCGTCGAGCGCGAGCGCCGGCGCCGTGTCGAGCCGGACGATCCGCCCGGGCTCGTGCACGACGAAGCGCACCTGGCCGACGGGCGCGATCGGCTCGCCGTGGCGCAGGTCGTTCCGCGTCAGCTCGCCGAGCGCCCAGAGGACGTTCGCGCGGATGGCGTCGAAGCCGGTCACGAGCTTGGCGAGCTCCGCGTCCTTGCCGCCGCCGAGGCGCGCGCCGACCTCGATCGCCGCCACCTCTCCGTCGGTCCGCACCTGCACGTAGGAGGGCCCCGTCCCCAGGCCGACCGCGAGGCTGGCCCGGCGCGCGAGGTCGAACAGCGGCCGCTCGTCGGGGAGCAGGGACGGGTACCGGTGAGCGATGCAGACGCCGAGCGGCGGCGGCGGGTGGAGGAGCCGCCGCGTCACGCTCATCGGGAAGTACTCGCCTTCGAGCAGGAAGCCGTTGACGGTGTACTCGTGTCCGTCGAGGTACTGCTCGAGCACGATCGCACCGGTTCGGGAGGCCGCGAGCGCCCGGTCGACGGCGTCCGCGAGCTCGCCCTCGGCCCGCACCTCCGTGACGCCGCGCTGGGCCGATCCGTCCACCGGCTTGACGACGACCGGCGGGCCCAGCTGGTGGAACGCCTGCTCGGCCTCCTCGAAGCTCGCCGCCTCGCGTCCCTTCGGACAGCGCACCTTGCGCTGCTCGAACGCGGCCCGCATGCGGCGCTTGTCGGCGACCGTGCGCGCGGTCTCGACGGGCAGCCCCGGCAGCCCGAGCCGCTCGGCGAGCTGCGCCGTCGGGAGCACGGCCTGGTCGGAGCCCATCGTCGCGACCGCGACCGGCTCGATCCCGCGTCGCTCGAGGTCGCTCAGGACGCCGCTCACGTCGGTGAAGCTGCGCACGATCGCGTGGTCGGCCTCCTCGAGCAGCGGCGCGCGCTCGGAGCCGTCGACGACGCAGACCTCGTGGCCGAGCGCCCGCGCCTGCTCCAGCAGCCCGAGCTGCGAGCGGGACCCGCCGGTGAGGACGAACGCCTCCGGCATCTACGCGGGGGCGCCGGCGCGGATCGCGTCGAGCAGCATGCGCATGCCTTCGTCGAGCGAGACCTCGGGGCGCCAGCCGAGCGCGCGGATCCGCTCGGTGGCGATCCGTGTCATCACCCGGCCGGGCGGAGCGTCGACCTGCTCGATCAGCTCCTGCGGCGCGCCGGTCAGCTCACATGCCACGCGCGCGACGTCGACGAGCGCGACGAGCTCGCCGTCCCAGCCGACGTTGAAGGTGCCGTCCTCGCCCGACTCCAGCACGAGCCGGATCGCGCGGACGACGTCGCCGATCCAGCAGAAGGCGCGCGCCTCGCCGCGGAACACGGGGATCGCCTCGCGCCCGTCGGCCTGGCGGAGCATCGTCGGCACGGCTCCCTTGGCCTCCCCGGCGTCCACACCGGGGCCGTACGGATTCGCGAGCCGCAGGATCGTCAGCCCGGCGGGCGCGTAGTGCGCGGCCGCCTGCTCGCCCCACAGCTTCGTCAGCGCGTACAGGCTCTCCGGCGCCGCCGGCGTCTCCTCGTCGGCCGCCGCGGCGGAGCCGTAGACGTCGGAGCTCGAGACGTACGCGAGCCGGGCGCCCTGTGCCGCCGCCGCCCGCGCCACGAGCGCCGTCGCGAGCACGTTCGAGCGCACGGCCAGCTCCGGTGCCTGCTCGCAGCGGACGACGCCGATCCGCGCCGCGGAGTGGACGATCACATCCGGGGCGGCCTCCGCCACTGCGGCATCCGCGACGCCCTCGTCGGCGAGGTCGCCGTCGGATCGCGCGAGCGGATGAACCTCGTAGGCTGCTTCGGCGTGACGAAGCTCCTCGACGAGCGCGCGCCCGACGAAGCCGGAGGCGCCCGTGACCAGCACCCTCATGGCCGCCGAGTCTACTGGCGCGCCTGCGGGCTCCTCGCGGTGGCCGTGCTCGCAGGCTGCGACCACGGCGGCAGGCGCAGCGCCCCGCCGCCGCCCGCGCCGAAGCAGTCCTTCCTCGCGCTCGACCGCGACCAGCAGCGCCTCGTCGCCGACTACCAGCCGGTCAGCGCCGCGCTGACCGGCTACGAGCTGGCGTTTCGGGACTGGCGTCTCGGGCGCCTGTCGCAGGCGCGGCTGCTCGAGCAGGCACGGTCGTACCGGACGGTCGTGCTCGACGCGCGCTCGCGGTTGCGCCTCGACCGCGCGCAGGGCGAGACCGCGCACGCGAAGCGGCTCTTCGTGCGCGGCCTGACCGCGCGGGCCGCGGCGCTTGCGGCGCTGCCGGGCCTGCGCGCGTACGGGCCGGCGTGGAAGCGGTCCGTGGTCGACGCACGCGCCGGCCTGACCATCCTGCAGGACGTCCGCGACCGGGCGCGCCTGATCCCGCTGCCGGAGGACGCCGTGAGCTGAATTGACGCCCGTGGGCGCCGCGCGTACCCTGGGCAGCAACTCGTAACACCGCACACATGCGCCGCAGTCGAGCCGCCCTCGCTGCGGGCGCCGTAGCGGCCGCGGTGTCGGCAGCCGTCGTCGCCCCGCCAGGGTCGGCGGACGGTAGTGCGGTGCTGAAGCAGGGGAGCGTCGTGGCGCGGCTGCGCGGCGGCGAGGTCTCCCTCCGCTCCGCGCCGGGCTCGGCGCGGGCCCTGGCGGTCGTGGGACGCAGGACCGAGTTCGGGTCGCCGACGACACTGGCCGTCGTCGCGTTCCACGGCCGCTGGGTCGAAGTGATCTCGCCGAGGCTGCCGAACGGCGTCGACGGGTTCGTTCGCCTGACGGACGTCTGGCTCCGGCACGACCCCGTCGCAATCGACGTCGACCTCTCGCAGCGGCAGCTGCGGGTGTGGCGCGGCGGCGTCCTCGAGCGGCGCGTCGCGGTGGCGATCGGCGCACCGGGCTCGCCGACCCCGATCGGCCGTTTCGCCGTCACCGACGAGCTGACCGGCTACTCGGCGGCGGCGTACGGCTGCTGCATCCTCGCCCTCTCCGGGCACCAGTCACGCCTCCCGTTGGGCTGGACGGGAGGCGACCGCCTCGCCATTCACGGAGGCGGGGGAATCGGCTCGGCCGTGTCCAGCGGTTGCCTGCATGCGGCCGAGCCGGCCCTACGCTGGTTGCTGAGCCGGGTGCCGCTCGGAACGCAGGTCGTGATCCACCCTTGACTCACATTGTGAGTGAGTGATAACTTCCACGCGTGAGCGCCGCGACCAGCACCCGGAAGACCGCCGACGAGCGGCGCGAGGACATCCTCGCCGTCGCGCTGGAGGAGTTCGGCGAGCACGGCCTCGACGGCACCTCGACCGACACCATCGCCCGCAAGGCCGGCATCTCGCAGCCGTACCTCTTCCGCCTCTTCGGGACGAAGAAGGAGCTGTACCTCGAGAGCGTCCGCCGGTGCCTGAGCCAGACCCTCGAGCTGTTCGAGCAGGCCGCGGACGGGCTCCGGGGCGAGGAGGCGCTGCAGGCGATCGGCCAGGCGTACGCCGGGCTGCTCGCCGACCGCACGCGGCTGCGCGCCCAGATGCAGGCGTACGCCGACTGCGACGACGACGACGTGCGCGAGGTCGTCCGCGCCGGGTTCGGCCGGCTGGTCGACTACGTCACGCACGTCTCGGGCGCCGGGCCCGAGCGCGTCCGCGACTTCTTCGCCTTCGGGATGCTGCTGAACGTGTTCGCCTCGATGGACCTGCTCGACCACCCGGCCCCGTGGGCGAAGGACCTTCTCGAGGCCTGCGTCGGGAAGACATGACCTCTTTTTTTCGTCCTGTAAGTGAGTGAGCAGTTACTAGCAACATGGAAGGAGCCGAGATGACCCAGCGCACCGCCCTCCTCTGGACGTTCGCGATCAGCTCGGTGGCGCTGTTCATGACGACGCTCGACAACCTCGTCGTCACCACGGCGCTGCCGGTGATCCACAAGGACCTCGGCGCGAGCCTGTCCGGGCTCGAGTGGACGGTCAACGCGTACACGCTCACGTTCGCCGTGCTCCTGATCACGGGCGCGGCGCTGGGCGACCGCTTCGGCCGGCGCCGGATGTTCGTCGCCGGGCTCGCGATCTTCACGGCCGGCTCGGCGGCCGCAGCGCTGGCGCCGTCGATCGACGTGCTGATCGCGGCGCGGGCGGTGCAGGGCCTCGGCGGCGCGATCGTCCTGCCGCTGACGCTGACGATCCTGAGCGCGGCCGTCTCCCCCGAGCGGCGCGGGCTCGTCCTTGGCGCCTGGGGCGGGATCAGCGGCCTCGCGGTCGCGATCGGGCCGCTCGTCGGCGGCGCCGTCGTGGAGGGCATCTCGTGGCAGTGGATCTTCTGGCTGAACGTGCCGATCGGGCTCGTGCTGATCCCGCTGGCGGCTCTGCGCCTGCGCGAGTCGCGCGGCCCGAACGACGCGCTCGACCTGCCGGGCGTCGGCCTGGCGAGCGCCGGCCTGTTCGGGATCGTGTGGGGGCTCGTGCGCGGGAACCAGGTCGGCTGGGGCAGCCCCGAGATCGTGGCGGCGCTGGTGCTCGGCGTCGCCGTGCTCGCGCTGTTCGTGCTCTGGGAGCTGCGCGCTCCGGAGCCGATGCTGCCGCTGCGCTTCTTCCGCAGCCGCACCTTCAGCGCCGCGAACATCGCCTCGTTCCTGATGTTCTTCGGGATGTTCGGCTCGATCTTCCTGCTGGCGCAGTTCTTCCAGACGGTGCAGGGGTACTCGCCGCTCCAGGCCGGCCTGCGGGTGCTGCCGTGGACGGCGATGCCGATCTTCGTCGCGCCGCTGGCGGGCGCGCTCTCGGACCGCATCGGCGGCCGTCCGCTGATGGCGACCGGGCTCGCGCTGCAGGCGGTCGGCCTCGGGTGGATCGCCTACGTCTCGACCCCGACCGTCGCCTACTCGGCGCTCGTGACGCCGTTCATCCTCTCCGGGATCGGGATGGCGCTCTACTTCGCGCCGGTCGCGAACGTGGTGCTGTCGGCGGTGAAGCCCGAGGAGGAGGGCCAGGCCTCCGGCGCCAACAACGCGATCCGCGAGCTCGGAGGCGTCTTCGGCGTGGCGGTGCTCGCCTCGGTGTTCGCGCACTACGGCGGCTACGGCTCGGGCACGTCGTTCGTGGACGGGCTGACGCCGGCGATCTACGTCGGGGCCGCGCTCGTCGCCGCCGGCGCGGTCGCGTCGCTCGGCATCGCGCGCAAACGGCGCCCGCCGCAGGAGCAGGAGACCTACGAGGCGGTGCTCGACGCGGCCTAGCTCGAGCCGCCCGGGCTGCGCAGGATCGCGTAGCCGTCGCGCAGGAAGGGCGTTCGATCGACGAGGGCACGGATCTCCTCCGGGGAGACAGTGCCCTCCTCGGTCACGACACTGTCGATCAGCTCGGCCGGCGTCAGCTCGAAGTCCGGCGCCGTCAGCTCGGGCGCGTCGGTGCTCGTGAACGGGGCGAGCTTGACCACCTCGCACGCGACGACGACCGGCACGTTGTCGGCGGCCGCGGCCTCGGCGAGCAGTGTCGTCCCGGCCTTGTTGATCAGCGCGCCGTCGCGGAAGACCGTGTCGGCGCCGACGAGCAGCAACGAGGCCCACTCGAGCCGGCTGGGCGCCTCGGCGTCCTCGACCAGCTCGACGTCGAGGCCGTTCTCGCGCAGGTCCTCCGAGAAGGCCCGGCCCTCGTCCTGCGGCGACGAGACCGTGCAGATGACGCGCTCCGGCGGCGTGTGAAGCAGGGCTTCGCGCACCGTTGCCGAAGCCGAGTGCGTGAGCACCACCGCGTCCTCGAGCCGGTCCTGCAGCTGGATCGCGATCGAGGCCGCCGCCCGCCGCCGCCCGTCCACCAGCGCGTCCGCCTCCTCGCGCACGAGCCGCTGGAGATCGGCGACCTCGAGCCCGGTGTTCGCCGCCGCTGCCGCCAGCAGCCGCCCGACCGCGCCGGTGACCGCGCCCACGCCGGGCCTGCTGGCCGACAGCTCGCGTCCGGCCGCGACGAGCCGCTCGAGCAGCTCGTCGCACGTCGGCGCCGGTGTCGCGGCCACGTCGGCCAGGGCCTCGACCGCACGGCGCGCCATCCAGCTGGCGCCGTGGCGGCGGTCGGCCCTGAGCTCGGCGACGCGCTCGGCGAGGACGCTCGACACGGCGGAATTGTTCCATAGGCGGTTCCGATGAGGCTGCTCGTGCTCGGGGCGCGGGCGACCGGGCTGCTCGCCGCCGCACGTGCCCGCGGGATGTTCGTGATCGCCGTCGACCGCGACGCCGGCGCGCCCGGCTTCCGGCTCGCGCACCGCCGGGCGATCCTGCCGCTGGACGACGAGCCCGCGCTCGAGCGGCTGGTCGAGGCCGGACGCGTCGACGGCGTGCTCGGCACCGACTCGCCGACGATCGCCGTCGCCGCGCGGATCGCGAGCCGCTTCGGCCTGCGCCACCCGCTCTCGCCCGAGGCGGCGCTGCTGGCGAGCTCGGCGCTGCGGCGGCGAACGAGGCTCGCCGAGGCGCGCATCCCGCAGACGCGCTGGACGGTGCTGCGCGGCCACGGTCCCGCTCCGTTCCCCGCCGTCGTCGGCCCGGCCGACCGCAAGGGCCGCAGGGTCGCGGAGGAGGCGCCGGGCGGCGCCGAGGTGACGGTGACCGCGCTCTCGCGCGGAGGCGCCTTCGAGCCGCTGCTCGGCAACGGCGCGCCGGCGCGGCTCGCCCGCCGTGCGGTTCAGGCACTCGGCATCCGCGAGGGGCTCACCTCGACGCGGCTTCGGCTCGGCATCGACGGCCCACGAGTCGCGTCGATCGAGGCCCACGTCGGCCCGCGCGAGGCGGAGCTGTGCCGGCTGCTGCTCGGCGTCGACGTCCACGGCCTCGCGCTCGACGCCGCGCTCGGGCTGGGCCCGGCCGAGGACGTACGCTTCGGCTCGGCCGATGCGCAAGTGGCGTAACCCGTGAAGTACCGGAGGCTCCGGCTGGTGGCGACGCTCGTCGTCACCGGGCTGCTGACCGCGTACCTCGTCTGGAAGATCGACATCACGAAGACGCTGCACGCGATCGTGCACGCGAACCTCGGCTACTTCGCGGCGGCGGTGGCGATCATGATCGGCTCGGTCTGGCCGATGGCCTGGCGCTGGCAGCAGCTGCTTTCCGCCCGCGGGATCCACGACCGGCTGAGCTGGCTGACGCGCGCGTACTTCGTCGCCTACACCGCGGGCCAGCTGCTGCCGACCGCGGTCGGCGGCGACGCGGTGCGGATCTACGAGACCGCCAAGCGCCACACCGGCCGCGGCGGCGAGGTCGCCGGCTCCGTGCTGCTCGAGCGTGCGCTCGGCGGCGCGGCGACGCTGGCCCTGGCGGCGGTCGGCTTCGCGCTCGCGATCGGGCACTACCCGATCGGGCCGTACCTCTGGATCGAGGGCTTCTTCGTGATCGCGACGTTCGTGCTCGCCGTGGCGCTGTTCTCGCGCCGGGCGCGACCGCTGCTGGCGAAGACGGTGCCGCTGCTGCGCCTCCTGCGCGTCGAGCGGCCGATCCGCGCCGCCTACGAGGGCATCCACGCCTACCGCGACCACCCGGCGCTGCTGTTCGGCGTCTTCACGCTGACGCTCGCGGTGCAGGCGGTGCGCGTGCTCGCGATCTGGCTCGCCGGCAAGGCGGTCGGCGTCGACCTCTCGCCGCGCCCGTACTACGTGATGGGGCCGCTGCTCTTCCTCGTCCTGCTCGTGCCGTTCTCGATCAACGGCATCGCCGTCCGCGAGTCGTTCTTCGTCAGCTTCCTCGGC
>DATIER010000325.1:0-7149 GCA_035455605.1 Gaiellaceae bacterium
ACGGCTACCGTCACCGCGCACGCAACCACGAGCGCGGCGAGGGCGGCAGCCGTCCACTTCCTGGGAACTCTCATTGCCATCCCTCCTTCTCTGCCTGGACGGCGGGCATGGACCTCCACACCGAGCCGAACGTTCCTCCCGCGCGGCGCAGGCGACATCGGGGTGAGACCGGAGCCCGGCTCCGTACAAATACGCACTCCCCTCGGGGGCTGGGCTAGGCCTCACGGCCGGGCGCGCGCCGGCGCCGTTCGAGCCGCGCCGTCAGCGGCAGCGCGACCGCGACGAGGACGAACCCGCCGGCGAGGTCGAGCAGGAAGTGGTTGCCGCTGGCGATCAGCGCGAACGCGACCCAGCACGGCCAGAGCAGCCAGAGCACCTTCAGCCACGACGGCCTGACGAGCGACGCGAGCGCGACACCCACGATCAGCGCGTCGGCGGCGTGCAGGCTCGGCATCGCGGCGTGCGGGTTGGCGAACTGCTCGACCAGGCCGGTGGCGTGGCTCAGCCGCGACGAGGCGAGCGTGTCGACGAAGCCGTCGCCGCCGAGCAGGCGTGGCGGCGCCGTCGGCACGAGCACGTACGCGACGAGGCCGAGCGTGTTCGTGACGATCACCAGGTCGCGGACGCGCAGGAACGAGGGGTAGCGGCGCAGGTAGATCCAGAGGAGCGCCGCGCCCACGATCAGAAACTGCGATGCCCAGTACGTCGCGTTGACCGCGTCGAGGAGAGCGCCGCCGGCAGAGAGCACCTGGTGCTGCAGCCAGGGCTCGACGTGCGCGTGCAGAGCGCGCTCGAGCCGAACGATGTCGCGGGCGTTGGCGAACGCGATCGACGGGCCGCGGTCGGCGAGGCCGCGCGCGAGCTCGTACGCGACGCCGAAGCCGGCCCAGATCGCGGCCTGCAGCAGGAAGTCGCCGACCCCGCGTGGCAGGACCCGCGCGGGATCGAAGCGGCTGTGACGCTCGCCGCGCGTTACCCGGTAGGCGCCCACGACGAGACCACCGTGGCCGGCCTCAGACGTGGATCTCGGTGACGCTCGCCGGCGCAGGCGTTCCGGGCAGGTGGAGCAGGTTCGCGACGCTCCGCACTCCCGGCACCTTGCGCACGGCCTCCACGAGCTCGACGATGAGCTCCTCACGCTCGAGCTCGCCGCGGAGGAACACCTCGCCGCGTTCGGCGTTGACGCTGATCCGGCCCTTCGGGAAGCGCCCGTCGCGAAAGACGATGCTCTCGACCTTGTGGGCCAGCTCCGTGTCGTCCACCGGCGTCCGCGACCGCGGCCGCACACGGTGGACGAGCCCCTTGCCCCGCCCTTGCGCGCGCACGAGCCCGTGCCGGAGCGCCCGGCCGCCGTGCCGTGACGTTCGCCTGCCCGTGGCCGCGGCGCGGTCGACGAGCTCGCGGCGTCGCCTGTGCCCTCGTTCGCTGTCGAAGAAGTACGCGCCGGCCTCGCCGACGGCGACGCCGGCCAGAAACGACGCCGCGCACTGCGGGGTGCGCAGCGGCTCCCAGGCCGACGGCCGGCGCTTCGTTACGAGTCTCATGATCGCCTCCTTCCGCCCGAAAGCCAGCTTCCGCCACACCGGCCGCGACGGCATCGGGCGGCTCCCGTAGGACGGCTACCGGGGAACTACGGAGCGGCCGGCGAGTACGCTCACCGGCCGCCGCCGACCGGCTCGCGCTCGGCCGTCTCGCGCAGCACCTGAACCTCCCGCTGGCGGGACAGGTGCCTCAGCGCGGATGCCTCGGCCCTCCGCACGTGGTCGCGCGAGATCCCGAGTTGCCGGGCTGCCGCGGCGAGCGACAACGGCGGCTGCTCGAGGTAGCGGACCGCGATCACCTCCCGCTCGAGCCGCGGGAGCGCGTCGGCCGCGGAGCGCAGGCCCTCGCGGAGCAGGCTCGCCCGCACCTCCTCGAACGGCTCGGCCTCGTCGCCTGCGGGGATGACCGACCCGAGCGTCTCCTTGCCGTCGTCGCCGAGCGGCCGGTCGAGGCTCGTCACCGCCCGCGCCGCGGTGCGCACGGCCTCCACCTGCTGCGAGGTGAACCCCGTCGCCTCCGCGATCTCGGCGTCGGACGGGCTGCGCCCGAGGGCCGTCGCGAGGCGTCCTTCGGTGCGGGCGATCGTGCGCTCCCGCTCGGCGACGTGCAGCGGGATGCGGATCGTCCGCGCGCGCTCGCTCACGCCGCGCTGCACCGCCTGGCGGATCCACCACGTCGCGTAGGTCGAGAACTTGAAGCCGCGCCGCCAGTCGAACTTCTCGACGGCGCGGATCAGCCCGATGATGCCCTCCTGGATCAGGTCGAGCAGCGCGACGTCGTGCCCCTGGTAGCGCTTCGCGATCGAGACGACCAGCCTGAGGTTCGAGTTGATCATCAGGTTCTTCGCCTCGCGGTCGCCGCGCTCGATGCGCTTCGCCAGCTCGACCTCCTCCCTCGCGGTCAGGAGCGGGTAGCGGCCGATCTCGTTCAGGAAGAGCTGCAGGGAGCTCGTCGTCGCCGGGGTGAGCTCACCGTGCTCCTGGCGCGCGACGACCGTCCGCCGGCGACCGGCGTCGTCGCGAAGCGGAATCCGCTCGCGGTCGAGCTCCTGGTACAGCTCCGCGACCTCGTCCTCGCCGAGCTCGAGCTCCTCGACCAGCCGCTCGAGCTCGGAGACCCAGAGGAAGCCGTCGTCGGCGCCGCGCTCGAGCAGCCTGTCGATCAGCTGACGCGACCCGTTCTCCGCCACGTTCACGAGGCAAGCGTCCCGCCCGCGACCGCGTCGACGCATCGGTCGCGCCTCTGATCGCGCTGCGGCTTTCCCACAAACCGTCAGTAGTTTCCGACGATGGCCGCCGGCTGCGGCCGCGCGAGACTCCGGGCGGTGGCTCCCGCACGCCGGCGCGCGGGAGAGCGTCTCGCGAGCCACCGCTTCTCGAGGGTCGACGGCCGGCGCGCGCTGCAGGCGCTTTCCGCTGAAAGAGGGGAATCCCGGTGAAGACGTGGCTCGCGTTCGCGGCCGCAGCCTGCGCGGTCGCGCTCGCCGCGCCGGCCGCTGCGGCGCCGCCGGCGGGCACGCACAGTGACCCGGTGAACACGCCGATGTTCGCCGCGTGGTGGGAAGCGGACCCGGGCGGCTGGTACTCGATCGATTCGAGCGGCGCGCTCTCAGGCCCCAACTACGGGCCGGTCGCAGCCGGACACGCCGTGATGATCGACCTCGCGTGGGCCGGCCAGGCGTACGGGCACACGAAGGCGGTTCCGGGCGTCGACCAGCTCAGGCTCACGGTCACGAAGGACGGGAAGACGATCGTCGCGCAGACGTGGGCCGAGGGCCGTGCGGCCTGGACGCCGGTGTTCGCGTGGGACGACTACTGGGTCGACCTGCTCGGCCCCGCGGCGCCGTTCAACCCGAACATCGGGGCCGGTGCCTACGGGATCAAGTGGGAGAACGTCCTGCCGGCCGACCTCGTGACGCCTGGCGTGTACGACGTACGGATCGACGAGAGCTTCACGCACGTCTACAACGACCTCTCGTGGTACTCCGACGACTGGGCGCGGCCGGTGCCGATCGCCCCGTACACGGCCACCTACGAGTTCTCGTTCACCGCCGTCTGAGGACGTCGAGCCGAGGGGCGGGGCGGACTCGCCCCTCGGCGCCTAGCCCGCGGGCGCTTCGGCGCGCGCCGGCAGCACCCACTCCGGCCGCACGAAGTGGCACGTGTAGCCGTTCGGGTAGTGCTCGAGGTAGTCCTGGTGCTCGGGCTCGGCCTCCCAGAACGGCCCCGCCGGCGCGACCTCGGTCACGACCTTGCCGGGCCAGCGGCCCGACGCCTCGACGTCCGCGATCGTCTCCTCCGCGACGCGCTTCTGCTCGTCGTCGAGGTAGAAGATCGCCGAGCGGTAGCTCGTGCCGACGTCGTTGCCTTGCCGGTTCAGCGTCGTCGGGTCGTGGATCTGGAAGAAGAACTCGAGCAGGTTCCGGTACGAGGTCTGCCCGGGGTCGAAGACGATCTCGATCGCCTCCGCGTGCGAGCCGTGGTTCCTGTAGGTCGCGTTCGGGACGTCGCCGCCTGAGTACCCCACCCTCGTCGAGAGTACGCCGGGCTGCCTGCGGAACAAATCCTGCACGCCCCAGAAGCATCCACCGGCCAGGATCGCCTTCTCGACCGCTTCGCTCACTCCGGTCACCTCCATCGCAACGGGTCGCCGCCACTCTAGCCCCGCGAGGTTGCCTCGCCGCGGCTCGCGGGTACGGTGCCGCGCGTGAAGACCACGATCACGCTGGGCGACACCGAGGTGGCGCGGATCGGCCTCGGCACGAACCGGCTGCGGCACACACCCGACAACGTCGAGTTCGTGCAGCAGGCGGTGGCGGCCGGGATCGGCTACGTCGACACCGCGCACACGTACGCCGACGGCGAGAGCGAGGCGACGATCGGCGCGGCCTCGCCGGCGCCGCCGGTGGTGGGGACGAAGGGCGGCTACGCGCCGGGCACCGCCGGCCCCGAGCAGCTGCGCGCCCAGATCGACGAGAGCCTGCGCCGGCTGCGCACGGACTCGATCGAGCTCTACTACCTGCACCGGGTCGACCCGGAGACGCCGCTCGAGGAGAGCCTCGGAGCGCTCGCGGGCTGCCGCGAGGCCGGCAAGATCCGGCACGTCGGCATCTCGCAGGTCGACGTCGAGCAGATCGAGCGTGCCCGCGCGGTCGTCCCGATCGCGGCCGTGCAGAACCACTACAACCTCTCCGAGCGCCGCTACGAGGACGTGGTCGACCACTGCGCGCGCGAGGGGATCGTGTTCGTGCCCTACTTCCCGCTCCGCGACGACGGCGGCCGCGCGGTCGACGAGCTCGCCGCGCGGCACGGCGCTTCTCCCGCGCAGGTCAAGCTCGCCTGGCTCCTCGCGCGCTCGCCGACGATGCTCCCGATCCCGGGCACGCTGTCGCTCGAGCACGCGCGCGAGAACCTCGGCGCGCTGGAGCTCGAGCTCGGCGACGACGAGCTCGCAGCGTTCGCCTAGGCGGCGTCAGCCGAGCACCATGCCCTCGGCCGCCGCCGACAGCTCGGGGTCGGGGAGCCGCGTCATGCGGAAGCCGTTCAGCAGCCCGAGGGCCGCGGCGACGAGCGGGATCAGCAGCGCGAGCTGGAGCGCGCGCGGCCGCGCCTTCGTGTTGATGTGGATGATCTCCGCCTGCACGTCGGCCGGCTGCCCGGCCAGCAGCTCGGCGAGGTGGGTGTTCGTCATCACCTCGGCGTTCTTCTCGAGCCCCGTCGAGACGCGGTCCTTCTCCGCCGGCGAGAGGACGCTGCTGTCGTTCGCGAGGTGCGTGAAGATCAGCGAGAGCGAGGCCAGCATGATCGCGCCGGCGAAGGCGAGGCCGAAAGAGAGCCCGAACGACCCGCCGGCGGAGTTCACGCCCGCGGCCTCGCTGACGCGCTCCTCCTCGATCGGCGCGAGCGTGTAGTTGTTCAGCTGCGAGACGAGCAGGCCGAGGCCGCAGCCGGCGACGAGCAGCGGGACGACCATCCACCAGCCCGAGTGGGCGCGCGGGACGATCGGGATCAGGACGGCCACGCCGACCAGGAGCAGGAAGAACCCCGCGCGGATGATGCCGCTCGGGCTGCGGGCGCCCGCCTTCCGGCCGGCCAGCAGGGCGACGAAGAACATGCTGAGCGAGAGCGGCGCGAGCGTCAGGCCGGCCTCGAGGGCGTCGTACTCGAGCACCATCTGCAGGTAGATCGGCAGCGCGATCATCAGCCCGCCCAGCGCGATCTGCTGCAGCGTCTGCCCCGTGATCCCGAGCCGGAAGTACTTGGAGGCGAAGAGGCCGATGTCGAGCAGGGCCGGCTTCCCGTCCCGCTTGCGGCGGCGCAGCCACCAGACGAGCGACCCCAGCGCGACGAGCCCGCCCGCGATCAGCGCGCCGACCGCGCCGCCGCCGTCCTCCCAGACGAGGATCCCGAGCACGACGCCGCCCATGCCGACGGCCGAGAGGATCGCGCCGACGACGTCGACTCCGCGCTCGCCGGTGTACGCGACGTCGTGGACGAGCCTGATGCCGAGCAGGACGACGGCGATGATCACCGCCTCGCCCGCGAACGCGACGCGCCAGGAGAGGTAGGTGGTGACGAAGCCGCCAAGGAGCGGCCCGACCGCCGCCGCGATCGCCGCCGCCGCGCCGACGAGCGCGTACGCCTTCCGCTGCATCGCGTCCTGGAAGTTGCCGTGGATCAGCGACTGCATGGCGGGCAGCAGCAGCGACGCGCCGAGGCCGCCGATCACGGCCCAGAAGATCACGATCGTGAGCAGGTTCTGCGCCAGCGTCATCGCGATCGCCCCGGTGGCGTAGCCGAGCAGGCCGAGGATGTACGCCAGCTTGCGGCCGATCAGGTCGCCGATCTTGCTCGAGATCAGGATGAAGGCGGCCGAGACGAGCGCCTCGAGCGCAATCGCCGACTGGACGCCGCTCGCCGTCGTGTGGAGGTCGTGCACGACGGCCGAGATCGACACGTTCATCAGCGAGGTGTCGACGACGAGCACGAACATCGCCATCGCGAGCAGCACGGCGAGACGGGTGTCGCCCGCGGCCTCGTGCGGGGCCGCGGCCGTCGCGTCGGTCGTCACGCGCTGCTCGTCGTGGTCGCGGCCACGCTCGACGGCGCCGTCTCCTCCACCTCGCCCTGCGCGGCGCGGCGGCGCAGGACGAGCTTCCGGATCTCGGTCACTGCGACGATCACGAAGGCCGACACGATGCAGATCAGCCACTGGTGCAGCGTCAGCGGGACGGTGTCGAGGATCCGGTTCAGCAGCTGCAGCTGCGGCGCGAGCAGGATCGCGAGCAGGGACATGCCGGAGAACATCAGGAACTTGCGGTCGCGCAGGACGTCGAGGCTGAACACCGACTCCAGCTCGTCGCGCTCGCAGAACGAGTAGAGCAGGTTCGCGAGCGCGAACGCGGTCATGCCCATCGTGCGGGCGACCCGCGTGTCGTAGGCGTGGTCGCCCCAGGCGATCACGCCCACGGTGACGCAGCCCATGACGAGCCCGACGAGCGCGAGCCAGAGCAGCTTCGGCCGCGGCAGGATCTGCGCCTCGGGGTCGCGCGGCCTCCGCTTCATCAGCCCCTGCGCCGGCTCGCCGTAGCCGAGGCCGATCGCCTGG
>DATIER010000326.1:0-5638 GCA_035455605.1 Gaiellaceae bacterium
ACCAGCAGCACCGGCTCGGGCTCGTCGCCGTCCCAGACGAAGTAGCCGCCGATCGGGCCGCGGATCTCGAACACGTCGCCGTCGCGTACCTCGTCCACGAGGTACGGCGAGACCTCGCCGTCGTCGAGTCGCTCGACCGTGATCGCGAGCGGCTCGCCCGGGGCCGACGCGATCGAGTAGGAACGCTGCGCCTGGTAGCCGTCCTCGGCGGTCAGCCGGACGTCCACGTGCTGGCCGGCGCGGTGACCGCCCCAGCCGTCGACCTCGAGCTCGAGCGTCCGCACCCGCGGCGTCTCCTCACGCGTGGCCGCGACCGTCGCCGCCAGCCACGTCAGTCGCCCCAGTACCGCTGTTCCTTCCACGGATCCCCGTACAGGTGGTAGCCGTTCTGCTCCCAGAAGCCGGGCTCGTCCTCGTCGAGGAGGCGGAGCCCGCGCACCCACTTGGCGCTCTTCCAGAAGTAGAGGTGCGGCACGAGCAGCCGCGCGGGGCCGCCGTGCTCGGGCTCGAGCGGCTCGCCGTCGTAGCGGTGTGCGAGCCACGCCTTGCCGCCGGTCAGGTCCTCGATCGGGACGTTCGTCGTGTAGCCGCCGTCGGAGAAGGCGAGCGCGTAGTCCTTGTCGTGGTCGACGGCCGCGAGCAGCGTGTCGAGCGAGACGCCCTCCCAGGTCGTGTCGAGCTTCGACCACTTCGTCACGCAGTGGATGTCGACCGTCACCTCCTCGGTCGGCAGCGCCTGGAGCTCCTCCCAGCTCCAGCGCACCGGCTCCACGCCGGAGCCGTCGATCGTGAACGTCCACTCCTCGAGCGGCGTGTGCGGCGTCGGCCCCGCCGAGAGCACCGGGAAGTCGTCGGTCAGGTACTGCCCCGGCGGGACGCGGTCGGGCGGCCCGTCCTGGCGCCGCCCGCGGAACCCGCGTGAGATGACCGGGGTCACGACGCCGCCAGCCCGGCCACCGTCTCCGGCAGGCCGTCCGCGTCGCCCACCGGCGCGAGCGACCCGTCTGCGCCCACCGACCAGCCGTAGACACTGCGCGCGTCTGCGTCGAGCGCGTACAGGAAGCGGCCGTCGCCGGTGATCGCCTCGTCGCGTACGCCCTTGGCGCCGGGGTTCGTCGAGGCCGCGACCGCCTGCAGCAGCTCGAGCGAGCCGTCGCCGCCGATCGCGTAGCTCGAGATCGTCCCGTCGCCGAAGTTGGTCACGTAGACGAAGCGGCCGTCCTTCGAGACCGCCGCCCAGCAGACCTCGCTGCGCGTGTCGGCGACCGACGCGCTGACCGGGCTCAGCCGGCCGCCGTCGAGCGAGTACGACGAGGCCGCTGCCGCGCCGACCTCGCCGCCGAAGGCTTCGGTCACGACGAGCGAGCCGCCCGCGAAGTCGAAGCCGTACGGGGTCGCGCCGGAGGACGGGATCGTCTGCGGCCCCTCGGCGAGGCCGTCGGCGCCGATCGTGAAGGTGCTGATGCTGTTCGTGCCGCGCTCGGTGACGACGAGGGTGCGGCCGTCCGGGCCGAACGCGATCTGGGCCGGGTCGGCGTTCGCGGCCAGCGGCCGATCCGAGCCGGCGATCGGCTCGAGCTCGCCGCCTGCGAGCGAGAAGCCGTAGACCGACGGCGTGCCGTTGTTCAGCACGTAGGCGAGGTCGCCGGCGACGGCGACGCTGGTCGGGTGCGAGCCGCCGCTCGCGATGCGCGCCTCGAGCCGCAGCCCGTCGGGCTGCACCGAGAAGAGGGACAGCTCGTCGCTGCCCGCATTCGTCACGAGCAGGCGCTCGCCGCTCACGACCACGGAGCTCTGCGAGGCGAGGTGCGGCGTGCCGCTGCCACGGCCGCCGGTCTCGAAGCGCCCGAGCGCCGACAGGCTGCCGTCGGACGCGCGGTCGAAGGCGACCACCTCGTTCCGCTCCGCGTCGTTCGTCTGCACGTAGATCCGATCCATCGTTCCCTCCCGCGACCCCTCGATTGTCCCCCATCAGTCACGCGAGGGCCGCGGGCGTTACGCCTACGTGCGAGGGACGGCGATCAGGATCGGCACCAGCCGGCGGCCGGTGCCGGGCCGCAGGACCGTCACGTACGCCGTCGTCGGCGCCAGGGCGGTCGTCCAGAGCACCTTCGCCGTCAGGCGCGGCTTCGACGGGCACGGCACGCGGCCGCCCTGGTCGGTGTGACCGGGGTCGCGCCCCCGGTCCTGGCCGGCGAGCGGGCCGATCCGGTAGAGGACGCGGTCACGTCCGCCTGCGCGGGCGGGGCCGAGGACGAGCTCCTGCGCGCACCGCGACGAGCGGACGTACAGCAGGCGGCCGTCCAGGAGCGACGGGTTGAGCAGCTGGTCGTCGCGCGAGGAGCGCAGCACGAGCCGCTTGCCCGAGGTGACGTTGACGGCGGTGATCCAGCTCAGGTCGCGGGACGAGCGGCTGAAGGCGACGAGGTCGACGCCCAGCGCGGGGCGGCCGAGCGTCGCCGGCTGCTTCACCTTCACGACCACTCCGCCCGGGCCCGTCGTCCCCACCGGGCGGACGCCGATCTGGGTCGGCGTCCTGTACGCGAGCCAGCTCCGCGAGACGGCGAGCTTCGTCACGCCGGGGATCGTGTCCTGAACGACCGGCGCGAGCGTCGCCCGGTCGGCGACCGTCACGAGCGGGCCGTCGTGCCAGGCGACGAAGGTGCCGCCGACCGCCGGGTCGTTGCCGGGCAGCTGTGCGATCGTTCCCGCGCGGTCGAGGAAGCCGCCGACGCCGGGCCGCTGCCAGGCGAGGTCGGTCCCGACGGCGCTCGGGTCGTTCGCGGGGAAGGCGATCGTCCCCGCCGCCCCGACCGAGCCGGCGAAGAGCGCGAGCAGGAGCGACGCCGCCACCAGCAGGCGCAGCAGCCGCTGACCGCGCGGCCGCTCGGCGAGCACGGTCTCACCGCCGCGGGTGGCGAGCACGAGCACCGGCAGCGCCCGCCCGGCCGCGAAGGCGAGGGCGATCGCGAGCGACAGGCGGACGTCGCCGAGCGCCAGGCCGAGCGCCGGCAGCGCCCACGCCGCGGTGGCCGGCACGTAGGTGGTGAGGCCGGCCCCGAGCAGCAGCCCGTAGAGGAAGAGCGCGCGCGGAAGCGGCATCTCCCGCCGCCAGGGCTCGGGAACCTGGAAGCGCACCTGCGGGCGCACGCGCAGGCCGAGCGCGTCGCTCGCGACCGCGACCGCGGCGAGCGCCGCCGCGGCGAGCACGACCGCGTGGCCGCTGACGGCGGCGCCGATCGCGCCCAGCGCGACGAAGACCGCGGCCGCGCCGAGCGCGATCCCGGCCGCGAACGCGGCTCCGGCCTTCCCTCGCTGGCGTGCGGCACGCACGGTGCCGACCATCGAGAGGCTTCAGGGCGACCAGGCGCCCGCGAGGCCGACGAGCAGCGCGGTGAGCGCGAGCGCCGCCGTCAGCACTTGATCTTCGTGTCGTAGTACATGACGCAGAACACGTGGCGGCCGCTGTAGCAGTAGCCCGTCAGCGCGGCGTCGCCGTTGATCCTCGTGCCGGTGTAGCCGCAGCAGTCGACGAGCTTGCGAACGTGGCCGCCGCAGCAGCGGTACCACGCGCCGTCGATCTGCCCGCGAAACCCGAACTCGCGGCCGGCCTTCTGGCACACGCGCGTGCGCGCGGCGGGAGGCAACGCATTGCCGTCCGGGTCGAGCAGGAGGCGTCCCCGCGCGTCGACGGGGCGGCCGAGCTTGTCGATCGGCCGGCCGAGGTCGTCGACGGCGTGTCCGTCGGCCGCCCGCAGGGGGAAGCCGTTCGCGTCGATCCGCGGCAGCCCCGTCGGGTGCGGGCACGAGCCGGTCGTGTAGATGTGGCCGCAGAAGTGGTAGGCCTCGGCCTTCTGCGCCCGCATCGCCTCGAGCACGAACCCGCCGCCGGCAACGGCGAGGAGGGCGCGGCCGGTGCGGGCGAGGAAGCCGCGCCGCGAGCTCGCTTGGGCGACGCGTTCGCTAAGCACCGACGAGCGACTCGAGCTGGTAGAGGGAGTTGAACGTGCCCTTCGAGAGCACGATCCCGTCCGCGTCGAGCACGACCGCGTAGGGACTGCCGGGAACGGCGAGCGCGTGCCAGGCGTCGGCGTCGTCGTGCTCGTCGAACGTGATCAGCTCGACGCCGGGGTCGTTCGCGAGCAGCCGTAGCGACGGCTCGAGCGCGGCGCACAGCGAGCAGCCGCGGGAGGTGAAGACCGCGACCTTGAGCGGGTCGTCGCGCTCGAAGCGCTCGACGAGCGCGACGCGGCCGCCGAGCTCGGGGCCTTCGTGGTCGAGCGAGAGCGCGGCCTGCGGCGCGACCGCGAGGCGGAGCTCGCCGACCTCGCGCGCGAGCGCCAGCAGCGCGACCGCCAGCCCGGCGACGCCCGCGAGCGCGAGGCCGAGCCCGACCGCGAGCCACGCGTCGGTCGAGAGCTTCGTGTCGGGCAGGAACGGCAGGGCCGCGAAGGCGGCCGCGAGCGCGGCCGTCCGGGCGAAGCTCCACCAGCCGATCCGGCCGCGGCCGCCGAAGCAGCCGCACGGCGCGCCGGCCCGGCCACGGACGATCGCGACGACCTGCGCCAGCGCGAAGGCGGCGAGGAGCGTCGCGGCGGCGAGGGCCGCGTCGACCTCCAGCAGCACCGCGACGGCGAGCCCGGCCTCGGCGACGATCGTCGCGACCCAGGCGGCGGTGCGGAGCCGCGCGTCCTCGACGCCGTAGGAGCGAAGCGCGTCGCGAGCCGGCGCGCCGGCACGTGCCTTTCCGGCGGCTGCGAGGAGCAGCACCGCGGCGAGCACGAACCGGAGGAGACCCACGAGCGTCAAGCGAGGCGTGAGGATACGTGCGCCGGGTACTGGGCGCTCGCCACAACGAGGTCGAGCTCGCGGCGGACGAGGATCCGAACGCGCTCGAAGAGGACGCGGCCGAGGGACTGTCCCCGGGACGCGGCCGGAACGGACGCGTCCGAAGCGCCGAGACGGCTTGTCCAGGCCGCGGACGCGCTTCGGTCGTGGCCGCTCCGGCCACGGCCGAGGGACAGTCCCTCTAGAGCCCGTGGAGGAGGTACGCCTCGACCGGCTCGCCCTTGCCCTTCACCTCGAGCGGTGGCAGCCGTTCGAGCACCGAGCCCGGGGGCAGCGCAGCCGCGCTCTCGGCGCCGACCACGACGCCGCCGACCGGCGCGACCGACTCGAGCCGCGCCGCGAGGTTGACCGTGTCGCCGACGACGCCGTGCTTGCGGTGGCCGCTCGGGCCGCCGACGACGCCGGCCAGCACCTCGCCGCTGTTGACGCCGGCGCGGAAGCGCGGCCAGCCGGGGTGGCGCTCGGCGATCTGCGCCGCCGCCGCCTGGAACGCCAGCGCCGTGCGCGCGGCCCGCGCGGCATGGTCGGGCAGGTCGCCGTGCTGGTTGAAGATCACCATCACGGCGTCGCCGACGATCTGGTGCACGACGCCACCGTCCGCTTCGAGCAGCGGCACCAGCCGCCGGTAGTAGCCGTTCAGCATCGCCGCCACCCGCGCCGGCGAGGTGCGCTCGGAGAACGAGGTGAAGCCCTGCAGGTCGGCGAACAGCACGCTCACCTCCCGCGTCCCGGCGAGCGTCTCGTCGAGGTAGAGCGGGCTGAAGCGCTCCTCGTGCCACTCGGTGCGCGC
>DATIER010000327.1:0-8155 GCA_035455605.1 Gaiellaceae bacterium
GGCGGGCCGGCCGCGCGGACGAGCCCCGCAAGCGTCGGGAACGCGACGGGCTCGACGGTCACTCCCACGCGCGCGAGCTTCGCCGTGAGCTGCGGGACGAGCGTCTGGGCCAGCGCGTCCTGCGTCGTGTAAGCGAGCCGCAGCGTCTGCGGCGTGGGCCTGGTCGCGATCGTCACGGAGTGCTCGGCGGTGATCACGTCGCGCCCGGGCATCGCCTGAGGTACCAGCGCGTTCAGCGTCGGGTCGGCGACCGCGGCCGCGAGCGCGCGCCGGTCGTTCGGGGTGACGAACCAGAGCAGCTCGACGGCGAGCAGCGACAGGCGGCGCCCGCCCGCGGCGACCGGCGTCTGCACCCACGAGAGCCCTGGGGCTGCGAGCCCGCGCGGGAGGACCGCGTCGGCGCCGCTCCTCGCGGTCGAGAGGACGACGCGGCTCGGCTTGACCGCTCGCGCGTCCCAGTAGTTGAAGTTCCGCTCGAGCACCAGCCGGCCGCCGCCGCGCGAGACGAGCCGGAACGGCCCGCTGTAAACCGAGGCCCGCGGCGGCTCGGGCGCGGTGACCGGGTGCGCGACGAGCTCGTCGAACCACGGCACCGGGTGCTGCAGCGTCACGCGCAGCGTCCGGTCGTCCGGCGCCTGCACGCCAAGCGGCCCGGCACCGGTCGCGTGGTAGCGGCGGGCGCCGCGGACGATCCCGAGGTACGGCCCGGCGTACGGCGCCGCCGTCTTCGGGTCGAGCGCGCGCAGCCACGCGCGGCGGACGTCGCCGGCCACGAGCGGCGAGTCGTCGCTCCAGCGCAGGCCCTCGCGCAGGTGGAACGTCCAGACGAGGCCGCCCTGCTGCACGTCCCACGACTGCGCCAGGTCCGGGACGACGCCGCTGCCCGAGTAGCGCGTCAGGCCCGAGTAGAGCTCGTGCGCGACGTTCAGCGACGGCAGGTCCGGCGCCTTCGCCGGGTCGAGCTGGCGCGGCACGAGCGGCAGCGCGAGGTGGAGCACGACGCTCGACGGCTTCGGCGCCGAGGAGCCGCCGCAGCCCGCCAGCACGAGCACGCCGAGCGCCGCTAGCGCACGAGCTTTGCCCATACGTTGTCGAGCAGCTTGTAGGTGATCCCGCGACCCATCCGCAGGAAGGTGTAGTTGCCGGTCGCGAACGTCTGGCCTTTGCCGGCGCGCGACCAGACCATCGCCGCGTTGATCACGCCGCGCTTGCCCCGGATGATCGCCTGCGCCGCGACGACGCGGGCGTGCGGGGACAGCTCGGGGTCGATGCGGTCGCTCTCGGAGTCCGCCCGCCCGAACGACTGCCCGGGGCCGACGCCGGTGCCGCGGAAGAGCCAGCGCACCCGCTCGTAGGCGCGTCCGCTCGCGGCGACGTAGGGCGCCGCCCGCGACTTCGGGAAGCAGCAGCCGTCGTACCCGACGCCGGCGAGCGCGAAGTCGGAGCGGCCCTCGCGCGCGTCGTAGTCGGTCATCACGACCGCGTTGTGCTTCGCGTCGATCCGGGCCTGCCGGTAGAACGGGTTCGCCTGCAGGAAGACGAGGTTGCCGCCCTCGTCGCGGTACCGCCTCAGCAGGTCCCACGTGTGCGGCTCGTAGTACTCGGTGTGCCCGGGGAAGACGACCGCGCTATAGCGGCGCAGCGTCGAGAGCGGCAGCCGCCCGAGCTCGACGTCGGTGATCTGCTGCGTGCGCGGGTTGTGGGCGCACAGCCAGCGCGAGAACGGCAGGGCGGCCTTGTGGTCGTCCTCGACGCCGTCGCGCAGGATCGGCGCCTTCAGCGAGACGCGGCGCTGGCGCCAGAACTGGTACCAGCTGTCGGGGACGCCGTTCAGGTCGGCGTCGTAGGCGTTGTAGGCGCGCCAGGTCAGGTACGGCCAGACGACGAGCGCCGTGTGCGGCCGCGGCCGGTCGAGCGGCAGGCCGGAGCGGACGACGACGGGCGCGCGGAAGACGTCGCCGGCCGGGTCGCCCGCGACGGCGTGGTACAGCCCCGGCGGGCCGAGCGGGACGTGCACCTTGCCGTCCGTGCCGAAGGTCATCTGCGTCTCGCGCCCGGCCGCGCAGTCGTGCTCGAAGCCGACCGTGTACCGGCCGCCGTCGGCCGAGACCACGAGCGGGAGCCTCTCGCCGGGGTCGAAGCTCGCGGTCGAGTCGACGAACGCCGCGAGCCGCTCGACGCGGACGGCGTGTGCCGGCGCGCAGCCGGAGAGACGCCACGGCGGCCGGCGCACGCTCGCCTCGGCCTTGCCCGGCCGCACCGGAACCGGCAGCGGTGGCAGCGGCCGACCCTGATCCTTGTAACAGACTGTTACTTGGTAGCTGCCGTCGCCGACCTTGCCGCCGGCGGCGGTCGAGCCGTCCCAGCTCACCTCCGGCGAGGTCGCGGAGACGCCGGTGTGGATCCGCCTCCAGCCCGAGAGCCGCCCGCCCCAGGCGTAGACGCGCAGGCCGAGCAGCGTGCCCGGCGCCGCGTTCGTCCGCAGGGTGACGGTGTCGTTGACCCCGTTGCCGTTCGGGCTGAAGACCGGCCGGTCGAGCGAGACCACCCGCAGCGGCGCGGCCCTCGTCGCCGCCGCTCCCGGGACGACCGCCACGACGACGAGCGCCGCCGCGGCGAGCCGGCGCCTCACCGTGAAGGCGCCAGGCTCTGCACGGGCTGCCGCTCGCGGTACCACGCGATCGTGCGGGCGAGCCCCTCGTCCAGGTCGACGCGCGGCTCCCACTCGAGCAGCTTCTCCGCCTTGTCGACGTTCGGGATCCGCATCTCGACGTCCGTGTAGTGGAGCGGCCGGAAGACGATCTCCGACTGCGACTCGGCCAGCCGCCTGATCCTGGAGGCGAGGTCGAAGACGGTCACCACCGAGCGCGGGTTGCCGACGTTGAAGACCTGCCCGATCGCCTCCTCGCGCTCGAGCATCGCGAGCAGCGCCTCGACCACGTCGTCGACGTAGCACCACGCGCGGATCTGCGAGCCGTCGCCGTGGATCACGAGCTCCTCGCCGGCCAGCGCACGCACCGTGAAGTGGTGGATCGCGCCGCTGCCGACCTGCCCGGGCCCGTAGACGTTGAACGGCCGGATCGAGACCGCCGGGAGCCGGTGCTCGTCGAAGTACGAGTGCGCCATGTACTCGCCGGCGAGCTTCGAGACGGCGTACGTCCAGCGCGCCTCCCCGACGGAGCCCTGCGAGGTGACGTGCGTCTCCTCGACCTTGTACGCGTGCGTCCCGAAGACCTCGCTGGTCGAGAAATCGATCAGCCGCTCGATCGTCCCCGACTCGTGCGCCGCCTCGAGCACGTTCGAGGTGCCGATCAGGTTGACGCGCATCGTCCGGACCGGGCTCTTCAGCACCTGGTCGACGCCCGCGATCGCCGCGAGGTGGACGACGTGCGTCGCGCGCTTCGTCAGCTCGCGCAGCAGCGGCAGGTCGAGGATGTCGCCCTGGACGAAGCGCAGGTTGTCGTGCTCGGCCAGGTCGGTCCCCGTGAGCGAGTCGCGGTGGAGGTTGTCGAGGACGACGAGCTCGTTGTCAGCGACGAGCCGGCGCGCGAGCGCGGTGCCGATGAAGCCGGCGCCGCCGGTCATCAGGATCTTTTTCCCGCTCAGAGGCACGATCGCGGAGTCTACCGAGGGGTCCTTCGGCCAAACTTGGTGCGGTGATCGCGCAACAGCTCGGACGGCTCGCCAAGCACTCGGCCATCTACGGCCTCGGCGCCGTCGTCTCGCGGCTGATCAGCGTCTTCCTGCTGCCGGTCGTCACCCGCTACCTGACGCCGGGCGAGGTCGGCGTCGTCGACACGCTCATGTCGCTGACCGTGGTGCTCGTGATCGTGCTGCGCATGGGGATCTCGATGGCGTTCTTCCGCTTCTACTTCGACGCCGAGGACGACGCCGGCCGGACGACCGTCGTCCGGACCTCCTTCTGGTTCACGATGGGCATGGCCACCTTCGGCCTGGTGGTCGGCTGGATCCTCGCGCCGCAGATCTCGCACCTGCTCTTCACGACCGACTCGAAGGCCAGCGTCGTCCGCGCGGCGCTCGTCCTCCTCTGGGCGCAGATGAACTACGAGCAGCTGACCTCGCTCTTCCGGGTCGAAGAGCGCTCCGTCAGCTACGTGGCCGCGACGCTCGCGAACGTGATCATCACCGTCGTCGCGACGATCCTGCTCGTCGCCGTCTGGCACAAGGGCGCGACCGGCGTGATCGCCGGCAACTTCACCGGGACGCTGGCGGTCTTCTTCGTGCTCCTCGGCTACCGGCGCTTCCAGCTCGGGCTCGAGTTCGACCGGCCGCTCTTCCGGCAGATGCAGCGTTTCGGCCTCCCGCTCGTGCCGTCGGGAATCGCGCTCTGGGTGATCGACCTCTCCGACCGCTTCTTCATCGTCCACATCAAGGGCCTGACCGAGAACGGCCTCTACTCCGTCGGGGTGCGGATCTCGACCGCGCTCCTGCTGCTGCTGATCGCGCTGCGCACGGCCTGGCCGGCGTTCGCCTACTCGATCAAGAGCGACGACGACGCCAAACGCACCTACGCCTTCGTGCTCACCTACGTCATGTACGCGTGCTGCTGGCTCTCGCTGGCGCTCTCGCTGCTCGCGCCGTGGATCGTGCGGCTGCTGACGACGCCGAAGTTCTACGGCGCCTCCGAGGTGGTGCCGCTGCTCGTCTTCGGCGGCACCGCCTTCATCGCCTTCAACGTGATGTCGATCGGGATCGGCCGGGCGAAGCGGACGCAGTTCAACTGGGTCGTGACCGGCACGGCGGCGGCCGTGAACATCGGCCTCAACTTCGCGCTGATCCCGTCCTACGGGATGATGGGCGCCGCGGTCTCGACCCTCGTCGCCTACCTCGTCATGTTCTTCGGGATGACGATCCGCGCGCAGCAGGTCTTCCCGGTGCCTTACCAGTGGCGCCGGCTCGCGCTCGCCGCCGGCGCGGCCGTCGGGCTAACGGTGCTCGGGAAGAGCCTGCACGTTCCGCTCGCCGGCGCCGTCCTGCTCAGCGCCGTCTACCCGCTCGCCCTGCTGCCGCTCGGGTTCTACCTCCCGGTCGAGCTGCGGCGCATCCGGGCGCTCGTCTCGCCGGCGCGGTAGCGCGGCCGCGAGCCCGATCGCGCCCCACACGGTCGCGTCCTCGAAGAACGCGTTGTAGAAGAGGCTGTGGACTGCGATCGCGGCCACGATCGCGCCGAAGGTCAGCGCGGCCAGGCCGGCGGGGTCGCGTGCGAAGCGGCGGAACGCGAGCAGGAGCGCCGCGACGAGCAGCCAGACGAACAGCGCGAGACCGACGATCCCGCCCTCGGCCGCGACCGTCACCGGCGTCGTGTGCGAGGCGGCCGCGTTCGGCTCCCTGCCCTTCAGGCCGGCGAGGTCGGCGTAGGCGCGCTTGAAGCCGCCGAGGCCGACGCCGGCGACCGGATGGTGCACGGCGATGTGCAGCCCCCGGCGCACGAGCGTGCCGCGGCCGCTGGTCGCGCTCTTGCCGGTGCGCTGGCCGAAGAGGTCGTGGCGGACGCTCGGCACCGCGAGCGCGGCGGCGCCGATCACGAGCGCCGTCGCCACGGCGAGCGCGATCCCGCGTCGGCCCCAAGCGAAGATGGCGACGATCACGACGCCGACCGCGAGCGCGGCGAAGCTCGACTGCGAGTACGAGAAGTAGAGCCCCGCCCAGATCACCGCGATCGCCGCGGTGGCAGCGAGCACCGCCCGCAGCTCGCGCACGAACAGCACCACGACGAGCAGCGCGAGGATCGCGACGACGAGGAAGCGCCCGTAGATGGACGGGTCCCAGAAGACCGAGTTGACCCGGAAGAACGGCGCGTAGGCGTTGGAGACGAGCAGCTTGGGGTTCCAGAACACGTCGCGCGTCTCGTACTGGTAGATCCCGATCGCCGAGAAGACGACGGCCATCGCCGTCAGCTCGACGAGCAGGCCGAGCGCGATCAGCCGCGTCCACACCAGGCGCGCGAGCGCGACCGCGAGCAGCCCGAACGGCAGGTAGAAGAAGAGCAGCTCGATCGCGCCCTGCCGGACGTCCTGCGTCCAGAGCATCGAGATCCCGCCCCAGCCGACGAACGCCGCGAGTGGCCACGCGACCGGGCCGAGCTCCTTCACGCGTCGGTCGCCCTGCCAGAGCTCCCAGGCGAGCAGGAACGCCGCCGCGGCGACGACCAGGTACATCGGCACGAGCAGGTTCGCCTCGGTCGAGCCGACGTGGACGTGGATGCGAGCCGCGACGCACACGAGCGCCGCGAAGGGGAGGACGAAGGGCCAGCGGTGGATGACGTAGGCGCCGCCGACGGCGGCGAGGACGCCGACGACGGCCGCAGCGCCGAGCAGCGGGCGGTGCCCGTGCGGCGCGAGGTAGCCGGCGAGCACGACGCTCCCTGCCGCCCACGCGCCGAGCCCGCCGAGCCGCCAGGCCCGGCCCGGCCCGACGAGCAGCAGCGCGAGACCGAGGCTCCCGACGACGCCCGCGGCCTGCGCGGTCACTTCGTCACCACCACGATCGCGCGGGCGACATGACCGTCCGTCGCGACCCGCAGCACGTAGCGGCCGGGCTGCCTCGGCGCGCGCAGGATCAGCAGCGGGCCGGCGTGCTCCTCGTGGAGCGAGCGGAAGTGCACGGCGTAGCGCTGCGCGTTGAGCACGCGGAACCCGAAGCGCCGCCCGGCCGCAACACGCACGAGGTGCGGACGGAGCTCGACGAAGCGGAGGACGATCGTCAGCGCGCGACTGGGCGGGCCGACGTTCGTCGCCAGGTCGATCGAGCGCAGCCGCAGCCGGTGGGCGCCGGGCCCGAGGCCGCGGGCGGCGCGCCCGCCCCACTCGAACTTGCCCGCGCGCAGGAACCGGCGGACGTGCGTCTTCGGAGCGCCGTCGACGTAGAGGAGCGCCTGCGCGCGCTCGCTCGTCTGGTACCTGATCCGCGTCAGGCTGTTCTTGCCGAAGGGCGCGATCACGCGCGGCCGCACGGAGGCGAGCCGGATCAGGGGTGGTGTCGCGTCCATGCGGATCGGGTTCGGCAGCAGGATCGTGCGCCGCTCGTGCGCGAGGTGGACGCGCGGGCGGTAGAAGCCGTCGGGCACGACCTCGCCGCCGTCGCCGCGCCCGTTCCAGGTGAACTGGACGGCACCGGGCCGCTCGAGCCGCGAGCGGACGATCGTCCGGACGACCTCGCCGTTGCCGTTCACGATCGCGACCGTCACGCGGTCGCCCTTGCGCAGCACGAACTGGATCGACGCAGCCGCGTGCGAGGCCGAGTCCGGCGCGATCACCTTGTCGACGTTGGTGCGCGAGATCGGGCTGCGCTCGAGCTTCAGTCCCTCGGTGACCGCGAAGGCCGCGGCCGTGCAGCCGAGGAGAGCCAGCACGACCACGGTCGGCAGGATGCGCGCCACGGGAAAGGCGAGTCTAGATGGACCTAGGCAGCGGTTTCGACGCTACGGCGCCGTCCCGAGCGGGCGGCGAATCCCCAGGCGCCGAACCCCGCCACCACGGCCGCCGCCGCCGCGACGAGCACCACGTCGGCGTGCGGGAAGTCGAGCAGCTTGATCCCGCTCAGCAGCAGCACGGCGGCGAGCCCGACGCGCAGCGTCCGCTCGGGCATCCGCAGCGTGAACTGGCTCGAGATCAGCACGCCGGGGATCGAGCCGATGAGCAGCCAGCCGACCGCGTGCAGGTCGACGTTGCCGGCGACGAGGTGCCCGACGCCTGCCACCCAGAGCAGCGCGGCGGCATGGAAGATGTCGGTGCCGACGATCTTCGCGGCGCGCAGCGGGAAGACGATCAGCATCGTCAGCCCGAAGAAGACGCCCGTGCCGACCGAGGTCAGCCCGACGATGAACCCGCCGAAGAAGCCGATCGCGATCGCGGCCAGGCGGTCGCGCCGGGTCAGCAGGAAGGGCGCGTCACTGCGCTCCTCGTAGTGGACGAAGCTCTTGGCGAACAGGCCGGCAGCGCCGAGCAGCAGCGCGACGCCGAGGACGCGGGCCATGACGGACTGCGCGCTGTCGCCGTAGGCGTGCTCGAGCCGGCTCGCGGTCCAGACGCCGACGAGCGACATCGGCGCGCTGGCGAGGAACATCCACCCGCTCAGGCGCGCGTGCACCGTCCCGAGGCGGCGGTGCCGGGCGGCGCCCACGCTCTTGAAGATC
>DATIER010000328.1:0-3747 GCA_035455605.1 Gaiellaceae bacterium
CGACGCGAACACGACGCCGCACTCCCGCGGCTCGTGCCGGTGCTCGAGCAGGTAACGAGACACGCCTCGAGCTTGGCGCGCCGGAGCAGCGGCGACATCGGGCGGGCACCCTGAACCTGCGCCCTGATCGCCTGGCATCCGTAGAAACCACTGAGCCGCGAACCGTGTTTTCGCGGATGGAGGGGCGGCGGCGCCGTGCACCGATTGCCTACCTCCGGAGGAGGCGCGATGGCGCACGTGCTCGGACGACGAGAGACGAGCGAGCAGCACCTCTTCGTCGGGCGCGGCGAGGAGCTGGATCTGCTCGAGCGGGTGCTGGGCGGGCTCGAGCGTGGCCCGCCGGCCGCGATCGAGCTGGTGGGTGAGCTCGGGATCGGCAAGACGCGCCTGCTGGCGGAGCTCGCCGCTCGGGCGGAGCGCCGCGGCCACCTCGTGCTGGCGGGGTCGGCCTCCGAGCTCGAGCGCGAGCTGCCCTTCTCCGTCTTCGTCGACGCGCTGGACGAGTACGTCGAGAGCCTCGACCCCGACCGCTTCTCGACGCTCGACCTCGACGTGCAGGCGGAGCTCGCGCAGGTCCTGCCGTCGCTCTCCCGTCTCGCCGCGGGTCGCGCGGTTGCGCTCCAGCACGAGCGCTACCGCAGCCACCGGGCGGTGCGAGCGCTGCTCGAGCAGCTCGCGCGCGCAACGCCCCTGGTGCTCGTGCTCGACGACTTCCACTGGGCGGACGCGGCGTCCGCCGAGCTGCTGGACGCCCTGCTGCGCCGGCCGCCCGCGGCCGCCGTCCTCGTCGCGGTCGCGCTGCGCCCGCGCCGGGCGCCGGAGCGGTTCGCGGTCGCGCTCGACCGGAGCGTTCGCGCGGGCGCCCTCACCCGCGTCGAAGTCGGCGCCTTCACGCCGTCGGAAGCTCGAGCGTTCCTCGCCGGACGCGTCGACGACGCCGACGCCGCCCTCCTCTACGAGGAGTGCGGCGGCAACCCCTTCTACCTCGACCAGCTCGCCCGCTCGGCCGGGCGCGCCGGCGGGGCCGGCTCCGACCCCGGGCTCGCGCTGAGCGGGCTCGACGTCCCGCCCGCGGTCGCGGCCTCGCTGAGCGAGGAGCTTGCGCTGCTCACCGACGCCGGCCGCCTCCTGCTCGAGGGAGGCGCGGTCGCAGGCGATCCGTTCGAGCTCGAGCTCGCAGCGGCCGCGGCGGCGATGGCCGAGACGACGGCGGTGAACGCGGTGGACGAGCTGCTCGAGCTCGACGTCGTCCGCCCGACCGACGTCCCCCGGCGTTTCCGCTTCCGCCATCCCGTGATTCGGCGGGCCGTGTACGAGAGCACCCCCGGCGGCTGGCGGCTCGCCGGGCACGAGCGCTGTGCAGAGACGCTCGCGAGGCGGGGCGCGAGTGCCGCGGCGCGGGCCCATCACGTCGAGCGGTCGGCACGGCGAGGTGACAGCGCGGCCGTCGTTGTGCTTCGCCAGGCGGGCGACGAGGCGGCGCGGCTCGCACCCGAGAGCGCCGCGCGCTGGTTCGGAGACGCGCTGCGGCTGCTCCCGGACTCGACGCCCGCCGCGGATCGCGTCGAGTTGCTGCTCGCGCGCGCGAGAGCCTGGGCCGCCGCCGGCCACTTCGCCGACAGCCACGAGACGATGCTGGAGGCGCTCGCGATCGTCCCCGAGCACGCCGTCGACCTGCAGACGACGGTCGCGACGACGTGCGCCGGAGTCGAGCGCTTCCTCGGCCGCTACGAGCAGGCACACGCGCGCCTCGAGCGGGCGCTGCACGCCCTGCCGGGCGCCGCCCCGGCCGCGGCGACGGAGCTCCTGATCGAGCTGACGCTGAACGAGTTCTACCGCTCGAGCTACGACGCGATGAGCGCCTGGGCGGCGGAGGCCGTGGACACGGCGGACGCCGCCGGAGATGCGGGCCTGATCGCCGCCGCCCGGGTCATGCGCGCGTTCGCGTCCAGCATGGCCGGGCCCACCGAGACGGCGCGATCACTCCGGGCCGAGGCTGCCGCGCTCGTCGACGGGGCCTCGGACGAGGAGCTCTCGCGCCGGCCCGACTCGGCGGGCTGGCTCGCGATCGCCGAGGTTTACCTCGACCTCTACGCCGAGGCCGACGCGCACGCCACCCGCGCGCTCGAGCTCGGCCGTACGAGTGGGCGAGGCGATCCCCTGCACCGCCTGTACCCGGTGCTGCCCCGGATCTGGTACGTGCGCGGGAAGCTGGCCCTGGCCGCCGATCTGCTGGACGGCGCGATCGAGTCGGGGCGCCTGCTCGGCTCGCCGCCGGCACTCGCCGGCAACCTCTTCAACCGCTCGGCGGTCGCGCTCGCCGCGGGCGACATCGACACGGCCCTGGCGACGGCGGAGGAAGGCGTCGAGCTGACGCGTGGCCTCGACGAGGGCTTCGTCGCAGCCTGGGCGGCCGTGCGGCTCGCCTACGTCCTGGTCGAGACCGGAAACGCCGGCCGGGCGGTCGAGCTGCTCCGCACGAGCGCGGGCGGCGAAGAGCTGGCCCTCATCCCGGCGAGCTGGCGCGCCTACGGCCTCGAACTGTTGACACGGTGTTGGCTCGCGCTCGAGCAGCCGAGCGCTGCCGGGCGCGCGGCGGATCGGGCCGAGGCGACGGCCGCCGCCACGCGCCTCCGGCTCGCGACCGCCTGCGCCGATCGCGCGGTCGCCGCGGTGGCGCTGCACGCGGGCGACACCGATCGCGCGATCGAACGTGCGCGCGCCTCGACGGAGGCCGCCCACGCGGTCGGCGCTCCCGTCGAGGAGGGCCTCTCCCGCACGCTCGCCGGGCGCGCGCTCGCCCGGGACGGCCAGACCGACGCGGCGGTGGCGGAGCTTCGGCACGCGGCAGCCGCGCTCGAGGCGTGCGGCGCGGTGCGCTACCGGCAGGCCGCCGAGCGCGAGCTGGGCAAGCTCGGCCGCCGCCCCTACCGGCGCTCCCACCCGGGCCGACCCGGCGCCGACGGCGTCGCCGCCCTGACCGAGCGCGAGCTGCAGGTGGCGCGGCTCGTCGTCGACCGCAAGACGAACCCGGAGATCGCCGCCGAGCTGTTCCTCAGCCCGAAGACGGTCGAGACGCACCTGCGCAACAGCTTCCGCAAGCTCGACGTCTCGACGCGGGTGGAGCTCGCGCGTCTGGTCGAGCACACGGACCGCCCCGACGAGGCGACCCGGGGCTGACGTCGTCTCGCGGCGGGCACGACGGCCGCCGCGCGCACGCAGGTCGGCTCAGGAGCCCGTCGCCGGCTGGTTCACGACGACGACGGGGCAGGTCGCGTAGTGCACGACCTGCTGGCTGACCGATCCGAGCAGCAGGCTCTTGAACCCGCCGAGGCCGCGCCTGCCGACGACGATCAGCTGGGCGTCGGCGGCCTGCTCGACGAGCACGTCCGCGGGTTGCCCTTCGACGGCGAGCCCTTCGACGTCCAGCCCGGGCTGCAGCTGTTTCGCCGCCGCGGCCGCATCCTCCGCGACCTGCTCGGCGGCTGCCCGAAAGGCGTCGAACGTCGCGGGATCCATGGGCGGGGCGAAACCGCTGCCGAAGGCGGCCAGCGGCACGTGCCACGCCGCCACGACGCGGAGCCGAGCCTTCCGCAGCGCCGCCTCCGCCGCGGCGAACTCGAGCGCTGCCGCGCCACCCTCCGAACCGTCGACTCCGACCACGACCATCGCGTCGCTCGCGAGCCTAGCTCGAAGACGATGCGCCCGCAGGTGTCACGGCGCGACGACGAGGAACGCTGTCCACGA
>DATIER010000329.1:0-5696 GCA_035455605.1 Gaiellaceae bacterium
ACGTCTTCCGTGATCGTGACCTTGGCGCCGGTCTCCCCGGCGACCCCGCGCGCGAACGAGACGACGTCGTCGTGCGGCCAGAGCGACGTCGGTGCGGCGATGCGGACGTCCATGCCGAGCTTCGCGCCGCCGACGAGGTACGTGTTCGCCATGTTGAAGCGGGCGTCGCCGAGGTAGCAGAAGGCGACCTCGTCGAGCGGCTTCGGGACGTGCTCCCGGAAGGTGAGGAAGTCGGCCAGGATCTGCGTCGGGTGCCACTCGTCGGTGAGCCCGTTGTAGACGGGGACGCCGGCGTACGCGGCGAGCTCGTCCGCGATCTCCTCGCCGAAGCCGCGGTACTCGATCGCGTCGTACATGCGGCCCAGCACGCGCGCGGTGTCCTTGACGGTCTCCTTGTGGCCCATGTGGGATCCGGTCGGCCCGATGAAGGTGACGTGCGCCCCCTGGTCGTACGCGGCCACCTCGAAGGCGCAGCGCGTACGGGTCGAGTCCTTCTCGAAGATCAGCGCGACGTTCTTGCCGGAGAGGTGCTTCTCCTCGCGGCCCTCGCGCTTGGCCTCCTTCAGCTCCGCCGCGAGGTCGAGCAGGTAGGTGATCTCCTCGGGCGAGTAGTCGTTGAGGGTGAGGAAGTGCCGTCCTCGCAAGCTGGTGACGGTGCTCATTCGGTCGTGCTCCTTTCAGGCATCGCGGGAGACGGGACAGGTCATGCAGTGGCCGCCGCCGCGGCCGCGGCCGAGCTCCTGGCCGGCGATCGCGAGGACCTCGATCCCCGCCTTCGCAAGCTTCGCATTGGTCGCCTCGTTGCGCTCGTACGCCACGACCACGCCGGGCGCGAGCGCGACGACGTTGTTGCCGTCGTCCCACTGCGTCCGCTCGGCCTCGAACTCGTCGCCGGCGGTGGTGACCGTCTTCAGGCTCTCGATCCCGAGCTGCTCGGACACCTCGTCGAGGAACGGCCGCTCCACGAGCTCGGCCGAGACGCCGCCGTCGCCGTTCGCCGTGTACCGCACCGGCAGGATCTCGGAGACGACCGGCTCGTAGATCGTGACCACGTCGCGGTCGCAGAAGGTGAAGACCGTGTCGAGGTGCATCGCCGCGCGGCCCTTCGGCATCAGCGCGCCGATCACCAGGCGAGCGGCGCCGGCCTCGAACAGGTTCTTCGCCAGGATGCTGACCGCGCGCGCGGTGGTGCGCTCGCCCTGGCCGATCAGGACGACGCCGTCGCCGACCGGCATGATGTCGCCGCCCTCGATCGAGGCTGCGCCCCAGTCGTGGTCGAAGCCGCCGTACCAGATCGGGAAGCCCGCGTCGCGGAAGCGCGGATGGAAGCGGTAGACCGCCTCGAGGTTGAGCGTCTCGTGCTGGCGCGCCGGCCAGTACATGTGATTGATCGAGACGCCGCCGTAGATCCACGCGCTCGTGTCCCGCATGAAGAGCTGGTTCGGCAGCGGCGCCAGCACGAAGTCGGTCGGCCGCATCGCCCCCTTGACGACCGAGTGGACGTCCTCGGGAAGCTCCGCGACCGTGACGCCGCCGGTGAGCCGCGTCGCCAGCTCGTCCGCGGGCATCTCCGTCATCCAGGCGGTGAGGTCGTCGGCGAACATCGCCGTGACCTCCTCCGGTCGCAGCCGCCGCTCCAGCACCCACGCGCGCGCATCCGCGTCCTCGAGCGTCTCGGCGAGCAGCTCGTGGAAGAGCAGCACCTCGGTGCCGCGCTCGCGCATCAGGTCGACGAACGCGTCGTGCTCCTGCCGCGCGCGCCGGACCCAGATCACGTCGTCGAAGAGCAGCTCGTGGCAGTTCGTCGGCGAGAGCCGCTCGTGGGCGAGGTCGGGCCGGTGGACGATCACCGTCCGCAGCTGACCGACCTCGGAGTTGGCGCCGAGAGCCGGCGCGGTCACGGTCGACATCGAGTCTCCTTTCATCACTAGCTGACCGCCGCCGCGATCCCGACGAACGCGCAGCAGACGACGAAGACGACGGCCACGAACGGCCAGACGAACTTCAGGTAGCGGTTGTAGCCGATCTTCGAGAGAGCGAGCCCGCCCATGATCACGGCCGAGGTCGGGGTGACGAGGTTGACGAAGCCCGAAGCGGACTGGAACGCGGTCACGACGATCTCGCGCGGGACGTGCGCGAAGTCGGCGAGCGGCGCGAGGATCGGCATCACGAGCGCGGCGTGGCCGGACGACGACGGCACCAGGAACGCGATCGGGATGTTGACGATGAAGGCGAGGATCGCGAAGACGCCCGTCGAGGTGCCGGAGACGGCGTTCTCCATCCAGTGCAGGATCGTGTCGGTCATGTAGGCGTTCTTCATCACGACCGTGATCCCGCGCGCGAGCACGATGATCAGGCCGGCGCCGAGGAAGTCGGCCGCGCCCGCGACGATCGACGAGACCGTTCCCTCCTCCCCGAAGCCGCCGATCACGCCGATCACGACCGCCATCAGCAGGAAGAGCAGCGCAGCCTCGGGGAAGTAGAAGTCGTGGAAGGTCGGGAGCGGGAAGTTCTTGCCGAACCCCTCCTGCCAGAGGTCGTTCCAGGGGATGAAGCCGTAGATCATCAGGCCGAAGGTGCCGCCGAAGAGGAGCAGGATCACCTTCTGGCGCCCGGTCAGCCGCGGCACGTCGTCGACCAGCCCCTGGGCCTCCGCGGCGTCGGCGACGGAGATGCCGACCACCGACTTCTCCGGGTGCGCGCTGACCCGGCGCGCGTACCAGATCACGTACGCGATCGCGCAGGCGACGAGCGTCACCCAGAGCGCGATGCGCAGGCCGATGCCGTCGCCGATGCTCGTGCCGGCCGCGTCAGAGGCGACGCCGGTCGAGAACGGGTTGACCGTCGACCCGATCACGCCGCTGCCCGCGCCGAGGAAGATGATCGCGGCGCCGACCATCCGGTCGTAGCGCAGCGCGAGCGTGAGCGGCACGAGCAGCACGAAGAAGCCGAGCGTCTCCTCCCACATGCCGTAGCTCGTCCCGCCGATCGCGAAGACGGTCATCAGGATCGCGATCAGGACCGCGCCGCTGTGCCGGAAGCGCACCGCCAGCCGGCCGATCCCCGTCTGGATCGCCTCCGTCTTCATCGTCACCGTGATGAAGGCGCCGACGGCGAGCACGAAGAAGAAGATCGCGGCCGAGCCGTAGAGGAAGCCGGCCTCCCACGGGCCGACGAAGCCGTTGCTCCCTTCGATCCCGTAGAGGCCGTTCGGCGGCGCGTTCCAGAGCTGCTTGAAGCGGTAGGTGAAGGAGGTGTCGACGCAGTTGATCCCGGGGTCGGGCGTCACCTTCGCGTTCGGCGCCGACTGCGCATCCGACGGCGCGACGCCGCTCTCCGCCGGCGAGGGGACGTCGAGCGCGACGCCGCCGGCCGCGACGGCCGAGCAGGAGGCGAGCTCGTGGTAGGTGCCGGGGACGGGCGACCCCGTCGCCGGGTCGATCTTGTAGCGCCCGGCGGGGACGAAGAAGGACGCGATCCAGACCAGGAGGAGCACGATCGCGAGGACCGTGAACGCCGTCGGGAACTTGAACCTCTTCCGCGGCGCGTCCTCCCCGGAGCCCGGCGGCTGGCCGTCCTCGGAGACTGCCGCCGTTTCGGTCGTCGCCATCGCGGGGGCACTTTCGCCGCGGCGCGGTGCCGCTGGCATCACCCCAAGCGGGCGATCAGTGCCCGACGACCAGCTTGAGCGCGACGAGCAGGAGCCCGAAGCCGAGGTTGGCGAGCACGACCAGCACGGCCGGGAGCAGCCCCAGCCGCTCGATGCGGGCGAACACGATTCCCTCGACGAAGAGCACGCCGAGCCCGAGGCCGAAGGCGAGCCAGACCGCCGCCTGCTCGGAGAGCAAGCCCGCGGCACCCAGCAGCAGCGCGGCGACCGGCGGCACCGCGGCCTCGACGAGCGACCACTCCCGCGACGTCACCCACCGCAGCTCGGCAAAGGACAGATGCCCTCCGTGCGAGACGCTCTCGCCGAGCCAGTGGGCGTAGACGTGCGCGACCCAGAAGACGACCGACGTGACGGCGACCAGCTCCGCGACGTGCCCGGGGTCGTGCGGAAAGGCGCGCGCGCCCGCGACGACGACCGAGAGCGTCAGGATCGTGCCGTAGACGAAGCCGGCGAGCCGCTCGCCCCTGGCCAGGTCGCGGAAGTGCGACGCCGACGGTGCTGCGGCGGTGTCCTCCGCGGTCACGGCCGCGTCAGGCGATCCGCATCCGCTCGTCGGGCGGCCGCACCAGGATGTAGGTGAGCACGCCGATCAGCGGGATCAGGCAGATGAACACGACCCAGGCCACCTTGGCCCCGCCGCTCAGGTCGTGGCGGCCGAAGAGGTCGACCAGCGTCCTGATCACCAGGTAGATCCAGATCGCGAACGCGAAGAAGACGGCGATCGACCAGAACGCGTCCCAGAACGGGTAGTTCGCCAGCACCGGCATCCAGCTCTCCTCTCGTCGTCGGCTCGTCGGCGACTCCATCAGCGCCGAGCACACCACTCATCGCCCGGTTCGGATGATGCGCGCCTCACGGCGAGCGAGGATCGTGGCTGCGATGAGCGTCGCGGCCCCGATCGCCGAGCCGAAGCCCAAGCGCAAGATCCGGTGGGGGCGCCTGCTCCGCGGCGCCGTCGTGATCCTCGTCGTCGGCGCCGCCGCGCAGCTGCTCGGCTGGAACCTGCGCCAGTGGTTCTCGGACTTTTGGGACACCCTCTCGGCGATCTCGCCCGCGTACATCGTCGCCGGCTGCGCGCTCAAGACCGTCCAGACGACGCTCACCGCCTTCGCCTGGTACTCGATCCTGCACTTCGCCTACCCGGGCAGGATGCGATGGCTCGACGTGCTCGCGTGCTACGCGGCGTCGGTCGCGCTGAACGGGATCCTGCCCGCGAACCTCGGCACGCTCGCGCTGCTCCTGATGTTCACGACGGTGATCGCCGGCGCCACCTTCGCCGCCATCCTCGGAGCGTACGCGGTCGAGAAGATCTTCTTCACCGTCATCGGCGCCTTCACCTACCTCTACCTGTTCCTCAGCGTCGGGGGCTCGTTCGACATCAAGTTCGGCTTCGTCAGCGCGCACCCGTGGGGGACGGCGATCCTGCTGATCGGCGGTTGCTACCTGATCTACCTGGTCGTGCGGCGGCTCTGGCCGCGGGTGGTGAAGTGGTGGGAGGAGGCCAAGGAGGGCGGCGCCATCCTCGCCGAGCCGCGCAAGTACATGATCCGGGTGTTCACGCCGTCGCTGCTCGGTTGGATCGCGAGCCTCGGCGTGATGGCGGTGTTCCTCAGCGCCTACGACATCCCGGTCAGCTTCCACACCCTGATGCGCATCGCCGGCGGCAACTCGATCGCGAACGTCACCTCGGCGACGCCCGGGGGCGCCGGCGTCAACCAGGCGTTCAACGTCGCGTCGCTGAAGGGCGTCGCCAGCTCCGACCAGGCCGCCGCCTACTCCGTGGCGCAGCAGCTGGTGACGACCGCCTGGAACATCGTCTTCGGGATCGTCCTCATGACCTGGGCCTTCGGCTGGAGCGGCGGCAAGCAGCTCGTCGGCGAGTCGTACGAGGGAGCGAAGGCGAAGGCGGCCGAGCAGAAGGCGGCCCGCGACGCGCGCAAGGAGGCGAAGCGGGCGGCCAAGGCGTCCGAGCAGGGTGAGGCGTGACGTGGATCGACGTCGAGCTGGTCCTGATCGCGCTCGCGGC
>DATIER010000330.1:0-4910 GCA_035455605.1 Gaiellaceae bacterium
GTTGATCACGGGGCCGACGTCGACGCCCTGCTCCCAGCCGGGGCCGAGGCGCAGCTTCTCCGCAGCGGCGACGAGACGCGACTGCAGCTCCTCGTAGGCGCCCTCCTGCACGATCACGCGCGAGGCGGCCGTGCAGCGCTGACCCGAGGTGCCGAAGGCCGACCAGACGATCCCCTCGACGGCCAGGTCGAGGTCGGCGTCGTCGAGCACGATGATCGCGTTCTTGCCGCCGAGCTCGAGGTGGACGTGCTTGAGGTTGTCGGCCGCGTTGCGCATCACCTCGACCCCGGTCTCGCGCGAGCCGGTGAGCGTGATCACCGGCACATCCGGATGGCGCACGAGCCGGTCGCCGACCGCGCCGCCGCCGCCGTGGACGATGTTCACGACGCCCGCCGGCACGCCGGCCTCGACGAGCAGCTCGACGAAGCGCTCGCCCAGCAGCGGCGTGTCGGTCGCCGGCTTGAAGACGACGGTGTTCCCGCACACGAGCGCCGGCGCGATCTTCCAGCTGGGGATCGCGATCGGGAAGTTCCACGGCGTGATCACGCCGACGACGCCGATCGGCTGGCGGACGCTCATGTTGAACTTGTCGCGCAGCTCGCTGGGCGTGGTCTGGCCGAACATCCGGCGCCCCTCGCCGGCCATGTAGAAGCTCATGTCGATCGCTTCCTGGACGTCGCCCGCGGCTTCGGGGAGCACCTTCCCCATCTCGCGCGCCATCAGGTCTGCGAGCTCGTCCTTGCGGTCGGCGAGCAGCTGCCCGAACCTGAAGAGGATCTCGCCGCGCCGCGGCGCCGGCACGAGACGCCACTCCTCGTAGGCGCTCTTCGCGGCCTCGACCGCGCGGTCGACGTCCTCGGGGCCGGACTTCGGGAAGGTGCCGAGCGTCTCGCCCGTCGCCGGCACGCTCGTCTCGAAGGTCTCGCCGGAGGCGGCGTCGACCCACTCGCCGGCGATGAAGTTCTTGAAGGTCTTCGTCGTGGTCGCCATGGGCGGCGATTCTATTCGGCCCGCGGCACCTGCTCGAAGGTGGCCTGGTTCCAGGTGGTCTGGAAGCCCGAGCCGCGGGGCGCGCCGATCGCCAGCAGCAGCGTCCCGTCCTCCGCGGCCACGGCCGACCGCTTGACAGCCGGGTCCGGCACGGCGACGAAGCTGACCGAGAAGACCTGCAGGGCCTCGCCGTCGAGCGTGAACGTGACCGTTCCCTCGACGACCACGTACAGCTCCTCCTGGTCGCTCTCGAGCTCGTCGTGCTCGGCCACGAGCACCGTGCCGGCGTCGCCGCCGAGCCCGTTCACGCCGAACGCTCCGAGGCCGAGGTGGTGCTGCACCGGGTACCAGTCGAAGTCGTCCGGGTCGTCGGTCGGCACGAGCGGCAGCTCGTCGAGGCGGCGGACCCAGAAGCCGGCCATCGGCCGGGACGCTATGCCTTCTCGGGCGCGTCCGTGTCGGGGAAGGTTCCGGCTGCGCGGGCGCGACGCCGGTCGCGGATGGTGCGCTTGCCGCCGTACGAGCGGCCGCGGCGGCGGTCGTCACCCTCGCGGCGGTCGACGATGACGGTCACGTTCGGGTTGTCCTTGTAGTACTCGACCATCTTGTCGAGCAGCTCGTCCTCGAGCTCCCGCGGGATCACGCAGTAGATCATCCTGCCTCGGATTCTAGGGAGGTGAGCCGCTCGCGCTAGACGCGAGCGATGTCGGGGGCGATGCGGCCGTCCCCGGTCAGCTTCGCGTTCCACGCCGTGAAGAGCGCGTCGAGCTCGAGCGGGTCGTGGCCTCGCTCGGCCAGGCGCACCGGCTGGCCGGAGTCGGGGCTGATCCGGTACTGGTACCAGGAGATGTCCCACGCAACCGTGAGAACGACCTCGCTGTTCGTCCCCGACAGCGGGACGATCGAGGCCTTCGGCTCGCCGAGGCTCTTCGCGATCCCGGCGACCGTGCGGCGGAACGCGCTCTCGTTGAAGAGGTCGGCGGCCTCGACCATCGCCAGCTCCGGCTCCGACAGGCGCCGGAGGATCGGCTCGTCCACGACCCGCTCCACCGCCGGCTTGCGCGTCTCGCCGAAGAAGGAGCTGAGCCACGAGCGCCGGCGCCGGTCGGCGACGACCGGCGAGGTCGGGCTGCCCTCCTTGATCCAGCCGTACTCGAGCGCCGTCTCCTGGCAGAGCGGGCAGACGTCGACGTAGCTGTCGCCGTCCGGCGAATAGCGCACCGTGCGCTCGCCGACGAGGAGCGTCCGCTCGCAGATCGCGCACGTGCGCACCGCATCGACCGTCTGCGGGGTGATCCGCATCACGCGAGGACCTTAGCCCAACAGGCTCAGACCTTGGCCTCTTCGAGCTCCTTCTTGGTCTCGTCGATGATCTTCTGGGCGATGTGCGACGGGACCTCCTCGTAGCGCAGGAAGTGCATGTGGTAGTCGCCCCGCCCGCCCGTGAGCGACGTCAGCGCCTGCGAGTACGTGAGGATCTCGGCCATCGGCACCTCGGCCTTGATGCTCGTCATCCCGCCGCGCGGCTCCATGCCCTGCAACCGGCCGCGCCGTGAGTTGAGGTCGCCGTTGACCGCGCCGACCGTGTCGTCGGGCACGCTCACCTCGACCTCCATGATCGGCTCGAGCAGCACCGGGTCGGCCTTCGCGTAGGCGTCCTTGAACGCCATCGAGCCGGCGATCTTGAACGCCATCTCGGAGGAGTCGACGTTGTGCTGCTGGCCGTCGACGAGGCGCACGCGCACGCCCTGTACCGGCGCGCCCGCGAGCTCGCCGTGCTGCATCGCCTCCTGGATCCCCTTGTCCACCGCCGGGCGGAAACCCTGCTGGATGACGCCGCCCACGATCTCGTCGACGAACTCGTAGCCCTCGCGCTCGGGCAGCGGCTCGAGCACGATCTCGCAGTCGCCGAACTGGCCACGTCCGCCCGTCTGCTTCTTGTAGCGGTGCCGCGCCCGCGACTCCCTGCGGATCGTCTCGAGGTAGGGCACGTGCGGCTGGTGCAGGTCGACGTCGACGCCGAAGCGGCTTCTCAGCCGCTCGACCGCGACCTCGACGTGCATCTGGCTCATCCCGCTGAGCAGCTGGTCGCCGGTCTGCGGGTCGCGGCGCAGGACGAGCGTCGGGTCCTCCTCGGCGAGCCGGCGCAGCGACGAGGCGACCTTCTCCTCGTCGCCCTTCGCCTTCGGGGTGACGGCGAAGCTCATCACCGGCTCCGGGAAGTCGAGCCTCGGCAGCTCGAGCTCGTGCTCGGAGTCGAGCAGCAGGTCGCCGGTCGTCGTCTCCTTCAGCTTGGCGACCGCGCCGATGTCGCCTGCCCCGAACTCCTTCGCCTGCTCGTGCTCCTTCCCCTGGAGCGCGAGCAGCGTGCCGACGCGCTCCTTGCCGTGCGAGCGTGCGTTCACGACGGTCGCGTCGGAGTCGAGCGTGCCGCTGAGCATCCGGAAGAGGTTGATGCGGCCCGCGAACGGATCGGCCACGGTCTTGAACACGAACGCCGCCGTGCCCGCGCCGTCGACGTCGATCGAGGCCGGCCGCTTCGCCGGCGACGGCACGCCCTCGACGAGCAGATCGAGCAGCGCCGTGGTGCCGAGGTTCTTCGTCGCCACGCCGCAGGCGACCGGGAACAGCTCGCCGCGCGTGACCGCGTCCTTGAGCGCGTGGGCGACCTCCTCGTGCCCGAGCTCCTCCCCCTCGAGGTAGCGCTCCATCAGGCCCTCGTCCGTCTCGACGACCGAGTCGAGCAGCTGCGTGCGGTACTGCTCGACCGTGTCGTGGAGCTCGTCGGGGATCTCGGTGGGGCCGCTCTCGCGCTGGCCGTCGGGGCTCAGGTACGCGCACATGTGCAGCACGTCGACGATGCCCGTCAGCTCGTGCTCGCTGCCGATCGGCAGGTGCACGGCGACGCAGCGCTCGGAGAGCTGCGTGCGGAACTGCTCGAGCGCGCGGTAGAAGTCGGCCCGCTCGCGGTCGAGCATGTTCACGAAGACGACGCGCGGGAGCTCGAGCGCCTCGGAGCGCTCCCACACACGAGCGGTCTGCACCTCGACGCCCATCACTGCGCTCGCCACGACCAGCGCGCCCTCGACGACGCGGAGGGCGGCCACCGTGTCGCCTGCGAACCCCGCGTCGCCGGGCGTATCGATCACGTTGATCTTCCTGCCCTGCCACTCCAGGTGGCAGAGGGAGGACGACAGCGACATCTGGCGGCGCTGCTCGTCCTCGTCCCAGTCCGACGTGGTCGTCCCGCCCTCGACCGTTCCCAGGCGGTTGATCGCGCCGGCCTGGAAGAGCATCGCCTCCACCAGCGACGTCTTCCCGGTCCCGCGGTGGCCGGTGACGGCGACGTTGCGGATCTTTCCGGGCTCGGTTGGCATCGCTGGCTCCATCCTCCTGAGGTCGGGTTTTGCGGGAGATCCTAGCGCCGTCGGAACGTATGCTCGCGGCCGCGATGTGGTGGCGGAACGCCGTCGTCTACCAGGTCTACCCGCGCTCGTTCCAGGACTCGAACGGCGACGGCGTCGGCGACCTTCGCGGCGTCGCCGAGCGGCTCGACCACCTCGTCTACCTGGGCGTCGACGCGCTCTGGCTCTCGCCGATCTACCCCTCCCCGCTCGCCGACTTCGGCTACGACGTCTCGGACTACACGGGCGTCGACCCGCGCCTCGGGACGCTCGCCGACCTCGACGCGCTCGTCGCGGCCGCCCACGAGCGGGGCCTGCGCCTGCTGCTCGACTTCGTCCCCTGCCACACGTCGATCGAGCACCCGTGGTTTCGCGAGCACCCCGACCGGTACATCTGGTCGCCGGTCGACGGGCCGCCCAACAACTGGATCGCGGCCTTCGGCGGGCCTGCGTGGAGCCGGGACGAGCGGAGCGGCCGCTGGTACCTGCACTCCTTCTACCCCGAGCAGCCCGACC
>DATIER010000331.1:0-3282 GCA_035455605.1 Gaiellaceae bacterium
CACGCCGCCGACTGCGATCAGCGTGATGCTCGTGCCCTGCTTCTCGGTCAGCCTCTGCAGGCTCCCCTGGAGCAGGCTCGTGGCCTGGCCCGGGATCACCCCGTGCAGCTTGTCCATGATCGTCGTGATCGCGTTGGGGCCTGCGACCAGGCCGAAGACGCCGGCAGCGATCAGCAGCACGGCCGGGATCGAGAGGAACGCGTAGTACGCGAGCGCGGCCGCGAGGCTCGTGATGTGGTCCTCGTTCGACTGCTTGAACGCGCGCTTCAGGATCGCGACGTAGTCGCGCTTCGACAGGTCTGTCGGGCCGGGGTCCTGGAGGCGCGGCTCCTCGTGCTCCGGCTGCGGCTCGGGTGCCTCGTCCGGCAGCGGACGGCCCCCGTCGCCCTCGACGGCCTCGGCCTCGGGCTCGGGGCGGCTGCGATTGAGGAGTCTCATGCGGAACGACTTCGCCCGTACGCCGTCGTCTCAAACGTTGCGGCGCTGACGACTTCCACCAATGGAGGGCGCGCCGCCCGCTTCGGCTTCACGTCCGACAGCGCCGCGACGTGCCGCTCGAGCTCGCGCGCCCGATGCGCCGCGGTGTGCTTGCGGAGCACACGCTCTCGTGCGCGTCGCCCGATCGCGTCCCGCTCGCCGTCGGGCAGCGCGAGGTAGTCGAGCACGTCGTCGGCGCAGTGGGCGACGAGGATCTCCCTGCCGGGCACGAAGAACGCCTCGAGCCCCTCCCACGGGTCGGTGATGACGGGGACGCCGCACGCCGCCGCCTCGATCAGGCGCACCGAGGGCGACCAACCCGCGGCGACCATGTCCGCACGCGTGACGTCGAGCGTGAAGCGCTGGCGCGCCAAGAAGGCTGGGTGCTCGTCGGGCGGCAGGTGCTCGATCCGCTCGACGTTGGCCGGCCATGCGATCGTCTCCGGGTACTGCGGCCCGGCGACGGCGAACCGCCGTGCCGGCGCCCAGTGGGCGGGGTCGAGCAGCAGCCGCTCGAGCGCCGACTGCCGGCCCTCGCTGTAGGTGCCGAGGTAGCCGAGGTCGAGGTCGCGCCGGGCCGGGAGCGGGCGGTAGGCCTCGGCGTCGACCAGGCAGTGGAACGCGCGTGCCCGGAGGGCGCCGTAGTCGTGCTCGAGCCGCTCGAGCGCGGGGCCCGCCGAGAACGACAGGTAGAGGTCGAAGCGTGGCACGAGCTCCGGCGAGAGGTACTCCTCGTCACCCGCGTCGAGCTTCGCGAGCGTGACCGGCGTGTCGAGGTCGTAGAAGGCGGTCGCGCCGTCCGCCGTCTCGAGCACCCACTCGCCGACCTCGACGCCGTCGGGGACGTAGGAGCCGACCACGACCAGGTCGGCGTCGCGCACGGCGTCCTCGTGGCGCCACCGGAGCTCGTCCGCCGAGCCGTAGAGGACGGCGGCGCCGGGCGCGTCGCGATGGCACGCGTACCAGGGGACGTCCCGCTCGAGGAAGAGCGTGTCGTGGCCGCGTCGGCCCAGTGCCCGCACGAGCGCGCGGTAGTTCGTGGCGTGGCCGTTCCCCCACGACGAGGTGATCGAGAGGCCGAGGAAGATGATCCTCACGCCACCCGCACTTCCGGCCTGCCGTCGACCTGCGCGGCCGAGCCGGGACCGCCGCCGGCTTCTTGTCGCAGGTGCCGACGCCGTTCGCCTCGACGACGACATCGGCACCTGCGGCGAGCCGGACCGCGTCCCGCCGACGCGCCGGCTCGTAGCCGAGAAGCGCGGACCCCCGTGCTCCAGATCGCGACAGCGGAGGTCATGGTGGTGAAGTACCTCCTCGACCTTCCGTGCAACATCGGCCCGGCCCTGCTAGCCCCCTCGAGCGCGCCGCGGACGCAGGTCGACGGCGGGGCGAAGCGGCCGGCCCATGACATCCGTGCTCTTCACGGCGCGAAGCGCGTCAGCAGCAGCACGAGGACGACGTTCCCGGCGATGCCGGCGACGGCCAGGAAGGGCGACCGGAGCCAGCGCGGCCCATCCGCGACCGCCCAGAAGATCGGGAACGCGAACAGGCTCTGTCGGCCGAAGCTCTGCATCGTGCCGGAGAGGAGCAGCGAGACCACGACGAGGGTCGCGAAGGCGGCCCAGGGCCGGTAGCGATCGCCCAGCCGCCAGAGCACGACGAGCAGCGGGAGGACGATCGCCGCGCGGGCGCTGTCGACGAACCCCTCCAGGCTCCTCGTCGCCGCGAGCAGAAAGGCGACGGCGCAGGCGTAGCCCGCGACGACCGCCGTCCACGGGCCGAAGCGGCGCCACACCACCACGAGCGCAGCGACGGCTGCGAGGGCGAAGACCCCGATCACCGCACCGTGGTGCGAGAGGAGCCGCCCGGCCTGGTCGAGCCAGTGCGGGAAGTTGTGCGGCCCGCCGCGGCCCCAGAGCCGTTGCGCGTCGAAGAACGCGGTCGCACGGTCGCTGCGCGCCCAGAAGTAGCCCTCGACGACGACGGCCGCCGCGACCGGCAGCGCTCCGCCGATCCAGCCGCGGAGGCTACGGCGCCCGAGCCAGAGCAGCGGCAGCGCGATCAACACGCCGTTCGGCCGCGCGAAGGCCGCGACCGCTCCGAGCGCTCCCGCCGCCAGGGGCCGACCGCGCAGCGCGAGCGCCGCGGCCCACGCGGCCGCCGCGAGCGCGAGCGCGTCGGGGTAGACGAGCGCGAGCGCGAACGAGCCCGGCCAGCACGCGAGGGCGAGCGCGCTCCGCAGCCGCACCGGCGGCAGGCCGGCCGAGACGCCGAAGAACGCGGCCGCGCTCGCCGCCCACGCCGCGCCGGCCCCGACGACGACGTGCCAGTGCGTCCCGGCCCAGCGGAGCAGCAGCGGCCAGAGCGGGAAGAACGCGTACCGGCGGTCTGCCACGTGCGCCGGGTAGCCGGCCCGCGCGATCAGCTCGTACCAGTTGTAGTCCCAGGAGAAGAGCGGCCAGAGCCCCTGTTGCTCGTACCACCCGAGCCGCCAGCGGTACGCGCCGGCCGCGAGCCCGACCGCGACGGTCGCGAGGACTGCGCCGAGCCAGGCGAGCCAGACGACCGCTATTCGCACCGAGACGCGCGACACGCCTCGACTCTAAGGCGCCGACTCGGCGGCGCCGACCAGAGAAGGCGTGCGGGCTGCGCCCGTCCGCCCGCCTCGGGTCAGGCCGCGGGAACCTCCTCGGCACCGAGCTGCTTCTGCCACCACTCCGACTCGCGGCGCTGGAGCTCGGTCTGGGCCTTGGCGACGTACGCGGCGAGCTCGCGCTCCTGGTTCGCGAGCCGCTCCTCCAGCTC
>DATIER010000332.1:0-11163 GCA_035455605.1 Gaiellaceae bacterium
CGGCGCCACGAACGTGCACGTCGGCCCCTCGGACTACGTGCCGTGGCTGACCGACCGCAAGTGGGCGTACATCCGCATGGAGGGCAAGGCGTTCGGCGACGTCCCGCTGAACGTCGAGCTCAAGCTCGAGGTGTGGGACTCCCCGAACTCCGCGGGCATCGTGATCGACGCCGTGCGGCTCGCGAAGCTGGCACTGAACACCAACGTCGCCGGCGCGCTGGAAGGGCCGTCGAGCTACCTGATGAAGAGCCCGCCGAAGCAGATCGTGGACGACGAGGCCCACGAGCTCGTCGAGCAGTTCATCGCCAAGAACGCCCGGAAGCAGGTCAAGGAGCGCGCCACCGCCTAGCGGCGCCTACACTCGGCCCCGATGGGCCTTCGCGTCTGCCTGGTCACGCCGTTCGCCTGGTCGCGGCCACACGACGTGAACGAGCACGTCGCGGGCGTCGCCCGTGAGCTGCGCGCGCTCGGCCACGCCGTCACGATCCTGGCGCCGTCGACGCGCGCAGCCGACCTGATCGAGGGCCGGCGCGCGCTGCTCGACGGCGGCAGCCCGGAGGTGATCGCGCTCGGGCCGGCGGTGCCGGTCTCGCGTCGCAGCCGGATCGGCGTGCCCGTCGGCGTGCGGGCGAACCTCTCGCTGGCGCTCGCCCGCGGCGAGTACGACGTCGTCCACGGCTTCGAGCCCGGGCTGCCGAGCCTCTCGTACCTCGCGCTCCGCGACGCGCGCGCGTTTGCGGTCGCGACCTTCCTGTCGGCCGAGCGGCTCGGCTACCCGCCCGGCCGCGCCCAGCGGGAGCGGCTCCTGGCACGCATCGACGCGCTCGCCGCCACCTCCGAGGCGACCGCCGAGGCGGCGGCCCAGCGGCTCCCGGGCGACTACCGGGTGATCCCGCTCGGGGTCGACCTCGAGCAGTTCCGAGCGGCCGCGAAACGCCGGGTCGTGGTGCTCGAGTGGCGGCCGGGGGAGCGGTCGCTGACACGCGCCGTCGTCCGCGCGCTCGTCCGGCTCGACGACTGGGAGCTCGTCTTCCTGCGCACGAAGCCGCTCGCGGGCCGGCCCGCCCTGCCGCGGCCGCTGCGCGGGCGCGTCCGCGTCCGGACGCTGCGGGACGGCGGCGCCCGCGCCCCACTGCTGAACGAGGCGGCGGTCTTCGTGCCCGCCTTGGACGGGCTCGACCGCGTCTCGCTCGAGGCCGCCGCCGCGGGCGCGGCGGTCGTCTCGCCCCCCAAGCTCCACGAGCAGCCCGACCTCGCCGCGGCCGCGATCCTGCGCCTGGCCGAGGACGACGATCACCGCCGGCGCGAAGGCGAGCGGGCCCGGGCCGCCGCCGAGGGCCAGAGCTTCGCCGCCGCGGCGCAGGCGCTGGACGAGACCTACCGCGGGCTCGCCGGGCGCCGCAGGAAGCAGCGCGCGCCCGAGCCGCTGGCCGACCGCGAGTGGATCGTCGCCGACCTGCACATGCACACCTCGTGGTCGCACGACTGCCAGATCCCGGTCGAGGACCTGCTCGACCACGCGGAGGCGACGGGCCTGGGCGCGATCGCCGTCACCGACCACAACGTCTTCGGCGGCGCCCGCGAGGCGGTCGAGCTCGCGCGCGGCCGCGAGCTGATCGTGATCCCCGGCGAGGAGGTCAAGACCGACGGCCAGGGCGAGGTGATCGGCCTCTTCCTGTCGGAGGAGATCCCGCGCGGGCTCTCGTTCGCCGACACCGTCGCGGCGATCCGCGCCCAGGGCGGCATCGTCTACGTCCCCCACCCGTTCGACCGTCTGCACTCGATTCCCGACGCCGCCACCCTGCACCGGCACCTGCAGCAGATCGACGTGTTCGAGGTCTACAACGCGCGCCTGCTGTTCGAGGCGTACAACGACGAGGCGCTTCGCTTCGCGCGCAAGTACGACCTGACGATGGGAGCGGGCTCCGACGCCCACGTGCTCCCGGGCGTCGGCACCGGGGCGCTCCGCATGCGCGCCTTCCGCGGGCCCGAGGAGTTCCTCGCGAGCCTGCGCGAGGCACAGGTGCTGCGGCGCCCTCGCTCGCTGCTCTATCTGCAGTCGCTGAAGTGGGCGGCGCAGGCCAAGGAAAGGGTTCGCTAGCCGAGAAAGGTCCAGGGCCCAGCGACGCTACGCGTCCGGTTTCGCCGTGGAGACCCATCCCGTGATGACCGACCTCTGTCCCGCACCCGCGATGCCTCCGGTGAGCGAATGGCTCCGGTGACGGACGAGATCTTCGAGAAGTACCTGCAAAAGGCAATCGCCGAGACGAACGAGCTCGGTGACGAGATCGCGCGCGCGGCGGCTGAGGGACAGGTCCCGGTGCTCGGCTCCGGGCACCCGCTCGCGGACGTGTTCCTGCTCAAGCACGACCCCAAGCCCGCCGAGGTGCAGGAGGGCGTCGCTTTCTACGGCCGCGCCGGGCAGGCGCTGCTGAAGTCGCTGCAGCGCCTGAACGTCGACCCGCTCGCGGTCTACGGGACGAACTGCCTCAAGCTCGCCGGCGGCGACGAGGAGGAGGCCCGCGAGTGGCTCGCACGCGAGCTGCACATCGTCCAGCCGAAGCTCGTCGTCGTCATGGGCGAGCACGCGCTCGCGTTCCTGAACGCGGTCGAGTTCCCGCTCGCCGACGAGCTCGAGCCGTCGCTCGGCGAGCTGCAGCGCTTCACCCCGACGATCCAGGGGCTCTACGTCCCGGACATCGACGAGTCGCTCGACGAGGCGCCCGCGAAGACGCGCTTCTGGAACGCGTTCAAGGCCCTCGGTCCGTGGTGGGCGGAGCTTCCGCCCTACTGAGCCCGCGGCGCGCAGCGGCGTTCGCGGTGCTGTCGGCCGCGATCGGCGTCTACTACGCGACGCACGAGTCGTGGTTCTCGCTGCCGCTCTGGTGGGACCTCGCGTGGCTCTGCTTCGTCCTGATCCCGGCCGTCTTCGGGCTCGTTTGGCTCGTGCTGCCCGCGTGGAGCCTGCCGGTGCGATACCTGTTCGGCGTCGCGCTCGGCTTCGGCGTCGCCGCGGTCGTGCTCCAGGTCGCCGGCGCGGCTCCGGTCGCGAACTTCGCGAAGCTCGGCGCGATGACGTTCGCCGCCTGGTGCTTCCTCCGCTTCTTCGAGGAGCTGAGCTGGGTCGTGCTCGTCGCGCTGATCGTGCCCTGGGTCGATTCCTACTCGGTCTGGCGCGGGCCGACGAAGGAGATCGTGACCAAGCAGCCGCAGGTCTTCGACGCGCTCTCGTTCACGTTTCCCGTGCCCGGCGCGCCGGGCGGCGCGAAGCTCGGGCTGCCCGACCTGCTCTTCTTCGCGCTCTTCCTCGGCGCCGCCGCCCGCTGGCAGCTGCGCACCGGCTGGACGTGGGTGTGCCTGACGGCCTCACTCGGGGGCACGATGGCGCTCGCGACCTGGCTGGACGTGAGCGGCCTCCCGGCGCTGCCGCTGCTGGCCGTCGGCTTCCTGCTCCCGAACGCCGACCTGCTCTGGCGGGAGGTTCGCCGGGCGCTTGCTAGAGGGGGAACTGCCAGAGATCGCCGTCCAGCTCCGAAGTGACCCACGCGGAGCCGGCGCCGACGACCGCCGCGATCGGCTGCGGGCCGGCGGGGGCAGTCCGGAGCACGCGGCCGGTGGCGACGTCGATCACGGAGACGGTGCCGGAGTCGATGTTCGGCACCCAGAGCTGGCCGCCGGCGACGGCGCTCGCGAGCGGGTTCTGCCCGACGGCGATCTTCGCGGCGACCTTCATCGTCGCCGGCTCGACGCGGTAGACGAAGCCGGTCTCGCTCGAGACCCAGAGCGAGCCTGCGGCGGGCGTGATCCAGTCGGCCGTCGGGAGCTTGATGCTCCTCTCGACGCGGTTGCGGGCAGGATCGATGCGGATCAGCCGGCCGCGGCCGTAATCCGCGACCCAGACCTTGCGGAAGGCGACCGCGACCCCGTTCGGGCGACCGCCGACGCGGATCGTCTTGATCACCCTGTTGCGCTTCGGGCCGATGCGGCTGACGGTGCCGTCGTCCTCGTTCGTGACCCAGAGGGAGCCGCCGCCGTAGGCCAGCGCGTACGGCGCCCGGCCGACGGGGATGCGCGCCCTGCGCCTGCCCGTCGCCGGATCGAGGCGCGTGACCGCGTCGCCGTAGCGCGAGCCCACCCAGACGCTGCCCGCACCGTACGCGAGCCCGAACGGGTAGGCGCCGACCTTGACCCGCTTCACCACTCGCCCCGCGGCGGGGTCGACGCGGACGACCTGGTTGCCGGTGTGATCGGTCACCCAGATCGCGCCGCCTCCAGAGAGGGCGAACGAGGCGGACAGCCCGACGTGCAGCTTCTCGGGGGCAGAAGCACCGCTTGCGACGCCGCACACTACTGCGACCGCGATGATGACGACCCCGCCGCGAACGAGACTTACCACAATGTTGCGGTACATTACCACAAGGTTGCGCTAATGCCGGACGACCAGTCGGAGACCATCCTGCTCGACCTCTTCCGCACCAACCAGGTGCGGGAGCGGTTGCTGGCGACGGCGATGGAGGGCCTCGAGCTCCCGCCCGAGGACTACCCGTTCTACGTGATCATCGGCGCCGAGGGCCCGTGGACGCCGACGGCGCTCGCCGCGCGGATGGAGATGCCGCTCTCGACGGTGCTCTTCCGCGTGCGGCGGCTGGAGAGGCGCGGCCACGCCGAGCGAGCGCCGAACCCGGACGACCGCCGCTCGTACCTCGTCGAGCTCTCGGACGAGGGGCGGCAGCTCCTCGGCCAGGCGCGTCCGCGCTTCCGCTCGCTGGCGCTGGCGGTCGAGGCGCAGCTCGGCGACGAGCGGATCTCCGGTTTGCGCGGCGGCCTGGGCGAGCTCCGCGAGGCGATCGAGACCGAGCTCAGCCGCGAGTGAGCAACGCGACGGCCTCGACGTGCGGCGTGTGCGGGAACATGTCCACCGGCCGGACGCGCGCGAGCCGGTAGCCCCAGTCGCGCTCGAGCTCCTTCACGTTCGCCGCCAGGGTCGTCGGGTTGCAGGAGACGTAGACGACGCGTCCCGCCTCGAGCCGCGCGAGCCGCCGCAGCGCCTTCCCCGACAGGCCGGCCCGCGGCGGGTCGACGACGGCCACGTCCGGCGCGCCCGCACGCTCCGCGAGCTCCTCCAGCGACGCTCCAACCTCGCCGGCGAAGAACGCCGCGTTCGTGATCCCGTTCAGGTCGGCGTTCTCCAGCGCGCACGCGACCGACTCCTCCGAGACCTCCACCCCCCACACCGTCAGCGCCTGCGCCGCCAGCGTGAGGCCGATGGTCCCGATCCCGCAGTAGAGGTCGTAGACCGTCTCCCCGCCGGTCAGCGCCGCGTACTCCCGCGCCAGCTCGTACAGCCGCTCGGCCATGCGCGTGTTCGTCTGCAGGAAGGCGTTCGGGCGCACGCGGAAGCGCAGGCCGCACAGCTCCTCCTCGATCGCCTCCTCGCCCCAGAGGAGCGTCGTCGGCAGGTTCGTCACCTCGGCCTGCGACTCGTTCTCGGCCCAGTGGATCGACCGTACCTCCGGGAAGCGCCGCAGCACCTCGACCAGTTCGTCCCGGTCGAAACGCTCGCCCGGTGCGGTCACCAGCTGGACGAGCAGCTGGCCCGTGTTCCGGCCCTCGCGCAGCACGAGGTGGCGCAGGTAGCCGGTGTGCTCGGCCTGGTCGTACGGCTCGAGCCTTTCCGCGCGGGCCCAGTCCCGCACCGCGTTCCGCACCGCGTTGCCGAGGTCGGTGGTCAGCCAGCAGCGCTCCACCTCGAGCACCTCGTCCCAGCGCCCCGCCTTGTGGAAGCCGAGCGCCGGGCCGGACGGCGTCTGCGTGAACGAGTACTCCAGCTTGTTGCGGTAGTGGAAAACCTCCTCGGCCGGGACGATCGGCTCGAGCGGCGGCTCCGCGACCCCGCCGAGCCGGCGCAGCGCGTCGGCGACCTGCTCCGCCTTCGCTGCGACCTGCGCCTCGTAGGCGAGGTCCTGGAAGCGGCAGCCGCCGCACGCCGGGTAGTGCCTGCACGGCGCCTCGACGCGCTGGGGCCCCGGCTCGAGCACCTCGATGGCGAGCGCCTCGGCGTGGTTGCGCTTCACCTTCGTCACACGCGCGCGCACGCGATCGCCGGGCAGGCCGCGCCGCACGAAGACGACGAAGCCGTTGAGGCGCGCGACGCCGTTTCCGCCGTAGGCGAGCGAGTCGATCGAGAGCTCGAGCTCCTGGTCCCTGGCGACGGGCGCGGCCACGCGCCCCAGGCTACGAGAAGCCCGGGTGCTCGGGCAGCAGCAGCGGCGGACGCGGCTGCTGCGAGAAGTCGAAGTCGTGTGTCAGGTCCCCGACCTGCGGCATCGCCTCGCGCACGTCCGGCCGCGGGTCGGGCCGTCCATCGGTCGCCGGATCGAGCCGCCGGCCGCCGAGGAAGAGGTCCTCGATGAACTTCGTGTAGGCGTCCTGGCTCGCGACCTGGTGGTCGACGTAGCCGTGCCGCGCATACGGGGAGATGATCAGCGCCGGCACGCGCGGGCCGAAGCCCATGCCGTCCACCTTCGGCGGCACGACGTGGTCGTAGAAGCCGCCCCAGTCGTCCCAGTAGAGGAAGATCGCGGTGGAGCTCCAGTCGGGCCCGCTCATGATCGCGTTGATCGCGCTCGTCACGTACGCCTGCCCGCGGCTGACGAGCGCGGGCGGGTGCTCGCTGACGCGGTTGCTCGGCGCCAGCCAGGAGACCGCCGGCAGCGTGCCGTTCCTCGCGGCGTCGAAGAACTGCCGCATCGGCACGATGTTCTTCACCTGGTGGTCCTGGTGCACCGTGTCGAACCAGGGCAGGGGGTTCCAGATCCCGGGCGTCGTCGAGTTCTGCCAGTGGAGCTTGCACACCATGCCGTTGTCGGCACAGTCGGGCTGCGCGCCGGCGAACACGTAGTAACGCCACGACACGTGGGCCTTGTGCAGCAGGTACGTCAGGTCGGTCCACGCGTAGTGCGGCGTCCGGCTCGTCGGGTTCTGCGGCTCGTGCGGCGGCGCGAGCGGGTTCTCGACCGCGCTCCTGCAGCTCGCGGCCACGTGCGCCTGGCGGCAGCGCGCCGACCACTCCGAGACGGTGTACAGGTGTTGCGGGAGGCTCCAGGAGGAGATCGACTCGAACATGTGGTCCTGGAGCACGTAGTCGTGCGCGTAGGCCCAGTAGTTCGGGATCTCGTGCTGGTCGTGGTAGCCCATCACGTCCGGCCGCCGGGCGCCGAGCGAGCAGATCGGCGCGTCCGGCGCGGTCTTGCAGCCCCGGATCAGGCCGCGCCGCGCCTCGCGCACGAAGCCGTTCATCCTGCCGCCGTTCACGTCGCGGACCGCGTCGAGGTGCTCGTGCGGGCCGCCGCTGTTGCGATCGAGCGTGTCGTGGTACGGGACCAGGCACCGGCCGTTCTGCGGGTCGGGCGAGCAGACCGTGAAGCGGCCGTCGCGGCGCGGGATCCCGTCGGCACCGGGGTAGGTCCCGAAGTAGGAGTCGAACGAGCGGTTCTCCTGCATGATCAGGACGACGTGCCGGATCTTGTGGATCCCGAGGGCGGTAGCTCGAGGATGGCCGGGACGCGCGAGGAACACCGCCGTCGCGACCGCGGCGACGGAGAGCGCGAAGAGCACGGGGAGCCGTCGCGGCACGCCTCAAACGTAGGACGCGACTGTTGACCTGGGATGAAGAAGCTGTTGCGGGTCAGCTAAGCGCGGTCACGTAGACCTTGCGGTCTCGCGGCCCGTCGAACTCGCAGAAGAAGATCCCCTGGTAGCGCCCGAGGGCGAGCTTGCCCTCGCTCAGCGGCACGAGCACCTCGGGGCTCATCAGCGACGCGCGCACGTGTGACGGCGCGTTCGGGCCGTCGGCGTCGTCGTGGCGCCAGCCCCAGCCGTCCTCGACGATCTTCTCCATCGCCGCCTCGAGGTCGTTCGCGAGCACCGGGTCGATGTCCTCGTTGATCGTGACGCCGGCCGTGGTGTGCGGGACGTACACGAGCGCTGCCGCCGCGCCGTTGGCGCCGTTCAGCGCCTCCTCGACCTCCACCGTGATGTCGACGAGCTGCGTCCGCCGCTCCGTCTTCAGGCTGATCTCCCGCACCGGGATATCCTACGGCCTGTGCCGACCTCCCCGGAGATCGAGTCCTACAGCGCCGAGGCGGATCGCTTCATCGCCGAGCTCGACGAGGAGTACTACCTCCACTACGCAGGTCACAAGGACAGGCTCGAGCTCGAGGACATCTACGAGCGGCATTCACGCCTGACGGATCTCGACGAGGTGCAGCAGGTCGGCGCGAGCATCGACGGCGACCGCCGCCTGCGCGAGCTCTGGCAGTTCGGCTGTGAGGGCTACCTCGGCAAGTTCACGCGCGAGCATGCGGAGAAGCTCGCCGAGCTCGAGGCCGAGCTCGAGGTCGAGGTCGACGGCGAGACGATTCCCTTCCGGATGATCCGGCCCGAGATGGCGAACGAGCCCGACCGCGGGCGCCGCGAGCGGCTCGACCGCGCGATGTGGGAGGCGACCGAGGAGCACCTGAACCCGCTCTACCTCGACGGCGTCGAGATCGTCCGCCGCGAGCTGCCGGCGCTCGGCGCCTCGACCTACGTGGAGCTCTACGAGAAGTTCGGCTTCCGCCTGAAGGAGCTCGCCGCCCAGTGCGAGGCGTTCCTCGCGGACACCGAGCGCCTGTACGAGGAGCAGATGGGCCGGGCCTCACGCGAGCTGCTCGGCCTCTCGCTCGACGAGATGGCGCGCTGGGACCTGCAGCGGATGGTCCGCTCGCCGCAGTGGGATGGAGGCTTCCCGCCCGAGAAGCTGGTGCCGGCGCTGAAGACGACCCTGTCCGACCTCGGCATCGACCTCGACCGGCAGGAGAACATCCACCTCGACATCGAGCAGCGCCCGTCGAAGACGCCGCGCGCGTTCTGCTCGCCGATCGAGGTGCCCGAGAAGGTGATGCTCGTGATCCAGCCGATCGGCGGCGCCGACGACTGGCGGGCGTTCTTCCACGAGGCGGGTCACGCCGAGCACTTCGCCAACACCTCGAGCGAGCTGACGATGGAGGAGCGGCGGCTCGGCGACGTCGCGATCACCGAGGGCTGGGCGATGCTGATGCAGCACCTGACCGACGAGCCGGCGTGGCTCACGCGGCGCCTCGACTTCCCGCGGCCGGAGGAGTACGCGGCCGAAGGCATGCTCTGGCTGCTGTTCTTCGTCCGCCGCTACTCGGCCAAGCTCCTCTACGAGCTCGAGTTCCACCAGGCCGACGACGTTCCGTCGATGGCGAGGCGCTACGCGGAGATCCTCGGCGACGCGCTCAAGTTCGAGATCAGCGAGGCGAACTACCTCGCCGACATCGACTCCGGCTTCTACGTCACCTCGTACCTGCGCTCGTGGGCATTCGAGTGCCAGTTGCGCGACCACCTGCGCGAGCGGTACGGGAACGACTGGTTCGCGCGCCGCGAGGCCGGGTCACTGCTGCGCGAGCTGTGGTCGCTCGGCCAGAAGCCGACGGCCGACGAGCTGCTGAAGGACGTGACCGGCGCCGAGATCGAGCTGTCCGCGGTCGGCGACCGGGTTCGCGAGCGCCTGAGCTAGCCTCGCCCGTTGACGGGCGCTCTGTCCTGTGTAGCTGCATAAGCTCCATACATGAACAGAACCCGGGTCTTGATCGCGGGCGCGGCCGGCCGCGACTTCCACAACTTCAACCTCGTCTACCGCGGCCGCGAGGAGTACGAGGTGGTCGCCTTCACGGCGACGCAGATCCCGAACATCGAGGGCCGCGTCTACCCGCCCGAGCTGGCCGGCCAGCTGTACCCGGACGGGATCCCGATCGAGCCGGAGGACGAGCTCGAGGCGCTGATCGAGCGCCACCAGGTCGACGAGGTCGTCTTCGCCTACTCCGACGTCACGCACGAGCACGTGATGCACATCGGCTCGCGCGCGCTCGCCGCAGGCGCGTCCTACAAGCTGATCTCGCCGCGCGAGACGATGCTGACCTCGTCCAAGCCCGCGGTCGCGATCTGCGCCGTCCGCACCGGCTCCGGCAAGAGCCAGACGACGCGCCGAGTCGCCGCGCTGCTGCGCGACGCGGGCAAGAAGGTCGCCGTCCTCCGTCACCCGATGCCGTACGGCGACCTGACGCAGCAGGCCGTGCAGCGCTTCGAGCGCTACGAGGACCTCGAGGCGGCCGACGCGACGATCGAGGAGCGCGAGGAGTACGAGCCACACCTGGCCGAGGGCAACCTCGTCTTCGCCGGGATCGATTACGCGGCCATCCTCGATCGCGCCGAGCAGGAAGCCGACGTGATCCTCTGGGACGGCGGCAACAACGACACGCCGTTCGTGAAGCCGAACGTCCACATCGTCGTCGTCGACCCGCACCGGCCCGGGCACGAGCTGCGCTACCACCCGGGCGAGACGAACCTCCGCATGGCGGACGTGTGCGTCGTGAACAAGGTCGACAGCGCGACGCAGGAAGGAGTCGACGCGGTGCTCGACTCGATCCGCCTGCACAACCCCGGGGCGAAGATCGTCCTTGCCGCCTCGCCGTTCGCGATCGAGGGCGACGCGTCGCAGATCGCCGGCAAGCGCGTGCTCGCGATCGAGGACGGGCCGACGCTCACCCACGGCGAGATGACGTACGGCGCCGCGGTGCTCGCGGCGAAGGCGAACGGCGCGGCCGAGCTGATCGACCCGCGGGCGGCGGCCGTCGGCTCGATCGCGGAGACGTTCGAGACGTACCCGAACGTCGGCGCGCTGCTCCCGGCGATGGGCTACGGGCGGCAGCAGACGGACGACCTCCGCTCGACGATCGAGGCGTCCGGCGCCGAGCTCGTGCTGATCGGGACGCCGATCGACCTGCGGCGGCTGATCGACTTCGACGTCCCGGCGCTCCGCGTCACGTATCGGCTCGAGGAGCTCGGCGAGCCGACGCTCGAGGACGTCCTCCGCGAGCATGGCCTCATAGGCGACAAAGCGCTCGTGTGACGGCCGTCGTCGCGCTCGGCGGGAACGCGCTGATGCGGCCCGGCGAGCGGGGCACCGCCGCCGAGCAGCGCGCGAACCTGCGCGAGGCGGCCGCGGCACTGCGGCCGCTGCTCGCCGAGCGCGAGCTCGTCGTCACGCACGGAAACGGCCCGCAGGTCGGCAACGAGCTGATCCGCCACGAGCGCGCC
>DATIER010000333.1:0-6013 GCA_035455605.1 Gaiellaceae bacterium
TCGACCGCGAACACGCTGATCGACACGTTTCTCTGGGTCTACATCCTGTTGATCTTCGTGTACATCCTCACCTCGTGGGTGCGGCTCCCGTACAACCTCTGGGTGCGGCGCATCTCGGACTTCCTGCGCGACGTCTGCGAGCCGTACCTGCGGATCTTCCGCCGGTTCCTGCCGCCGCTCGGCGCACTGGACCTCTCGCCGGTCGTGGCCATCCTCGCGCTGGTCGCGCTGATGCGCGTGATCGACGCGCTCTTCGCTCACTACTCGTAGAGGAGAACGCCATGACCATCACACCCGTCGAGCTCCACCACATACGCCTCAGGAGGGGCCTACGCGGCTACCGGCCCGGCCCCGTCGACGAGCTGATCCTCGAGATCGCGGAGTCGTTCGAGGAGGTTTGGCGCGAGCGGGCCGAGTTCGCCGACCGGATCGAGCAGCTCGAGGGCGAGCTCGCCCGCCACCGCGACCTCGAGACGCTCCTGCGGACGACGCTCGTCTCCGCGGAGCGCTCGGCGCACGAGCTGAAGGACCAGGCGCGGAGGGAGGCCGGGATCGTGATCCAGGAGGCGCACGCGGAGGCGCGCGAGGTCACCCGCGCGGCCGCCGCGGAGCGTGAGCGCCTGCTCGCGGAGGCCCGCAGGGTGCGCGCGCTGCTCGAGGCTGCGCTCGACACCGTCGACGACGCGGACGCCGAGGCCGAGCCCCGGACCCAGGCCGCCTGATCCCCGACGACCGAACCTATACTGGTCGCATGGCGACGCTCTCGACGCGCGTGCGGCTCCGGGTCTCTCCGGGGGCGCGGCGGAACGAGCTGATCGGGCGCCACGGGGAGGGCTGGAAGGTCCGCGTCACGGCGCCGCCGGAAGGGGGCCGCGCCAACGAGGCGCTGCTCGACCTGCTGGCGCGTGAGCTCTCGCTGCCGCGCCGCTCGCTCTCGATCGTTTCCGGCCAGACGGCCCGGGAAAAAGTGGTCGAGATGGAGGGCATCGACCGCGCGGAGAGCGACCGGCGGCTCGAGGCTGCTGCCTCGTGAGCGCCGTGATCGACACCGAGCACTTCAGGCAGCGCCTGCTGGCGGAGCGGCAGCGCGCGCAGGAGGCGCTGGCCTACCTGCACGACGAGAACGAGAGCCAGCTCGAGGACGACCGCGAGGAGATCCAGAGCGACAACCACCCGGGCGACATGGCGACCTCGACCTTCGACCGCGAGCTCGACTACACGCTCGAGGAGAACGTCGAGCGCGCGCTGGGCGAGATCGACGCCGCCCTGCAGCGGATCGAGAACGGGACCTACGGGATCTGCGTCAACCGCGGCGAGCAGATTCCCGTGGAACGGCTCGAGGCGATCCCGTGGACGACGCTGTGCATCGACTGCAAGCGGCTGCAGGAGCGCGGATGAGCGAGCCGGCGCCGCGGACGTACGACGTCCGCGTGGGGTCGAGCACCGATGCGTTGACGCCGATCTCGGTCGCCGAGCGGTCGCTCGCCGCGCGGGCGCCGCAGTGGGTCGGCCTCGGCGCCGTCGTCCTCGCCGCGATCGCGTCCGACCAGGTGACGAAGCTGATCGTCTCGACGCAGCTCGGGCTCGGCGAGTCGTTGCACGTGCTCGGGCCGTTCTCGATCCATCACGTGCAGAACTCCGGCATCGCGTTCGGCCTGTTCGCCGGCGCGACGCCGATCGTGACCGCGCTCACCGCGCTCGCCGTCGGCTGGATGCTCGTCTACTTCGCGCGCTCGGGAGCGCGACACCCGGTGCTGCCCGTCGCGCTCGGGCTGCTGATCGGCGGCTCGACGTCGAACCTGATCGATCGGATCCGGCTCGGGAACGTGACCGACTTCCTCGACCTCAAGTACTGGCCCGCGTTCAACCTCGCGGACAGCTTCATCGTCGTCGGCGTCGCGATCCTGTTCGTCGCGCTGCTGATCGGCGAGACACGCTGAAAGTAACCGTCCCTGCAGAGGCCGCGGGTGAGCGGCTCGACCGCTTCCTCGCCTCGTTGCCGGAGGTGGGCTCGCGGACGGCCGCGGAGCGGCTGCTCGAGGACGGCGGCGCGACGGTCGACGGCGAGCCGCGCCCGAAGAGCCACCGGCTGGAGGGCGGCGAGCAGGTCGAGCTGACCGTGCCGGAGCCGGTGTCGTCGACGATCGAGCGCGAGGACGTGCCGCTCCGGATCGCGCACGAGGACGAGCACCTGCTCGTGGTCGACAAGCCGGCGGGCGTCGTCGTCCACCCGTCGCCCGGCCACGCGAGCGGGACGCTGGTGCACGGGCTGGCCGGCCTCGCCGGGGGCGGGGAGGACGAGGAGCGGCCGGGCATCGTCCACCGGCTCGACCGCGACACGTCGGGGCTGCTCGTGGTCGCACGCACCGACGAGGCGTACGAGCGGCTGCAGGAGCTCGTGCGCGAGCATGCGCTCGAGCGCCGCTACAAGGCGCTCGTTCGTGGCCGGCCGCGCTCGTGGACCGGCCGCATCGAGGCGCCGATCGGGCGCGACCGGCGCGACCCGACGCGCCGGTCGCTCGACACCGACACCCCGCGCGAGGCGGTTACGCACTTCGAGGTCGAGGAGCTCCTCGACCGGCACGCCCTGCTCGACGTCCGGCTGGAGACCGGGCGGACGCACCAGATCCGCGTGCACCTCGCCGCGATCGGCCTGCCGGTCGTCGGCGACCCGATCTACGGCGTGCCGGACGAGCAGCTCCGACGCCAGTTCCTGCACGCCTGGCGGCTCGCGTTCCCGCACCCGGTGACGGGCGAGCAGCTGGAGGTCGAGTCGCCGCTACCGCCCGAGCTTCAGGCGATCCTCGCGCGCTTCGTCTCGTAGAGGCGCTGGTCGGCGAGCCGGAACAGCGCGTCGGCGTCGGCCGCCTCGTCCGGGAAGTGCGCCAGGCCCGCGCTGAACGAGCACGGCGCCGGCAGCTCGCCGGCCGCGACGAGCTCGTCGACGCGGTCGTCCAGGCGCGAGAGCAGCCGCGAGCCCGCCTCCTCGTCGGCCTCGACGAGGTACGCGGCGAACTCGTCGCCTCCCATCCGCCCTGCGAGGTCGGAGCCGCGCAGCGAGTCGCGCAGCAGCGCGCCGAGCCGCTGCAGCACACGGTCGCCTGCCGGATGGCCGAGCGAGTCGTTGATCTCCTTGAAGCGGTCGAGGTCGAGGAAGACGAGCGCGACCCCGTGCCCGTAGCGCGCCGCCCGCTCGAGCTCGAGGTCGAGCTCGCGCACGAACGCCTGGTGGTGCAGGAGGCCCGTCAGTTGGTCGTGCCGGGCCTGGTGGGCGAGCTCGGAGGTCGCGCGGTCGAAGTAGGCGACGACGCACTCGGTCACGAGCCGGTCGATCGTCGTGTTCAGCCGCTGCTCCGCGGTGAGCATGTGCGCCGGGTCGAGCCCGGCGACACGCCCGGCGACGAAGCGCCAGAGGACGCGCCGCAGGAGCAGGAACTCGGTCACGATCTCGCGCGGGGCGAACCCGAGCGCCTCGCGCTGCCTGGCGTGGTCGCGGGCCTGGATCGCCAGCGGGCTGCCGTGGCGGACGCGGTCCTCGGCGAGCGGCTCGCCGAGCTCGCGGCCGAGCTCGGCGATGAAGGTCGGCAGGTCGCCGAGCTGCCCGAGCCGGCCGAGGCGCTGGAGCGACGGGACCTGGTCGTCGACCAGCCCCTCGTCGACGACTGCGAGCGCCAGCTCCCACGCCGTCGCCTGGAGCTCGGCCGACAGCTCCTCGAACGCGGCTGAATCGCGCCTGGTCACGACCCCATCATGGATCGAGGCGCGGACGCCCGCTCGAGAGGGCGGCGCTACACTTCCGGCGGTTTCGTCCCCGACCCGGCGACCCGGGGCAGGTGGCGGTGCCGGGCTCTGAGCCCGGTTCCACCAGTCCCCGCCGGCGCATCGCACCCCAACCACGGAAGGAATCCCCATGGCAGTCAGCATGCGAGAGCTCCTGGAGGCCGGCGTCCACTTCGGCCACCAGACGCGCCGCTGGAACCCGAAGATGCGCCGCTTCATCTTCGGCGAGCGCGGCGGCATCTACATCATCGACCTGCAGAAGACGGCGGAGTCGCTCGACGAGGCGCAGTCGTTCGTGCGCAACCTGGCCGAGCGCGGCGGCACCGTGCTGTTCGTCGGCACGAAGAAGCAGGCGCAGGACTCGGTCGAGGAGCAGGCCAAGCGCACGGGCATGCCCTACGTCAACCACCGCTGGCTCGGCGGCCTGCTCACCAACTGGCGCACGATCACCGAGCGGATCGAGCACCTGCACGAGCTGCGCCGCCTGAAGGAGGAGGGGCAGCTCGACCTGCTGCCGCCCAAGGAACGGATCTCGATGCAGGGCGAGCTCGAGAAGCTCGAGGCGAACCTCGGCGGCGTCGCCGACATGCGTCGCCAGCCCGACGCGGTCGTGATCATCGACCTGCGCAAGGAGCAGCTGGCCGTGCGCGAAGCGCGCCGGCTCGACATCCCGGTGATCGCGCTCGTGGACACCAACTGCGACCCGGACGAGGCCGACTTCGTCATCCCCGGGAACGACGACGCGATCCGGTCGTGCAGCCTCGTCGTGCGCGCGCTCGGCGACGGCATCGCCGAGGGCAAGCAGCGCGCGACGCCGGCCGATTTCGCCCCCGCGGCCGAGGAAGCCCGGCCGGTCGAGCCTCCTGCGGAGCCCGAGCCGGCGCTTGACGCGGCGGCCGCCCCCGAGCCTGGCGCCGCGGCCGTTCCCGAAGCTGCCCCGGCGGCTCCCGAGCCTGCCGCTCCCGAGCCTGCCGCCGAGCCCGAGCCGGCGCCCGTACCCATTCCCGACACGCCCGAGGAGTCGAAGTGAGCCAGGTTCAGATCTCAGCCAGCCTCGTCAAGGAGCTCCGCGACCGGACGGGCGCGGGGATGATGGCCGCCAAGCGCGCGCTCGAGGAGACCGCGGGAGACGTCGATGCCGCGCAGCGCCTGCTGCGCGAGCAAGGCATGGCAGCCGCGGGTAAGAAGGCCGGGCGCGCCACGACCGAGGGCGAGGTGCTCACCACCGTCTCCGGATCGCTCGGCGCGATCGTCGCGGTCGGTTGCGAGACGGAGCCGGTCTCGAAGAACGAGGAGTTCCTCTCCTTCGCGGAGGCCGCGCTCGAGACGGTCGAGGCGGACGGCGCCGACGGCCTCGCCGCGCTCGAGGAGCGCCGGCTGGAGCTGATCGGCCGGATCGGCGAGAACGTCGAGCTCGCCGGCGCCGCACGTCTGGAGGCCGGCGAGGGCGAGCTGATCGCGGAGTACGTGCACCCGCCGGCCAACAAGATCGGCGTGCTGCTCCGCGTGAAGGGCTCGGACGCAGCGGCCGCGCGCCGGCTCGCGATGCACATCTCGTTCGCCGCGCCGCGCTTCCGCAGCGTCGACGAGGTGCCTGCGGACGAGCTCGCGAGCGAGCGCGCGATCTACGAGAACCAGCCCGACGTGCAGTCGAAGCCCGAGGAGGTCCGCGCCAAGATCGTCGAGGGCCGGCTCCGCAAGGAGTTCCTCTCGAGCGTCGCCCTCAGCGAGCAGTCGTGGATCCACGACCCCTCGCAGACGGTCGCGAAGGCGCTCGACGAGGCCGGGCTCGAGGTGCTCGAGTTCGTCCGCTACGCGCTCGCCGAGTGACCGAGACCGCCTCCGCCGGCGCCGTCGGCCCGCAGGCCGGCAGCACGTTCCGGCGCGTCCTGCTCAAGCTTTCCGGGGAGGCGCTGATGGGCGAGCAGGAGTACGGGCTCGACCCGGCACGCATCTCCGCGCTGGCCGGCGAGATCGTCGAAGTGCAGCAGGAAGGCGTCGAGCTGGCGGTCGTCGTCGGCGCCGGGAACATCTACCGCGGGATCGAGGCGGCGGCCGAGGGCATGGATCGGGCCACGGCCGACTACGCCGGCATGCTCGCGACGCTGCTGAACGCGCTCGCCCTGCAGGACGCGCTCGAGCACCGCGGCGCGCACACGCGTGTGCTGTCGGCGCTCGCGGCCGCCGAGGTGGCCGAGCCGTACATCCGCCGCAGGGCGATCCGGCACCTCGA
>DATIER010000334.1:0-2967 GCA_035455605.1 Gaiellaceae bacterium
TCAAGGCGGCGATCGACTACAACCCGAACAAGGCCGTCGGGCTCGACGGCGCGCTCGCCAAGCTCGCCCATGCCTCCTACGGACCGTTCCTGCTCGGGATCGTCGCGGCCGGACTGATCGCCTTCGGCGTCTACTCGCTCAGCGACGCCCGCTACCGCCGCATCTAGCCAACGCAGCTCCGCCCGCGATGAGTGTCGTGACCGATCCTCTTCCGCCGGCGAACCCGGAGCCGCCGGTCGTGCCACGGCTGCGACGCTGGCTGGCGCCGCTGTTCCTGCTGGCGGGGCTCGCGCTGATTCCATGGACCGTCTACCTGGTCGTGTCGCTGCCCGGCCGGCATCTGCAAACCGGCTACTACGACGTCGCCTGGGGCGGGTTCGACCTGGCACTGGCCGCCGTCCTTGCGGCCACCGGCTACGGGCTGCTGCGCCGGAAGCTGTGGGTGCAGAGCACCGCGACCGCGGCCGCCACGCTGCTTCTCTGCGACGCCTGGTTCGACACGCTCAGCGCGAACGACAGCGGCGAACGCCTGCTCGCGCTCGCGCTCGCGCTTACAGTCGAGTTGCCGACCGCCGCCGTCTGTCTATTGATCGCCCGGCACGTCGAAGAGGTATCCGAGCGCGCGCACCACTATGCACGTACGGCGCGGCGACTGCGTTCGCGCCGACGCAGCGGCCGCCGCAACACCCAGACCGCGGCCTGATCTTCGTCGAGGCGGCCGTCCCGCGCCGCGACCGCCCACGCTGCTTGATCTTCGTGCTCGGGCGCGAGTCCTCGCCGCGTAGCGCGTCGGAGCCCCAGCCGCCGAGCCTCAAGAGCGGAGCGCAGCCGCCAGGTTCCGAATGGGGTGTCCCGTTGGCGCCGGATCGTCAATCCCCGGCGCCGTCGGTACGTCCCTCGCGAGCGGTTTCGTAGCGCGCTAGTCGCTGCTGCAGATCTCGAAGTTCCGTGCCTCGAACCTATGGACGAGCATGGCTGTGTACTTCCTCGAGCTGTTCCTTCGTTCGGATTCGTAGCTGCGCTGTCAGCTGATCCTGCACAACGGTCGCGCCCATTGGGGCCTCCGGCGTTCGTTGAGGGACGCGGTGATTCGTTCCCAATTGCTCTCAGCGCCACACAAAGCCGGACTGCACTCTCCCCACGAACCGGTTAGAAGCCATAGCGCGGCGAGGGGCCACGGAGCGATCCGCGACCCCTCTCGGCGGGAGCTAGGCGGACAGCAGTCGATCGAAGAACGCGCGATAGCGTTTGAGCGCGACGCGCAGGTCTTCGGTCGAGACGTCGTCGCCACGATCCCATTGCTCCTCGAGCCCTTCGCGCGCGTTGGAGAAGCTGGCCGCGAGGCGCTGCATCAGGTCCGCGACGAGGGCGTCGGCCTGGGCCACCGACTCTCGCGGCTCGTCCACGAAGCCCGTCTGAATCTCCTGCCAGCGCGTCACGAACCGGTCGCTCTGGTCCTCGGGAAGCAGCGGACCTTGCTCATCTTCTGGAGTCCCGGTGCTCTCGTACGCCTCGGTCGTGGGGCGCTCGTCGCTTGCGTCGGCTCCGTAGTCACGCGACTCCGCTGCCGCAGGACCGGGTGTGCCCGTCGTGTCGTCGGCCAGCTCCGAGCTCGGGCCGTCGACGCGGTCGGGCTCGTCGGACGCTGCTGTGCCTTCGGACGACATTCCGGCGAGATCGCGCGTGCTCAGCTCTCGGTCAGTCATTACCGCACCATCCTTTCCTCGCTTGTCTCGGGTCGCTCGACGTCCTCGTCAGTGCCCGGTTCATGCCCAACCGCTCGTTCGCGTGCAATCGGCTCGTCCGTGTCCGTCTCGACGAGGTCGGAAAAGAGCGCGCGGTAGTGACGCATCGCCTGGCGCAGGTTTTCGGTCGAGCCCGCGCCGTCGGCGTCGGTCTGCGAGAGACGGTGGCCCTCGCGGTAGTTGTCGACCACCCTCGGATGGTCGACGGATACGTCGGCGGCCCGCTGTTCGAAGTCCTCGACGGGATAGCCACGCTCGGCCATGACGGACTGGATCAGCTTGTCGGCACGTACCACCGCGCCGCGGGGCTCGTCCACGAACTGCGCCTGCACCTCCTGCCATTGGGCGACGTAGCGCTCGCGCGCGGCTGCCGACAGCGGCTGGATCTCGAGGCTCTGCCGGCGCTCCTCGCGCTCCTGCAGCTCGGCCTCGGCCTGCCGCTTCGACTCGGCTCCTTGCACGGTTCGGTCGTACTCAGGTCCGAACCGTTCCTGGAGCTTTCCGGTCCGACGTCGCGCCAGCGCGCGCCAAAGAATCAGCGCAAGCGCGATGACGGCTGCGATTGCGATCAGTACCCAGACCCATGCGGGCATGGTCCAACACCTCCTTGGGTTGCCACACGCCGCGGCCCGATGCCGTTGCGCAGGGTGTCAACGGAGAAGTGCGGATCGTGGGTACGCGGTGGGGCTAGAGCACGTCTGCTGTGCGAAACGGGGGCTGAGCGCCCTGAGGCCCGTCCGCGGGAAATTTCCCAGCACCCAGCCGAGCGCCCGAGGCCAACCAACGTCCCAGCTAATGCGAAGCTTTTCCGTGTGACGTCGTCCTAACGCCTGAACAGCACGACCGCTCCGCTCGATTCCTGCGGTTGCTGCGGGACGACGGCGAACACGGGGTGCGCTGCGGCCTCGGCGGCCGAGTCGGTCGGCCCCGCGTCCTGCCAGCGGAACGCGATCCCGGCGAAGCGCTGGAACCATGGCTGCTCCTGCGGGTACGACGCCTGCGGGTCGAGCTGGAGATGGAGGTGCGGCCCCGTCGCGTCGCCGGTCATGCCGACGAGGCCGAGCTCGGTTCCGGCGGCGAACTGCGCGCCGGCGGTGACGGTCGGGTCGAGGTACGAGAGGTGGCAGTACGTCCACTCCTGGCCGTCGGCGGTGTCGAGCGTGAGGCCGATGCCGCAGCGCGGGTCGGGGTAGCTCCACGAGCGGACGACGGTCGCGTCCGC
>DATIER010000335.1:0-13423 GCA_035455605.1 Gaiellaceae bacterium
GCCCAGCTCGAGGCGGTCGCGCACACGCACGAGGAGGACGTCTTCGCAGCCGGCGAGCGCGTCCTGCGCAAGGGCCTCACCGGCGGCAACTTCTACGTCATCCTCGAAGGCGAGGCCGCGGTCGAGCTCGACGGCCGGCAGCTGGCCCGGCTCGGGCGCGGCGACTTCTTCGGCGAGATCTCCGCCCTGATCGGCGACGCGCCGACCGCGGACGTCGTCGCCGTGACCATCCTCAGGTGCCTCGTGATCCCGGCGCAGCAGCTCGAGCGCCTCCTGCTCGACCGCCCGCAGTTCGCGCTCCGGCTGCTGCGGCTGGAGGCGCGCCGGCTGCGGAACACGCTCGAGTGGCAGCCGTAGAGCGTCCGTTCGCGCCCGGGGACTACGACGTGGTGGTCGTCGGCAGCGGGCCGGGCGGGCTGCAGACGAGCTACTGCCTGCGGGCGCTCGGCGTCCGGCACGCGGTGCTCTCGCGCGACGACTGCGCCGGCGGCATGTTCCAGCGCTTCCCGATCTTCCAGCGCCTGATCACGTGGACGAAGCCGGACGCGCCCGTCGAACGGACCTCGCGCGAGTACGAGTGGTACGACCACAACAGCCTGCTCGCGAGCGAGCCGGAGCTGAAGGCGCTCGTGCCGGGGCTGATGGACCGGGCCTTCGACCTCCCCTCGCGCGCCGAGATGGAGGCCGGGCTCGCGACGTTCGCGAAGCGGGCGGCGCTGCAGGTTCGCTACGGCTGCGAGTGGGAGTCGACGCGCCTCGAGGACGACGGACGCCTCGTGCTCGTCACCGGCGAGGGCGAGTACCGGGCGCACGCGGTCGTGTTCGCGCTCGGCGTGACCGAGCCGTGGAAGGCGGACGTCCCCGGGCTCGAGCACGCGGCGCACTACGTCGACACGCGCGACCCCGCGCGGTACGAGGGCCGCGACGTCTTCGTCGTCGGCAAGCGCAACTCCGGCTTCGAGGTGGCGCAGGGGATCCTGCCGTGGGCGCGCTCGATCACCCTCGGCTCGCCGCGCCCGGTGCAGACCGAGGCGCTCGCGCTGTCGGCGCTCCGGACGCGGTACCTGCACCCGTACGACGAGTACTCGCGCGGCGGGCCGGGCACCTACGTGATCGACGTGACGATCGAGCGGATCGAGCGTGACGGGGAGCGCTTCCGCGTGTTCACCCGCGGCACGACCTGGGACGGGCAGCTCGAGTTCGAGGTCGACGACGTGATCGCCGCGACGGGCTTCCGCACGCCGCTCCGCGACCTGCCCGACCTCGGCCTCGTCACCGTCGCCGACGACCGGATCCCGGCCCTGACGCCGTTCTGGCAGAGCGTCTCGCTGCCCGGCGCGTACTTCGCCGGCAACGCCTCCCAGGGCGCGCGCGGGCTCGGCAAGCGCGGCGCCGGCGCGAGCTCGAGCGCGGTGAACGGCTTCCGCTACAACGCGCGCGTGCTCGCGCAGCACCTGGCGGAGCGGCTGACCGGGTACGAGCCTCCGCGCGAGCCGGTCGCGGACGTCGTCTCGTTCCTGCTGCGCGAGCTGTCTGTGGCGCCGGAGCTCTGGGTGCAGAAGGGCTACCTCTGCCGCGTCGTCTCGTCGGGCGACGGCGGCCACGTCGACGACGGCGTGCAGCCCGTCGCGCACTTCCTCGACTCGCCGGGGCCGGACGCCTTCGGCGCGACGGTCGAGGTCGACGAGAACGGGACGATCCTCCCCACGCTCTACGTCCGACGCCGCGGCGAGATCCGGGAGCACCAGCTCGCGCCGCACCCCCTGCACCGCTACGACGGCGAGGACTACCGGAACCAGGTCGCGGCGATCGTCGGCTAGGTGGAGGGACCCGCGGCGGCCGCCGCCGCGTATCTCCGTCGTACGCGAGCAAGGAGGCGGAGATGTCGAGGCGGCTCGGAGTCCTACTGGTGATCGGAGCGGTCGCGGCCGGCGTGGTCGCAAGTACCGCGCGGGCCGACGGGCTGCCGGTGCTGGGCATCGACGACGGGTCGAGCGGCGTCACCGTCCCGACGTCGCCGTACCGGTACGTCACGCTCGCGACGAAGGCGGACACGATCGTGGCGCGGGTGCAGCGCCGCGGTGGCCGCATCGTCGGCTCGCGGCTCCTCCCCGGCCACTACACGGTGCCGGCGGTCGCCTACGACGGCTCCGCCGGAGGGCTCTCGGCCGACGGCCGCGAGCTCGTGCTGATCGAGCCCCGCGTCTCGTTCCCGCGGCGCGAGACGACGTTCGCGGTGCTCTCGGCGCGCGGGCTCGTCCTGCAGCGGCTCGTGCGGCTCCGCGGGGACTTCAGCTTCGACGCGGTCTCGCCGAGCGGCGGCCGGCTCTACCTGATCCAGTACACGTCGCCGACCGACCCCACGCGCTACGCCGTGCGCGCCTTCGACGTGCGCGCGGGACGGCTGCTACGCGAGCCGATCGTCGACCCGCGCGACCGCGAGCAGATGCACGGGCAGCCGGTCTCGCGCGCGACGAGCCCCGACGGCCGCTGGGCCTACACGCTCTACGACGGGGGCGGCAAGGCGCCGTTCCTACACGCCCTCAACACCGCACGCGGCACGGCGCGGTGCATCGACCTCGACGCGCTGGCCGGGAACAGGTACCTCTGGCGCCTCCGCCTGGCGGTCACGGGCGGCTCGGTCGTGATCCGCGACGGCGACGAGCCCGAGCTCGCGGTCGACCGGGCCTCGTTCGCGGTCACGATACCGGTGAGCGCGGAATCGTCCGGCGAGGCGACGCCGGTGTGGGGCTGGGTGCTCGGCGCGACGGCGTCGACCGTGCTCCTCACGGGCGCCGGGCTGCTGCTCGTACGCCGGCGCCCGGCGCTCGGCTAGCCCGGGCGAAGGTTCCGCCTCCGGCCCGCATCTGCTCCCCGTGGGGAGAGGGGCGAACCGGGGGCGGGCCGCGGCGGGCCCGTCCCCGGCCTGCGCGCCGTGCCTAAGATCGCGGGCGCTGGCCCGTTCGGGCTCAGACGGACGGAAACTCACCAGGACGAGGGGGACATTCGATGAGAAGAACTGCTCGCATCGCCGCCTGGCTCGTGGTCGCCGCCGGGCTGGCGGCGCTGATCGGCTCGGCCCAGGCGGGCGCAGGCACGGGGCACGGGAAGCACAAAGGCCACGGCAAGGGCAGGGGCCCGGCCGCGTGCTGCGTCGAGACGCACGTCGAGATCCAGGCGAACGGCTACACGATCCCGGGCACGTTCACGACCCCGAAGGCCGGCGGGGCGCACGCGCGCTATCCGGCCGTGCTGCTCCTGCACGGCACCGCCTCGCAGAAGGACGAGGTCGGGAACATGTACCTGCGCCTGGCGCAGAAGCTCGGCCGGCTCGGGTACGCCTCGCTGCGGATCGACTTCGCCGGCTCGGGCGACTCGAAGCTGCCGCAGACGGCGTTCACCTACGCCGAGGAGGTCTCCGACACGCAGACCGCGCTCACGTGGCTGAGCCACAACCACAACGTCGCCGCGAACGCGCTCGGTCTCGTCGGCTTCTCGCAGGGCGGCCGCGTCGCCGCCACCGTCGCGGGCACCGACCCGCGGGTGAAGGCGCTGACCACGTGGTCGACGTGGGTCGAGGACGGCTCGACGGCGGTGAACACGTGGGGCCAGGAGGCGTACCAGGAGGCCCAGCAGCACGGCCAGGTGACGGTCGACCTCGGCTTCAGGACCTGGACGTTCTCGCTGGCCTGGTTCGAGACGATCAAGGCCTCGCACCCGCTCCAGGACATCGCTGCGTACCACGGCCCGCTGCTCGGGATCGACGGCAGCGAGGACGAGCTCTGGCCGCAGACGAAGGACGAGCTCTACGCGGCGGGCTCCTACGACGAGACGCTGCACGTCGTGCCCGGAGCCGACCACATCTACCACGTCCTCGACGCCGACCAGACGCAGGCGGAGGACGTGCTGAGCACGACCGCGAGGTGGTTCTCGCAGAAGCTCGCGCCCGGCCTGCACCACGGGCACTAGCGAGGCGGCACGGCCGGACGGCGACCGCGAGCTCGACGCGGTCGCCGGCCGGCCGAATGCGTTCGCTGCGTTAGTGCGTGACGGCCGCGACCGTCGTGAGCATGGCGATCACGACGACCAGCCACGCCGCTGCGACGCCCGCCGCGACGAGCTTGAAGCGTCGCGGCACGACCGCCCAGGCGAAGGCCAGCACGCGGCCCTTCGTCAGCCGGGCCCTCAACGCGACGAGGCCGGAGAGCCCGAGCGCCCGGAGGATCCGGCCGGCGACGGTCGCCTCGAAGCGCAGGCGCTCGGCCGCCTCCACGCGCGACTCCCAGCGGGCGGCCATCTCGCGGGCCTCCCTGCGCGCGGCGCGCCGGTAGAGCGGCAGCGCCCTGCGCCTGCTCTCCCAGTAGTCGAGCGACCGCCGGGCATCCTCGAGCGGCGGCGGTGCGAGCATCGCCTCGACGAGCTGCAGGTCCGGGTCTCGCTGAAGGCGCATCGTTCGCTTCGAGTGTAGCCGTGCGGGCGCGACGACGAGCCGCGCCCGCCGGCGGAAGGCGAGCCTCAGCTCTTGGGCCTGAGGTCCCTGATCAGCCGCTGCCCGTGAACCGCGAGGCTGGCGCGGCCTGGTCGAGGAGCTCCGGCCGACGGACGAGCGTCGCCGCGACGACGGCGCCGATCACGCCGCCGGCGGTGGCGCCGACGACGGCGCCGATGGTCGTCCAGGTCGAGAGCGACGGGCCCTGCTCGTCGCGCGACTGCTCCTGCTCGCGCTCGTCGGGGGCCTGCTCGTCCTGCGCGTCCCGTTCCTCGACTGCGGTGTCAGACATCTCGTCTGCCTAGCTCTCCGGCCGCCGCGCGCGCAAGGCCTCCCGAGGGTGTAAAGCGCGCAATCGGGGACCAGAGGCCTACGAAATCCGCGACGAGGAGGCCACCATGCCGCCGCAAGACGATCCAGCGACAGAGTCCGGGCAAGGCGCTGGTCGCGCCTCGAGCCTCGGCGGGCCGATGCTGGCAGCGGGAGCGTTCGCCGCGGGAGCGGCCCTCACCCTGCTGGCGAAGCGGCTGATCGACGCCCGCCGCCAGGGCGGCAGCGCGTGACCGACACGCTCGACGTCGGGGCCGACGACTCGAAGGAAGACCTCGCGACCATCCTTCGGCGAGCAGCGCTGGACGTCGCGGTCGCGGCGAGCGGACAGGCCGCCGATCGGCTCGGAGCTCGCGAGGGCGGACACGAGACAGCCGCCGAGCCGGAAGCCGAAGCCGCGTCGAGCTCGAGCCGCTGAGCGCGGCGATCGAACGCGCGCGCTCGCACCTCGCTCGCTACGCGTAGCGGAGGGCGTTGCCGGGTCGGTACCGGACCGCCCGCCGGATCGGGAGCCAGGTGATGACGAGCGCGAGCACGACCGTGCCGACGAGGGCATAGGCGACGTTCGCGAGAGGGAAGACGAACGGGACCTCGACGTTGACGACCTCCTGCACGAGCCAGACGAGGAACCGGTCGAGCAGATAGCCGACCGGAATCCCGAGGGCCCAGCCCGCCACCGCGAGTGCAACGCTCTCGGCCGCGAAGATGCGCCGGACGTCGCGGGCACGGGCGCCGATCGTGCGCAGGATGCCCACCTCGCGCGTGCGCTCGATCACGCTCATCGTCAGCGCGTTGGCGAGCCCGACCATGCTGATCGCGACGATCAGGAAGCCGAGCACGGCGATGACGGTCGTGATCATGCGGTTCGCCGCGACGTTGTCCGCCTCGCCGACGTACTCGATCTCGGTGCTGACGCCGTAGCCGAGGTTCGCGAGGGTGTCCTCGATCCGCGTCGTCGTACGGTCGACGAAGGCGTGGTCGTGCACGGTCGTTCGCACCCAGTAGTCGGTTCCCGCTGCGCCTTCGCCGAGGATGGCGTGCATCGTCCGGTAGGGGACGAAGATGACCGTTCCGTTCTCCTGCTGGCTGGGCGTGATGCCGATCACGCGGAAGGTCGCCGGCCCTGCCGCGGTGTCGAGGCGTACGCGGTCGCCGACCTTCGTGCCCGTGACGCGCGCGATGTTCCTCCCCACGACCGCGACCCGCTCCCGCGCCCGCTCCTGCGCCGCCGTGAACCAGTGGCCGTCCGAGATCCGGACATGGAACATCGTGTTCGAGTGGACGCTCCAGACGATCCCGTCCTCGCCGCGCAGAACCACCTTCGCGTCGAAGATCGGCTCGACGTCCGCGACGCCGGGGACGGAGCGGATCAGGTCCGCGCCGCCGTAGTAGAGCCCCGTCCCGCTCTCGGACGTGATCTTCACGTCCTCCCCGTGGTCGCGCCACTCCGCGTGCGTCGTCGAGGCGATCGCCGCCGCGAGCCCCATCACGGCGAGCAGGTTGCCGACGGCGAGCGCGACGATCACGGCCGTCGCGAGGCTTCGCCGGCGGCGCCGGCCGGCGTTGCGCAGCCCGATCTGGGCCGTCCGTGGCAGGAAGCGCACGCGCCGCAGCAACCGGTCGCCGGCGTCCTCGGCACCGACGGCCGAGCCGCTCGCGTCGAGCGCCTCTCGCAGCGGGACGCGCGTCGCGCGCCTGATCGCCGGCAGCGCCGCCAGCGCCGGGCCGAGCACACCGACGAGGACGCTCAGAACGATGATCTTCGCGTCGACGCCGAAGCCCACGTCGACGGCGAAGAACTCGGAGCCGAGGAACCGGATCAGGACGTTCGAGAGGACGATCCCGAGGCCGACCCCCACGACCGTCCCCAGCGTGCCGAGGAGCATCGCCGTCTTGACGTACACGGCCGCGATCTGACGGCGCCGTCCTCCGATCGCCTTCATCGTCCCGATCTCCGCCGTCTGCTCGGCGACGAGCGTCGTCATCGTGTTCGCGATCAGCACGAGCGCGGAGAGGAGCGCGAGCACGGTGACGATGGAGAAGAAGTCGGTGAACTTCTGGAAGTCCTCCTTGCCCGGCCACTCGCCGGCTGCGCGCGTCTCGGGGAGTCCGGTGAAGCCCCTGAACCCGGCGATCGGCGCGAGCTCGTTTCGCACGGACTCGATCGTCGACCTCGTCGCCGCCGGGCGCGTGTCGGCGAGGCGGAAGGCGAGCGATCCGTAGCCGTGGCTGCCGCTCAGCGAGGCGACGGTCCCGGTCGTGGCGTAGAGCACGGCCGCTCCGCCGTCGACCACGTCCTTGGCCTCGTTCAGGTTGTGGCCGACGCCGGTCACCCGGAGCAGCCGTTCCGACCCGTCGCCCGCGACCACGCGCAGAAGGTCGCCTGCACCGGCGCCGAGCCCTCCCCGGCTGGCGTTCTGGGCCTCGGTCAGCACCTGGTTCTCCCGCGGAGGCGACCCCGACGTGACCCGGACGATCTCCGCCTGCTGGCTCGCGAAGTCGCGGACGCCGACGACCACGATCGGCGCTCGACGAGCGCCGACGTACACGCGCCCGGAGAAGTACGAGCGCGGCTCGACCGCGCGCACGTTGGGAAGCGCGGCGAGCCGGGCGAGCTGTGAGTCTTCGAGCGGGACCCCTCCGATCCACACGGTCACGTCGGCGAGCTTCCCGGCGGTGACCTCCTTCTGCATCGCGCGGTCGATCAGCGTCGGCATCGCGAAGATCCCGATGCTCGCGACCGCCAGCGCGAGCGTCGCAACCGCGAAGAACGTGCGGGAGCGGCGCCGGCTCAGGTCGGTGATCGATTTGCGCAGCAGCGCGGAAGCCATCCCGGTCTCCTCACGCCGCGACCACGACGCCGTCACGGATCGACACGATCCGCTCTGCCCGCTGCGCCAGCTCGAGATCGTGCGTCACGTAGAGGATCGTCTTGCCCTCGGCGTGCAGCCGCTCGAGCAGCTCGAACATCTCGGACGCCGTGACCGTGTCGAGGTTGCCGGTCGGCTCGTCGCCGACGATCAGCTTCGGGTCGGAGGCGAGCGCGCGGGCGATCGCCACGCGCTGCTGCTCGCCGCCGGACAGCTCCGCGGGCAGATGCTCCGTCTTGTCCGCAAGCCCGACCAGATCGAGGTTGTGGCGCGCCCGCTCGAACCGCTCCCGCTTCGACCCCCGTCGGGCGAAGTCGAGCGGCAACACCGCGTTCTCCAGCGCCGACAGCGTCGGCAACAGCTGGAAGAACTGGAAGACGACCCCGACGTGCTCCCCGCGCCAGACGGCCAGCTCCTCCTCACTCATCGCGTCGATCCGAAGACCGTCCACGGTCACCGTGCCGGCGGTCGGCCGGTCGATCCCCGTCACCAGGTTCAGGATCGTCGTCTTGCCGCTCCCCGAGGGTCCGACGATCGCCACCAGCTCGCCCGCGCCGATCGACAGGTCGATCCCCCGTAGGGCGTGGTAGTCGAGCTTTCCCATCCGGTAGACCTTCTCGACGGCGGCAAGCTGGATCAGCGGGGCACGACTCCCCGCAAGCACTCGCTCGCGTTCGGAGACAACGGCGGCCATGGGCTGCTCCTTCCGCCGGCGACAGGATCACCCGGTCTTCGCACGGTGCCATCCGCAGCAGCACTGAAGCGTCTGCGGACTTCCCACATCTCCAGGCGGTCCGGGCCGCCCGTCGGCTCGCGTTAGCGGCGTATTGGCGCCCCTTGCGACGGTCGAGCGCATGCCCGGCGCCAGCTCATCGGGTACATCGCACTGCTGTTCGCTCTCAGCGGCACCTCGTATGCGGCGGCGACCAGCTTGCTCCCGAGCACACGGGCAGAGCGCCGGGCTGGGCTGGGTCGGCGCTCTGCCCGTTGTGGTGCCTGCCTCGCGCGCCGCCGAACTGGGCGACCGTGTGAATGGGCCCGCCTGGATTCGAAGGAAGACCTCCGGCATTCGTCCTCTCTGGGCGATGCCGTTCGGCGGGCGAGCGGTCACGATCTCGTCGCGAGTACCAGCGGTGTCGAGTCGAGGTCGCGTGTCGTCCGACGAACCGAAGCAGGTAGTCCCGCCCTCGATCCTGGGCGACGCCCCGTTCGAGGCGGCGAGCAGCGTGCTCGAACCGCGGTTCGGCGGCGGCGAGCCGTTCACGCTGGGCGTCGAGGAGGAGTACATGCTGCTCGACGGGACGACCCTCGACCTCGTCCAGCACATCGAGGCCGTTCTCGCCGCCGTCAGCGCAAACCACTTCGAGGGCCAGATCAGCGGCGAGTTGATGCAGTCGGTGCTGGAGATCGCGACGCCGATCTGCTCGGGCCCGGCGGAGATCGAGCGCCAGCTGCGGCGGCTTCGTGCCTACGTCTCCGAGGTCGCCGCGGCGGACGGCCTGCGCATCGGCTCCGCCGGCACGCATCCCTTCTCGCTCTTCGAGCGGCAACAGATCACCGCGAAGGATCGCTACCGGACCCTCGTCGACCAGTTGCAGTACGTCGCGCGCCGGGAGCTGATCTTCGGCCTCCACATCCACGTCGCAGTGGACGACGCCGACATGGCCGTCCACGTCGTGAACGGCCTCCTGCAGCATCTGGGCGAGTTCGTCGCCCTGTCCGCCTCGTCGCCGTTCTGGCGCGCGCAGCCGACCGGCCTGAGGTCGGTCCGCCAGCTGATCTCCGGTGCTGGCCCCCGCTCGGGACCCCCGCCTCGTTTCCGCGACTACGCCGACTACGCCGCGGTCGTCGGCCGCCTCGAGCGCACCGGCTGCATCGCCGACTACACCGAGATCTGGTGGGACGTCCGTGTCCACCCACGCCTGGGAACGATCGAGATCCGCGTCTGCGACGCAACGACCCGGCTCGAGGACTCCGTCTCGCTGAGCGCCTACTGCCAGGCGCTCGTGAAGCACTACTGCGAGCTCTACGAACGCCGCGCGCCGATGGCGCCGGTCAGTCGCATCTTGACCTCCGAGAACAAGTGGCTGGCCGCGCGCTACGGGCTCGATGCGCCCCTCGTCGACCTGTGGACCGAGAGCGACGTCCGGGTGCCCGCGCGCACGCTGATCGAACGGACGCTCGCGCAGATCGCCCCGCACGCGCGCGAGCTCGGGGCCGACCGGGAGCTCGAGGGAGTCCGCGACATCCTCGCGCACGGCAACGGCGCCGACCGACAACTCCAGGCCTTCGCCGTCAACGGCGAGATCGTCGACGTGGCGGCGCTGATCGCCGAGCAGACCACTGCCGCCGCGTCGCCGACGGCGAGGGACGCGTAAGCGCGCAGCGCGGCTTCCGGGGCTTGCGCTCGGGCAGTGCTGCTGGCGCGAGCCGCAGCGAAGTACTCGCGCCCGTACCGGGACGTGGGCCCGCCTGGATTCGAACCAGGGACCAACGGATTATGAGTCCGCTGCTCTGACCAGCTGAGCTACGGGCCCGGCGTGCCAAGTATCGCCGCGCGCCGCCGGTTCAGCTAGACGCGCAGTGGTGAGAACCCTCACAATAGGCCGCGTCATCCGCACTCCCAGCGGCCGTCCACGAAGGAGGGTGGCGAACGGTGAAGGTGTTCCAGCACGAACGGCAGCTTCGAACGACCGGAGGGCTCGCTGTCCGCGACATCACGGAGGAGGTCGCCGAGGCCGTCCGCGAGAGCGGCGTGACCGACGGGATCGCCTGCGTGTACTCCCCGCACACGACCTGCTGCGTGCGGGTGAACGAGTTCGAGAGCGGCTTCCTGGAGGACTTCGCCAACATGCTCAAGCGCCTCGTGCCGAGCGAGAGCTACTACGCGCACGACGACTGGGACCGGCGCACCGAGAACATCTGCCCCGAGGACATGGACTTCGGCAACGGCCACTCGCACTGCATGGCGATGCTGCTCGGAACGGCGGGCGAGTCGGTGCCGGTGCGCGACGGGGAGCTCTGCCTCGGCACGTGGCAGCGCGTGCTCTTCCTCGAGCTCGACCGCGAGCGGGATCGCCGCTGGATCGTCCAGGTCGTCGGGACCTAGTCCCGAGCCAACGCTTCGACCAGCTGCTCCTGTAGCCACGACAGGTAGCCGTAGACCGCGAGCGCGTGCCCGCGCGGGTCGTTCAGGTCCGGCTCCTCGGCGAAGGTGTCCTCCCGGACGTCGAGGCGCGTGCCGAGCACGAGGCGCAGGTCGTTCAGCGCCCGCAGCCAGGCGTCCGCCTCGTCCGCTCTGAGCCGCTCGCGGTCGGCAGTCCGCTCGAGCAACTCGAGCGCCTCGCGGCGGCCGCCGAGCAGCGACTCGCCGGTCAGCTCTCGGTACGCGCGCTCATCGGCGTCCTCGTCGTACGCACGCGGGAACAGCCGCCGCAGCGACGGGTCGTCCGGCGCAACCTCGAGCAGCGACCGCAGCTCGCTCGTCAGCCCGACGAGCAGCGCCCGCTCGTCCCGCGACAGTCGCAGCCGGATGCCGCCGTCCGCGAGTGGCTCGAGCACCTAGGACGGCTTCGCGGTCCGGCGGTGGAACCAGCGCGAGAGCCAGAGCGCGCCGATCGCGAGCGCGACGATCAGGCCGATCGAGGCCCAGTAGACCGCCCCGTTGCCCTTGCCAGCGGAGACCGAGGCCACGACGACGTAGACCGCGTAGCCGGCGAACAGGATCAGGGCGGCCATCGAGACTCGCGCGCGGAAGCGCTTCACGCCGTCAATCCTGCCGCATCGTGGCCCAGAGCCCGTGCGCGTGCAGCCGCGCGACGTCGTACTCGGCCTTCTCGCGCGTGCCGCTGGAGACGACTGCCTTGCCCTCGTTGTGCACCTGCAGCATCAGCTGCGTCGCCTTGGCCTTCGAGTAGCCGAACAGCTTCTGGAAGACGAGCGTCACGTACGACATCAGGTTGATCGGGTCGTTCCAGACGATCACGATCCACGGCCGGTCGTGCTCGAGGCGCTCGGCCACCCGCGGCGCCTCGACCTCGACCGGCGCCACCGTGCTCACGTCGCGACGCGGACGGAGCCGGCGTCCAGCTCGAAGACGAAGAAGTCGCGCGCGAGCGAGGGCACGGCGACGTTGTACACCGGGATGTCGCCGACCGCCCCCTGGAACGCCCCGACGTGCGCATGCCCGTGGAGGACGAGGTCGGGACGGTGCTCGAGGATCGGGGCCGCGAGCCGGTCGGAGCCGAGGAACGCCCAGATCCCGCGCGGCTCGCCCTCGAGCGTCGTCGTCGTCGGCGCGTAGTGGAGCAGCGCGATCCGGTGGTCGCAGCCGCCGATCGCGGCGAGGCCGGACTCGAGCGCCTCGACCTCCGCCGTCGTCTCGGCGTAGACCTCGCGCAGGAGCGGCTCGCCGAAGTCGGGCAGCGTCGCGTCGGGAAAGCCGCCGACGAAGCCCTTCACCCCGGCAATGCCGAGGGTCGCGCCGGCGACGTCGAGCACCGCGTGCCGGCGGTCGATCATCCGCAGGCCGGCCTCCTCCAGCACCGCGACGAGCTGCGGCACCTCGCGGCAGTGCCAGTCGTGGTTGCCGAGCACGGCGTAGACCGGCGTCGCGAGCGGGCGGACGATCGCCGCGAGCAGCTCGGCCTGCTCGAGCTCGCCGTAGGTGGTCAGGTCGCCGGCGAGCAGGATCGCGTCGACCTCCCCCTGGATGCGGACGAAGGCGCGCTCGATCTCGTCGCGGTTGACCTCGTCGCAGTGGACGTCGCCCGCCGCGGCGACGCGAATCGGCCTGGCCATGGGCCCGGATTCAACCGATTGACGTCGCGCCGTGACGGGTACGACGGCGCCGTGGTCGAGACCGACGACGCCTTCGAGGAGCTGCTGGAGACGCTCAAGCACGCGGCGGCCGCGCTGCGCGGCGTCGGCGTGCCGTTCGTGCTCGGCGGCGGCCTCGCGGTCTGGGCCCGCGGCGGCCCGGAGACCGAGCACGACGTCGACCTGTTCGTCAAGCCCGCGGACGCCGAGCGCGCGTGGCATGCGCTCGAGGACGCCGGCTTCCACACCGAGGAGCCGCCCGAGGGCTGGCTCTACAAGGGCTTCCGGGACGGCGTGATGGTCGACCTGATCTACGAGCCGACGGGCTTCGAGGTCGACGACGAGTTCCTCGCACGCGCCGACGAGCTCGAGGTGCACGCGCTGCGGATGCCGGTGATGCGCGCCGACGACGTGCTGGTCGCGAAGCTGCTCGCGATGCGCGAGCACTCGGTCGACTACGAGCAGGTGCTCGAGATCGCGCGCACGGTGCGCGAGCAGATCGACTGGGACGAGGTCCGCGCGCGCACCGACGGCTCCCCGTACGCGAAGGCGTTCCTGACGCTCGTCGACGAGCTGGGGGTGACGGCGTAGTGCGCGTCGTCGTGGTCGGCGCGAGCGGCAACGTCGGCACGAGCGTGCTCGCCGCGCTCGCGGACGACGCTCGCGTCGGGTCCGTGGTGGGCATCGCCCGCCGGCTGCCGCAGCTCGAGCTGCCGAAGGTCGAGTGGGCGCAGGCGGACGTGACCCGCGACGAGCTCGTCCCCCACTTCCGCGGCGCCGACTGCGTCGTCCACCTGGCGTGGAAGATCCAGCCCTCGCGCGACGAGGGAGCGCTGCGGGCGACGAACGTCCACGGCTCCACGCGCGTCTTCCGCGCGGCCGCCGAGGCGAAGGTGCCGTCGCTCGTCTACGCGTC
>DATIER010000336.1:0-8490 GCA_035455605.1 Gaiellaceae bacterium
TTCAGGCCTCGGCCGAGGCGATCACCTCGGCGACCGCGCGCTCGGTGTCGCCGGCGAGAAGCGGCCTGATGTTCTCTCGCATCCACGGCCCGCCGACCTCGCGCGCCATGCGATCCGCGTCCTCCGCCGTCGAGAACTCGAGGATCAGGATCAGGTGCCGCTCGTCGACCTTCGCGACACGAGCCGCGAGCGCGCCTGCGTCGACCGCGAGCCGCACTCCGCTTCGCACCGCCTCGACGGTTGCCTCGGTCACCGGTTCGCGCAGCCGGAGGTGGTTGACGACGACGTGCACCGGGTCGACGTTATCGCGTGCCGCGCCGCGGTTCTCCTGGAGCCGAGGGCCGGATCGACGAAGATGTGGGCGTGGCGCAGCAGCCCTTCGTCCCGTCCGGGTTCGTCGTCCCGCGTGCTCTCGCGACGGAGCACTTCAGGCTCGAGCCGCTCGGGCCGCAGCACAACGCGTCGGACTACGACGCCTGGTCGTCGTCCGTCGAGCACATCCACGCGACGCCCGGCTGGGAGACGAACTCCTGGCCGGACGGCCGCAGCCCGGAGGACAACCTGCGCGACCTGGAGCGGCACGCCGACGACTTCGAGAACCGCGCGGGCTTCACCTACACGGTCCTCGACCCCGCGTCCGACGACGTGCTCGGCTGCGTGTACATCTATCCCGACAAGAGCGGAGAGCACGATGCGCGGGTGCTCTCCTGGGTCCGCGCGAGCCGGCCGGAGCTCGACGTGCGGCTGTGGCGAGCCGTGACCGACTGGCTGGCGGACGTGTGGCCGTTCGAGCGCGTCGCCTACGCCGAGCGCCCCGGCGGCGCCTGACGCCTGCCGCCCCGGGATTTGACATATTCCGTTATCGGAATATATTGCATGCCGTGGCCCGCTCGTCCACGACCTCGGATGTCTTCAATGCGGTCGCCGAGGCGAGCCGTCGCGAGATCCTGGACGCGCTGAACGAGGGCGAGAAGGCGGTCGGGGCGATCGCGACCGACCTCTCGATGTCCCAGCCTCAGGTCTCGAAGCACCTACGGGTGCTCAGCGAGGTCGGACTCGTCAGCCGCCGAGCGGACGGGCGTCGCCGACTGTACCGCCTGGAACCCGAGCGCCTTCGGCCGCTGCACGAGTGGTTGGCCGGCTACGAGCAGGCGTGGAACGACCGACTGGATCGCATGGACGACTACCTCCAAGAGCTCCAACGACAAGGAGAGTCGCAATGACACCGAATCGGCATGGATCGGCGGTGATCGAGTTCCCGAGTGAGCTCGAGATCGTCACCACTCGAGCGTTCGACGCCCCGCTCGAGCTCGTCTTCGACGTGCTCACGAAGCCGGAGCACGTGCAGAACTGGTTCGCTCCATTCACGGACGTGGTGACGGAGTGCTCGATCGACCTGCGCGTCGGCGGGAGCTACCACATCGTCTTCGTGACCGAAGACGGAACCGAGTGCTCGTTCCGGGGAACCTACTTGGAGGTCGAGCCGCCGACCCGGACGGTCGCGACGTGGCTGTTCGAAGGGTGGCCGGAGGCGGACGCCGTCGAGTCGGTGGAACTGCACGAGACCGATGGCGTGACGACGCTTACGGTGCGGCTGGCGTTCCGCGACCAGGCCGGCCGTGACCACATGACCGGGTCCGACGGCCAGGAAGACAGCTTCAACAAGCTGGAGGACTACCTGAGCTCACTGCTCGAGCAACAGGAGACGGTTCCGACTAGCTGACGGTTCCGCTGCCCGGCACGCGGTGTGGGCCAAGATGTCTCGGTTGGCTCAACGCGCGGGCATACGGGGGCGGCTGAACCCCGCCGGGAACGCGCGCCTCATCGCGGCGCTCGGCGTGCTCGTGCTCGCGCCGGTGCTCGTCGAGCTGGCGATGATCGTGCTCGGCGTCCACTCGTTCATGTCGTTGCACGTCTTCGTCGGGCTCACCCTGATTCCGGCGGTGCTGCTGAAGCTCGCGAGCACGGGCTGGCGCTTCGCGCGCTACTACACGCGTAGCGACGCCTACGTCGACCACGGCGCCCCGCAGCCGGCGATGCGCCTGCTCGCGCCGCTGTTCGTGGCGGCGACGGTCGTGCTCTTCTCCAGCGGCGTCGCGATGGGGCTCGTCCACGGGCAGGCGCTCGTCGTCGCCCGGCGGCTGCACGGCCCCGCGTCGGTCGTCTGGCTCGTGCTGTTCGGCGTCCACGCGCTCGTGTACCTGAGGCGTGCGCTGACCGACAGCGGTCGGGAGATCGGGGCCCGTCGATCGGTGCCCGGCCGGAGGCGGCGCGGCTACCTGCTCACGGCCGCCGTCGCCGCCGGGGTCGTCGTCGGTGCCGCGACTGTCCCGGCCCAGCGGCACTGGATCCGCCTGCCGCGCGACCACCACCGGACGCACGCACGCGCACCGCATCCCGCGCGTCCGCGCGCCTGAAGCGGCTCTTGGCCCTCGCGGGGGCCGGTGCTAGGTTCGGCTCCTGTCGGTATCGAGCGAAAGGGGTGCAGGCATTGCTTTCGGACCAGCAACGGGCGCGGGTCTTCGGCGTCCTCTTCCTGATCACCTTCGTCACGTCGATCCTCGGGCTGTGGCTCTACCAGCCCGTGCTCGACGACCCGGTCGGGTACGTCGCGGGCGCCGGGCAGAACAACCGGATCCTGCTCGGCGTGCTCCTGGAGCTGCTGCTGATCGTCGCGAACATCGGCACGGCGGTCGTCGTCTTCCCGGTCGTCAGGCGGCAGAGCGAGGAGCTCGCGCTCGGATTCGTGACCGCGCGCCTGTTCGAATGCACGTTCATCCTCGTCGGCATCGTCGCCGTCCTCGGGATCGTCACGCTGCAGAAGGAGGTGGCGGGCGCGACCGAGGGGACGGTCGCCTACACGCTCGCCGCGATCAAGGACTGGACGTTCAACCTCGGGCCGGGCTGGGTCGTGGGCTGGGGGAACGGGCTGATCCTCGGCTACCTGATGTACAGCTCGGAGCTGGTGCCGCGCAAGCTGACGTGGCTCGGACTCGTCGGCGGGCCGCTGATCATCCTGTCCGGCACCGCCGTCATGTTCGGCGTCGACCACCCCAGCGGGACACTGCAGGGGGTCGCGACGATCCCCGAGTTCCTGTGGGAGCTGTCGCTCGGCGTCTACTGCACGTTCAAGGGCTTCAGGCCGTCGTCCCCGATCCTGCAGCCCGAGCCCGGCGCGGCGGGCATGGAAGCCGTACCCGCACCCGCGTAGCCGAGATCGTCGTTCGCGCCGCCTGACCGAGCGGGACTAGGGCAAGCGCTCCTCGTCGTAGCGCTGCCTGTCCTGCTCGCGCCACTTCGCCTCGTAGGCCTCCGCGTCGGCGAACTCCTGCTCGATCCGCGCCTGTTCGCGGGCGTCCTCGTTCGCGGGATGCTCGCCGGCGACCTTCCTGCGGCGCGCAGCGACGAAGCCGACGATGGCGAGCGGCACGACGACCACGGCGAAGATGATCCACGGGATCACGCGGCGCAGCGTATCTCGCTCGGCCGATGCTTACGGCTCGACGCAGGCGCTAACCTGTGCCTGCTCGGGGTGTGGCGCAGCCTGGTAGCGCGCTCCGTTCGGGTCGGAGAGGTCCCCAGTTCAAATCTGGGCACCCCGATCGAGTCGCGGGGGGACCGATGGTTCCCCCGCGAGAAACCTGTCGATCGCGTCCGCGCAGGCAACCGGCCGCTCGCCGAATAGCAGGTGGCCGCAGTCCGCGATCACGCGCAGGGGCGCATGGAGTCGGCGCGCGTAGTCGAAGGCGTCCTCGACGGACAGCTGGCGGTCGCGGGCGCCCCAGAGCACGAGCGACGGGCAGCGGACGTGCTCGAGGTCCGGCCGCGGGTCGTCGCGGACGAGCGCCCTGGCGGCGCTGACGGTGTCCGTGTGACGCGGCGGGCCGCTGAGGAAGGCCTCGACGAGCTCCGGCGGCAGCGCGGGCGGGTCCGATGCCCCCCAGCGGCCGAAGACGAGGTGCTTCAGCAACGCGGAGCGGGCCACGCGCGCTCTGTGCGGCGCGATCTTGCGGGCGGGCTTCACGAGCCCGGTGAGCGTGAGCCCGTAGCGCGCGCGCCGGCTGGTCGACGAGATCCCGGCCGCGCCCGCGAGGACGAGCGCGCTCACCGCCTGCGGGTGCCGGATCGCGAGCCGGAGCGCGATCGCGCCGCCGAGCGAATGGCCGACAACGGGCGCAGGCGCGAGGCCTTCCCGTTCTTGCAGCAGCGCGATGCGGTCGGCGTACGCGTTCAGCGACGGCGCGGCCGGCAGCGGCTCGGACCCGCCGTGGCCCGGGAGCTCCGGCACGAGCAGCCGCCGTCCCGGCAGCAGCAGCGGCGCCAGCGCGAGCCAGTTGGCCGCCGCGCCACCGAGCCCGTGCACGAGCACGAGCGCGTCGCCCTCACCGCCGACGAGGTAGCGCAGCCGCGTGCCGCGCACCTCGACGAACCGCTCCTCGAGACCTGCGAGCTCCGGTTTTGCGTCCGTCACCGAGGGCGATTATTGTTGGAGGTGATGGATCGTTCGGGGAGGCAGGACCCCTGATTCCTGCCGCGACACCCAAGGCTTGGTCAAGTAGCCCGTCGGCGCCAGACAGCGCGGCGGGTTTTTTGTTGCTCGGGGAAGGAGCGAGATGGCGAACCACCTGACGCCGGAAGAGCTGTCGAAGGAGCTGGGGATCGAGCGCACCGAGGTGATCCGCGTGTGCATGCAGGAAGGGGTGCCGATCTACCAGGGCAAGATCGACAAGACGTTGTTCCAGGCGCAGCTGCAGGCGCTCGGCGCGATGCCGCAGTCGCACTAGAGGCGTCGCCTGCCCTCGGACGACTGGTCGCGGTACTACGACGCGACCGGCGACGAGCCCCGTGACACGCTGCTCGAGGCGCTCGCGCGATTCGAGGCGGAAGGCACGCGGGGCTCCGCGGTCGATCTCGGCTGCGGCACCGGCCGCGACACGGTCGAACTGCTGCGCCGCGGCTGGCGCGTGCTCGCGCTCGACGGGCAGGTGGAGGCGATCCGGCGGCTCGAGGCGCGCTCCGACCTGCGAGCCGAGTGGCGCTCGCGGCTCGAGACGCTCGTCTCGCCGTTCGAGGAGGCGAGATGGCCCGACACCGACCTCGTCAGCTCGAGCTTCGCGCTGCCCTTCTGCCGACCCGACGCGTTCCCGGCGCTGTGGAGCCGGATCGTCGCCTCGCTACGGCCCGGCGGCCGCTTCTGCGGGCAGCTCTTCGGCGACCGCGACGGTTGGAGCGACGAGGACGGGATGACCTTCCTCACCCGCCGGTCGCTCGACGAACTGCTCGCCGGGCTCGACGTCGAGCGGCTGGACGAGGTCGAGGAGGACGGCCACACGGCGCTGGGCGAGGACAAGCACTGGCACCTGTACCACCTGGTCGTGCGGAAACCGTAGACCGCTACTTGCGGGCGGCGGCGCGCTTCTTCGGCGCGGCCTTCTTGCGCCCGGAATCGCCGTCGCGAGCGGAGGCACGGCTCTTCGAGGCCGCGACGCTCTTCTTCAGCGCCTCCATCAGGTCGACGACCGGCGCCTCGGCGACCGGCTCCGGCCGCGCGATCTCCTCGCCGGCCAGCTTCGCCTCGAGCATCTCGCGCAGGCTCGCCCGGTACTCGCTGTGCAGCTCCGACGGCTCCCACTCGCCGACGAGCGAGTCGATCAGCTGGCGGGCGAGCTCGAGCTCGGGCTCCTTGACGTCGACCGCGTCTACCGCCTCGTCGATCTCCGCCTGCGAGCGCACGTCCTCGGCGAGGAAGAGCGTCTCGAGCACGAGCGCGTCGCCCTTCGGCCGGATGAGGACCAGGTTCTCGTTGCCACGGATCACCATCCGGCCCAGCGCGGCCATGCCCGTCTCCTTCATCGCATCCAGCAGCAGCACGTACGGCCGGCGTTGCGCCTCGGCGCTCGACGGAGCGAGGTAGTAGGTGCGGTCGAAGTAGAGCGGGTCGACGTCCGCAAGCGGGACGAAGCGCGAGATCTCGATCGCGCGGGAGGTGTCCCGCTGCTCGATCGCCTCGAGATCGGCGTCCTCGACCAGCACGAACTGCCCCTTCGAGACCTCCCAGCCCTTGACGAGCTCGTCGCTCGGCACCTCGCGGTCGTGGACCGGGCACCAGCGCTTCTGCTTGATCGGGGTCATGCACTCGCGGTGCAGGGTCCGGAAGGTCACGTCCGACGCACGCGCCTTGGGCGTGGTCGCCGGCGCGAGGCCGACCGGGATGGTGACCAGGCCGAAGCTGAGTGATCCGTTCCAGGTAGTCCGCATGACTGGGGCCGCTTTCGGTGTGGATAAGTGTAGTGGGACCGCGCAGATTCGCCGCTGTGCCGCCCTTCCCTTCCCGGCGTAAGCTGCGAGCGTGCGCACGATCGGGCAGCTCTGGCGCGATGCGGTCGCGGCCGGCCGGACGAACCCGGCCTACCTCACGGAGACCGCGGACGGGTGGCGCGAGGTCTCGTGGGAGGAGGCCGGACGCGCGGTCGAGGAGCTCGCGAACGGGCTGCTCGCGCTCGGCGTGCGCAAGGGGGAGGCCTTCGGGATCCTGGCGCAGACGAGCCTCGAGTGGGCGCTGTTCGACTACGCGCTCGCCCGCATCGGCGCCGTCGGCGCGGCCGTCTACGCGAACAGCTCGCCCAAGGACGCGTGCTACGTCCTCACCCACTCGGACGCGGTCGGCGTGCTCGTCCAGGACGAGGCCCAGCGCGAGAAGGTCGCCGGGCTCCCGCTCCGCCACGTGATCTCGTTCGCAGAGCTCGACGACCTGCGGGCGCGCGGGCGCGAGCTCGCGCGGCAGAGCCCGGGCGCGCTCGCCGAGGCGGAGGCGCAGGTCGGCGAGGACGACCTCTTCACGTTCATCTACACGTCCGGCACGACCGGCCCGCCGAAGGGCTGCATGATCCTGCACCGCAACTACTACGAGATGGCCGGGTGCATCGACCACGTGCCCGAGTTCGCGATCGCCGACGACGTGATGCTGCTCTACCTGCCGATGGCGCACAACTTCGGGCGCCTGATGCACCTACTCGGCGCGCACACGGGCTACACGACGGCGTTCGTCGGCGACCCGCTGCGCGTCGCCGAGGCGATGCCGGTCGTGCGGCCGACGCTGCTGCCGAGCGTGCCACGGCTCTACGAGAAGGTGCACACCGCCGTGCTCGCACAGTTCGAGCAGGTGCAGGGGCCACGCAGGCGGCTGCTCGACTGGGCGCTGCGCGTCGGCCGGGAGGTCAGCGAGCTCCGCCAGCAGGGAAAGCCGGTCCCGGCAGGCCTCGCGCGCAGGCACCGGCTCGCCGACCGCCTCGTCTACTCGAAGATCAAGGAGCGCATGGGCGGGCGCCTGCGCCTCGGCGTGTCGGGCGGCGCGCCGCTCGCGAAGGAGATCGCGGAGTTCTTCCACTCGATCGACATCCTGATCGTCGAGGGCTGGGGGTTGACCGAGTGCACGACGGCCGCGTCGGTGAACCGGCCGGGCCGCTTCCGGTTCGGCACCGTCGGGCCCGCGCTGCCCGGGTTCGAGGTGAAGGCGGATCCGGAGGGCGAGCTGCTGATCCGCAGCCCGACCGTCTTCGCCGGCTACTACAAGGATCCCGCGGCGACGGCGGAGGTGCTCGGCGACGACGGCTGGCTCCGCTCCGGGGACGTCGGCTCCGTCGACGAGGACGGCTTCGTCCACATCACCGACCGCAAGAAGGACATCCTGATCACCGCCGGCGGCAAGAACGTCGCGCCGGCGAACCTCGAGAACGCGCTCAAGACCGCACCGCTCGTGTCACAGGCGATCGTGCTCGGCGACCGGCGGCCCTACGTGGCGGCGCTGATCACGCTCGACCCGGCGGTCGCGAACGGCATCGCCGCGGACGAGGCCGAGCGGCGGGTGCAGGCCATCGTGGACGGCGTCAACGCAGAGCTGTCGCGCTTCGAGCAGATCAAGCGCTTCCGGGTGCTGCCGCGCGACTTCACGGCCGAGGAGGGCGAGGTGACGCCGACGCTGAAGCTCAAGCGCCGCGTGGTCGAGCAGCACTTCGCCGACGAGATCGAACAGCTCTACGGCTAAAGACGCCGCGCGCCGACGTAGGTCGACGCGTACCAGCCGGAGAGCGAGGAGATCTTGACCACGTCGCCAGTGTGCGGCGCGTGGATGAAGCTGCCGCCGCCGACGTAGATCCCGACGTGGCCGAGGCCGTCGAAGAAGACCAGGTCGCCGGGCTGGAGGTCACTGCGCGAGACCGGCGAGCCCATGCCGTACTGCGCATAGGAGCTGTGCGGCAGCGAGATCCCGACCTGCGCGAAGACGTACATCACGAGGCCGGAGCAGTCGAAGCCCGACGGGGAGGCTCCGCCCCAGACGTACGGAACGCCGAGGTACTGCATCGCGATCCCGACGACGCCGCCGTAGTGCGACGCGGGCGCCGCGGCCGGAGCGGCCGGAGGCGGCGCAGCGGCTTCGGGCGCCTGCGTGCCGCCGACGGCGGTTCCCAGCGCAGACACGGCCTGCGGCTT
>DATIER010000337.1:0-3126 GCA_035455605.1 Gaiellaceae bacterium
CGAGATCGCGAAGCAGAGCAGCAGCGCCGCCAGGATCGCCGGCGCGATCAGCGGCAGCGTCACCTTCTGGAAGGTCGTCCACTCGTTCGCGCCGAGGTCCATCGCCGCCTCCTCGAGGTGCCGGTCGAAGCCGACGAGGCGCGCCTTCACGGTCACGACGGCGAAGCTGATGCAGAACATGATGTGCGCGATCAGGATCGTCTCGAAGCCGAAGGTGACGAACGTCAGGTTGAGGAAGAGCGTCAGCAGCGACGCCCCCAGCACGATCTCCGGCGTCGAGAGCGGCAGGAAGATCAGGATGTTCGTGCCGGCGCGGCCGCGAAAGCCGTAGCGGACGAGCGCGAGCGCGATCAGCGTCCCGAGCGCCGTCGCCACGAGGCTCGCCAGCAGCGCAATCTCGAGCGACAGCGTGATCGCGCTCTGGATCCCGGGGACGCCGTTCCAGTAGCGCCAGTTGTCCCAGGTGAAGCTGTTCCACGTGTAGTTGAACTTGCCCGGCGGGTTGTTGAACGAGAACACGATCACAACCGCGATCGGCAGGAGCAGGTAGACGAAGAACAGGATCGAGTAGGCCGTGAGGACGTGGTGCTTGACGAACGCCCACGTCGCGGCCAGGAAGTTGCGGCGGGCCGGGCGCTGCTCGACGGCGATCGACGTCATACCGCGGTCCCCGTCAGCTGCTCGGTGCCGACGAGCCTCGCGTAGAGGAAGACGAAGACGAGGATCGCCGCCATCAGGATGAACGACATCGCCGCCGCCGCCGGGTAGTCGGTCAGCTCCAGGAACTTCGACTGGATCACGTTGCCGATCATGTGGTTGTCCGGCGAGCCGAGCAGCTGCGCGTTGATGAAGTCGCCGGCAGCCGGGATGAACGTGAGCAGCGTCCCGGCGACGACGCCGGGCAGCGAGAGCGGGAAGGTGACGCGCCAGAACGCGTGCCACTTGCTGGCGTAGAGGTCCTCCGCCGCCTCGATCAGCCGCGCGTCGATCTGCTCGAGCGACACGTACAGCGGCAGCGCCATGAACGGGAGGAAGTTGTAGGTGATGCCCGCGATCACGGCGGTGGCCGTGTTCAGGACGCGGAAGTTGGCGCCCGCGAGGTGCAGGTCGCGGAGCGTGTTCAGCACGAAGCCGTGGTCGGCGAGGATCGTCTGCCAGGCGAGCGTCCGGATCAGGTAGGTGACGAAGAACGGCGCCACGATGAACAGCAGCAGCAGGTTCTTCCAGCGCCCGCCGCGGAACGCGATCCAGTAGGCCACCGGATAGCTGAAGACGAGCGCGAGCAGCGTCGCGATCCCCGCGTACTCGAGCGAGCGGATGAACTGGTCGCGGTAGTTGCGGATCGCGTCCGAGTAGTTGCTCCAGGCCCACGTGAAGCTGTAGCCGATGTCGAAGTTGCCCGACTGCAGCGACTGGTAGGCGAGGAAGCCGAGCGGCACGACGAAGAAGATCGTCAGGAACAGCATCCCCGGTGCGAGCAGGAGGTACGGCGTCAGCTCGCGATGACGGTGGAAGACGTTCACGCGGCCCGGCTCACCCGGAGATCAGGTTCTGCCACTGCGTCAGGTACTTCTCGTTGTTCAGCGCCGCGCTGTCGAAGATCTTCACCTTCGCGAGCGTGTCCGCGCTCGGGAAGATCAGCGGGTTGTTCGCGACCGAGGGGTTGAACTTCAGCGCCCACGCCTTCGCCCCGATCACCGGCGGGATGTAGTAGATGCCCGTGATGTTCCGCTTCGGGTCGCCGGCCTCCATCAGGCCCTGCACCTTCGGGTCGTAGACGTAGTTCATGTAGACCGACGCGGTGTAGACGTTGCCGCCCTTCGGGATCAGCATGTTGTCCGTCCAGAGGGCGCCACCCTGCGTCGGCACGTTCCAGTGGATGTGCTTGTTGCCGATCTGCGCGATGTCGCCCGACCAGGACATCGCCGCGGCGAGGTCGCCCTTCGCGAGCGGCGGCGCGTAGTCGTTGCCCGTGAACTGGCGGATCTGCTTGTTGTTGACGGCCTTCTGGATGCGATTGAAGGCGGCGTTCCACGCCTTGTTCGTCACCTTCGTCGGGTCGTCGCCGTTCGCGAGCATCACGATCGTCATCGCATCGCCCATCGAGTTGAGGACGGTGATCTTTCCCTTCAGCTTCGGGTTCTCGAGCAGGTCGGTCACGTCCAGCACGGGGTCGGTGAGCGTGTCGTTGTAGGCGATGCCCGTCATGCCCGACTGCCACGGGAGCGTGTAGTCGCGGCTCGGGTCGAAGTTCGGGTGCCGCTGCACGGCGACCAGGTTCTTCATGTTCGGGATGGCCGACTTGTCGAGCTTCTCGGCCCAGCCCTTCCTCAGCATCAGGCCGAGGTAGCGGTCGTTGTCGGTCAGCACGACGATGTCGCGGTGGATCGACTGGCCGCGCGAGAGCGGGCCCTGGATCTTTCCGAAGAAGGAGGCGTTGTCGTTGATGTCCTCGACGTAGTTGACGTCGACGCCCTTCTCCTTCTTGAACGTGTCGAGCGAGGGGTGCGACTTCGTCTTGTTGTTGACGTCGATGTACAGCGTCCAGTTCGAGAAGTTCAGCGTCTTCGCCAGCTTCTGCTCGACCGACGTCGTGCCGCCCGACGCCTTCGTGCCGCTGCCGCCACACGCGGCGAGGATGCCCGGGAACGTGATCGCGGCCCCTCCCATCGCTGCCCGCTCGAGCAGCTGCCGCCTGGTGAGCTCTTCGGTCATGCTTCGGCTCCCTCCATCGAGTCGACGACGAACGTGGAGTCGGGGCTCCACGAGATCTCGCTCGGCGCCGCGTCCGGGGCGCCGGGCTCGCTGTTCTGGACGTAAACGCTGACGTTGCCGGCCCGCGTCTCGAGCACGTACTGCGTAGCCACGCCGACGTAGGCGGTCTCGAGCAGCCGGCCGGTGAGGCGGTTCGCCTCGACGTGGCCGAGGCGGATCTTCTCGGGCCGGACGCCGACGGCGACGCGGCCCGTCTGGCCGTTGAGCGTTCCCGGCGCGAGCTGCACCTCGGTGCCGTCGTCGAGCCGGACCGACTGCGCACCGGAGATCGTCCCCGGGAGCAGGTTCGAGATGCCGAGGAAGCTGGCGACGAAGGCCGTCTCGGGCCGCTCGTACAGGTCGGACGGCGTG
>DATIER010000338.1:0-3662 GCA_035455605.1 Gaiellaceae bacterium
CTCGAGGGCGGCACGCTCGAGGTCGAGCTCCCCGGCGGCGGCCTGCGCCGCTTCGGCTCGGGCGCTCCCGTCCGGCTGGCGATCCACGACACGGCGTTCTTCCGGCGGCTCGCGACGCGCGGCAAGCTCGGCCTCGGCGAGGCCTACACCGCGGACGAGTGGGACGCCGACGACCTGGTCGCGCTCTTCGAGCTGCTCCTGCGCAACGCCGGCACGCTGGGCGAGCGCCGGGCCCGCGTGCGCCGGCTGCTCGAGCTACGGCCCCGTCTCCACCGCCGCAACGGGCTCGCCCGCTCGCGCCGCAACATCGCCTACCACTACGACCTCGGCAACGAGTTGTTCGCGCTGATGCTCGACGCGACGATGACCTACTCCTGCGCGATCTTCGAGCGGCCCGGGATGTCGCTCGCCGAGGCGCAGCGGGCGAAGTACGACCGCCTTTGCCGACAGCTCGCGCTCGGCGCCGACGACCACGTGCTCGAGATCGGCTGCGGCTGGGGCGGGTTCGCGCGCCACGCGGCCGAGACGCGCGGCTGCCGCGTCACGGGCATCACGATCTCGCACGAGCAGGCCGTCGTCGCGCGCGAGCGGACGCGCGGGCTGCCGGTCGAGATCCTCGAGCGCGACTACCGCACCGTCGAGGGGCGCTTCACGAAGGTCGCGTCGATCGAGATGATCGAGGCGATCGGCGCCGACCAGTTCGGCACCTTCTTCGCGACGATCGACCGCGTCCTCGTCCCGGGCGGCCGCGCGGCCGTGCAGTCGATCCTCGTCCCCGAGCAGCGCTGGGACCGCTACCGGCGCACGCCCGACTGGATCGAGCGCTACGTGTTCCCCGGCTGCCTGATCCCGTCGCTGGAGGCGCTCGCGCGCGCCGCCGCGCGCCACTCCCGGCTCGGCGTCTACGGCGTCGAGGAGATCGGCGAGCACTACGCCGAGACGCTCCGGCGCTGGCGGGCGAGCTTCCACGAGCGGCTCGACGAGGTGCGCAGGCTCGGCTACGACCGCACCTTCGAGCGGACGTGGGACTTCTACCTCGCCTTCTGCGAGGCCGCCTTCCGCACACGGGCGCTGCGCGACGCGCAGCTCCTCCTCGCCCGCGCGGGGAGCGAGGCGTCGTGATCGACCACCGCTGGCAGCTCTGGCTCCTCGGCTGGGCGGCCTCGGCCGCGCTGCTCGCCGTCCTCTACCTCTGGCAGCGGCGCACGCGCGACGCGACCGCCGTCGACGCCGGCTGGGGTGCCTCGCTCGTCCTCTGCGCCGTCCTCTACGCGGCTCTCGCGCCCGGGTCGCTCGTGCAGCGGCTCGCGATCGCGCTGCCGGTCGGGCTCGAGAACGTCCGCATCGCCTCGCTCGTCCGCAACCGGCTCGGCACGGGCGAGGACTCGCGCTACCGCGACCTGCGGCGCCGCTGGGCGGAGAAGGAGCGCGAGCAGCTCACCTTCGCGATCTTCTTCCAGGCACAGGCGTTGCTGGCCGCGATCCTGTCCGTGCCGGCGCTGCTCGCGAGCTTCAACCGCGACGGCTCGCTCGCGCCAGTCCAGTGGGCCGGGCTCGCGCTCTGGGTCGCGGCCGCGTCGCTCGAGTGGACGGCCGACCGCCAGCTGGCGGCCTTCAAGGCGTCGCAGCAGGACGGCGTGCTCGACAGCGGCCTCTGGCGCTACACACGCCACCCGAACTACTTCTTCCAGACGCTGACCTGGGTCGCGTACGCGCTGATCGCCGTCCCGGCGCCGTGGGGGTGGCTCGCCTTCCTCGCGCCCGCGCTGATCCTCTACCTCGTCCTGTTCGTCACCGGCGTGCCGCCGGCGGAGGAGTCGTCGCTGCGCTCGCGCGGCGAGGCCTACCGCCGCTACCAGGCCCGCACGTCGGTCTTCGTGCCGTGGCCGCCGAGGCGCTCGTCGACCGCCTGATCGCGTCGGGCCGCGTGCCCGACCCGCTCCTGCGCGCCGGCGTCCGCGCCGCCTGCGCGACGCGGCTGCGCCGCGAGCGCCGTCGCGGCCCGCGCGCCAAGGAGGCGTTCATCGAGCTGCTGCGCTCCTCGCCGATCGCCGAGCAGGTCGAGAAGCCGAACGAGCAGCACTACGAGGTGCCGCCGGAGTTCTTCCGGCTCGTGCTCGGGCCGCGCCTGAAGTACAGCTCCTGCCTCTGGCCGGACGGCGTGGCGACGCTCGCCGAGGCCGAGGAGGCGATGCTCGCGCTCACCTGCGAGCGCGCCGGCGTGGAGGACGGGATGACGCTGCTCGACCTCGGCTGCGGCTGGGGCTCGCTGACCGGCTGGCTCTCGGAGCGCTACCCGGGCTCGCGGATCCTCGCCGTCTCCAACTCGCGGCCGCAGCGCGAGTGGATCGAGTCGCTGCGGCTCCCGAACGTGCGCGTGCTCACGGCCGACGTGAACCGGCTCGAGCTGGACGAGCGCTTCGACCGGATCCTGTCGGTCGAGATGCTCGAGCACATGCGCAACTACGAGGCGCTGCTGGGGCGGATCGCGTCGTGGCTCGAGCCCGACGGCCGCTTCTTCTGTCACGTCTTCTCGCACGACCGCTTCGCGTACCCGTACGAGGAGGGCTGGATGACGCGGCGGTTCTTCACGGCCGGGACGATGCCGTCGGACGATCTCCTGCCGCGCTTCGACCGCGACCTCGTGGTCGATCAGCACTGGCGCGTCTCGGGGCTGCACTACGCGCGCACGGCCGAGGCCTGGCTCGAGCGGCTGGACGCAAACCGCGCCGAGGTCGAGCGGCTCGTCGGTCGCGCCGCCGCCGCCGAGTGGCGTGTCTTCTTCCTCGCCTGCGCCGGCCTGTGGGGCTACCGCGGCGGCCGCGAGTGGCTCGTCTCGCACTACCTGTTCGCGAGGCGCGGGGAATACTCGGGCGCGCACCGGGAAGCAGGCGCCGGATGAGGCGTTCCCTGCTCGCGCTCGCCGGCTCCCTCGGCGCCTCTGCCGCGGCCGCGGCCGTCGGCGGCCTCGGCTCACGGCGGGCGCCGGAGGTCTACGACAAGCTCGACAAGCCGTCGTGGGCGCCGCCGTCGTGGGTGTTCGCTCCCGTCTGGACGCTGCTCTATGCGGACATGGGAGTCGCCGCCTGGAGACTCTGGCGCACCGGCGCCGCGCGAACGCCGCTCGCCATCCACGGCGCTCAGTTGCTCCTGAACGCGGCGTGGCCCGCGGCCTTCTTCGGCGCCCGCTCCCGGCGCGCCTCGCTCGGGGTCATCGTCGGCCTTGACCTCGCCGTCGGCGCCGAGATCGTCACGGCGACTCGCCACGACCGGCTCGCCGCTGCGCTTCTCGGTCCCTACCTCATCTGGACGCTCTATGCGACCGCGCTCAACGCGTCCGTGCGCTGGCCCTAGCGGGCGACCCCGCCGAGGGCGACTCGAGCCAGCGCCCGACGTAGGCGCCGTCCGGGTCGTGGAGCCGCGCCTGCCGCTCCGGGTTGAAGCGGCGGTTGGGCCGCGTGTCGGCGCCGGTGCCGGCGACCCACTGCCAGTTCCCGCTGTTCGAGGCGACGTCGCCGTCGACGAGGTGCTCCATGAAGTGCGCGGCCCCGATCCGCCAGTCGACGCCGAGGTCTTTCGTCAGGTACGAGGCGGCGACCATCCGCTGCCGGTTCGGCATGTACCCCTCCGCGAGTAGCTGCCGCATCGCGGCGTCGACGAAC
>DATIER010000339.1:0-7109 GCA_035455605.1 Gaiellaceae bacterium
CAAATCGAGCTCGATCGTCCGCCGGAGGCTCTGCTGGTAGTCGCCGAGCGGGTCCGGCCGCGACTCGGGGTAGAGGCCCACGGTCGGTGTGATCACGCCGAGGAGGTGATCGCCCGCGACCAGGACGCCGTCGCGCTCGAGGCAGATGTGGCCGTCGGCGTGGCCGGGCAGCTCCAAGACGCGCCAGCCGTCGACCTCGTCTCCGTCGACGAGCAGTCCGGGGTCGCGCGCAAAGCGGATGAACGGCGCGAAGGTCGTCGACTCGTGCCGCAGCTCGCCCGCGAGCTCCGCGGGCAGCCCGTGGTGCTCGAGGTAGTCCGCCAGCCGCTCCGACCAGTCCGCGCTGCCCCACACCCGCTCGCATTGCGCGTAGTCGTGCGCGCCCTGGAAGACGGCTGCGCCGGTGAGCCGCTCCGCGTCCTCGCCGCCGCCGGCGTGGTCGGGATGGAAGTGCGTGACGACGATCCGGGCGACCTCGATCCCGTCGAGCGCCCGCGCCCACCGCTCCTCGGCCGCGGGCAGCCCGAGCCCGGTGTCGACCAGCGTCCAGCCGTCACGGCCGGGCATGAGGTAGCAGTGCACGTGCCGGACTCCCATCGGCAGCGGGAAGGTGAGGCGGCGGATGCCTGCTGGAAGCTGAGTCGTCACGAACGTACGTTCTATACTGCCGGGATGCGGGTGGAGTATCGCGAGGAGCCCTGCAAGGTCGCGCTCAACCGGGTCAAGGGGATGATGTTCAGGTGGTCGCTGAACCCGTACATGGGCTGCGTCCACCGCTGCACCTTCTGCTACGTCCGCGCCTTCGAGCGGCGGGCCGACCGGCCGTCGGACCACCGCTACGGCCGCTCGATCCGCGTCAAGACCAACGTCGCGGAGGTGCTGCGCCGCGAGCTGGCGAAGGCGACGTGGGAGCCCGAGACGGTCGCGATCGGCGCCGCCACCGATCCGTACCAGCCCGCCGAAGGGCGCTACCGGCTGACGCGCTCGTGCCTGGAGGCGCTCGGCGATGCGCACACGCCGTTCAGCATCATCACGCGCGGGCCGCTGATCGTCCGGGACGTCGACGTGCTCGTCGAGGCCGCGCGGCGGGCGGAAGTCTCGGTCACGTTCTCGATCCCGACCCTCGACGACGAGATCTGGAAGCGGACCGAGCCGTCGACCGCGCACCCCCGGCAGCGACTGCGCGCGCTGAAGACGCTCGTCGACGCCGGCGTCCGCGCGAGCGTCGGCATGGCGCCGATCCTGCCCGGGCTGACGGACGAGCCCGGGCTGCTGGAGCAGGTCGTGCGTGAGGCGCGCGAAGCCGGCGCGTGCGGTGTCTGGGCGAACCTGCTCAACCTCCGTCCCGGCACGCGTGAGCATTTTCTCGAGGCGCTGGCGGACGACTTCCCCGAGCAGCTGCCGCTGTACGAGCGCCTCTACGCCCGCAACCGCGCGTACCTCCCGGCGGACGAGACGAAGCCGGTGCGTGCACTCGTCGCCGGGCTCGCGCGCGAGCACGGCATTCGCGACCGCCGCACGACCCGGCTCGACCCCGAGCCGGAGCCCGTGCAGCTGGCGCTCGGGCTCTAGAGCTCTTCGCGGACGTACGGCGTGCCCAGGGCCGCGGGCGCGCCCAGGCCGCGTTTCGTCCAGCCCATCGAGACGATCACGAGCACGACCACGGTCGCGACGTACGGCAGCGCCTGGAACAGCTCGGGCGCGATCGTCACCCCGCGGGCCTGGAGCGTGAACGGCAGCGCCGAGAAGGCGCCGAAGAAGTACGCGCCGACGAGGCAGAGCTCGGGCCGCCAGAAGGCGAAGATCACGAGCGCAATCGCGATCCAGCCCGCGCCCTGGGTCAGCCCGTCGACCCACTGCGGCGTGATCGAGAGGCTGAAGCACGCGCCGCCGACGCCCGCGAACGCGCCGCCGACGATCGTGTGCGCGTAGCGATAGCCCGCGACGTTGATCCCCATCGCGTCCGCGGCGGCAGGCGACTCGCCAACCGCGCGGACGTTCAGCCCCGGCCGTGTCCGCGACAGGTAGAGCGCGATCAGGATCACGCACGCCCACGAGATGTAGACGAGCAGCGGCTGCCCGAAGAGGATCGGCCCGGCTAGCGGCAGCTTCTCGAGGCCGAACGGGCTGATGTTGTCGAACGCGTGCCTCGCCGGCTTGTCGGCGAGGTTCAGGTCGTTGCCCAGGTACGACGAGAGCCCGGCCGCGCCGGCGAAGATCGTCACCGCGAGGCCGGAGACGATCTGGTTCGCGCGCAGGGTGACGACGAGGAACGCGTGGATCAGCGCGATCACCGCCCCCGCGAGCGCGGCCACGAAGATCGCCGCGGTGAGCACGAGTGCCGAGTTTCCGTGCACGCGCTGGACGGTCCAGAAGCCCATCACTGCGCCGACGAGCATCATCCCCTCGACGCCGAGGTTGAGCACGCCCGACCGCTCCGCCAGCAGCTCCCCGAGCGCCGCGAACAGGAGCGGCGTCCCGTAGAGCACGCCCGAGGCCGCGACCACGACGACGATCCCGTTGTTCACGACGTCGGCTCCGTGGCGGGGACCGACGGCTCGGGGCCCGCTCGGCGGACGACGCGCACGCGATAGCGGCGCAGCAACTCGCAGCCGAGCGCGCAGAAGAGGATCAGCCCTTCCATCACGCCCACGAGGCCGGACGGGAAATCGGCGCCCTGGAGCGCGTAGCCGGCGTTCTGCAGCCCGCCCAGCAGGAGCGAGATCAGGACGACGGCGAACGGGTTGTACCGGGCCAGCGCCGCGATCACGATGCCGGCGTAGCCGTAGCCCGCCTGCTGGAGGCCGCGGGGGTCGAGCAGGTGGCGGAAGTCGCCGTCCTGGCTCGCGCCGCCGATGCCGGCGATCGCGCCGGAGAGGCACATCACCGCCAGGATCTTCCGGCGCGTCCTGATCCCGGCGTACCGGGCGGCGCGCCAGGAGTCGCCGAGCACCTGCACCTCGAAGCCGAAGCGGGTGCGCGAGTAGAGCGCCCACAGCCCGACCGCCACCAGGACGGCGACCCCGAAGCCGAGCGGGATCACGAGGCCCGGCCCGGAATGGACGATCCCCCACGACGGCCAGTTCGCGGCGTCCGGAAGCAGCTTCCCCTGCGGAAAGACCTTCGCCTCGGGCGTCGAGGTGTCGCGCCAGTACGAGAGGCTGTCGAAGATCAGGTAGTTGAGGATCAGCGCGGCGACGTAGTTGAGCATCAGCGAGGTGATGATCTCGTTGGTGCGGCAGAACGCCCGCAGCACGCCCGGGATCGCGGCCCAGGCCGCTCCGCCGAAGGCCCCGGCGACCACCATCGCCGCGATCAGCAGCGCCGACGGCCACGAGTGGAGGTAGAGCCCGGCAGCGGCGGCGAAGATCGCGCCGAAGTACAGCTGCCCCTCCGCGCCGATGTTGAAGAGCTGCATGCGGAAGGCGGCCGCCGCGGCGAGGCCCGTGAACGCGAGCGGCGTCGCGGACACGATCGTCTGCGTCAGCGCGTCCTTGCCGACGAACGCCGCATTGAACAGACGGTGGTAGGCGTGCACAGGGTCGTGCCCCGTGAGCAGCAGGACGGCGCCCGTCAGCAGCAGCGCGAGCACGATCGAGCCGGTCGGCACGGCGACGCCGAGCCAGCGCGGCTGCTCCAGCCGCCGCTCGATCCGGACGCTCACACGCGCGCCCCGCCGGCCATCAGCAGGCCGATCTCGTTCACCGTCGCGCCGTGCGGGTCGAGCTCGCCCGCGAGCTCCCCTTCGTAGAGCACGACGATCCGGTTGGCGAGCGCGAGGATCTCGTCGAGGTCCTCGCTGATCAGCAGGATCGCCATGCCGTCGGCGGCCGCGTCGCGCAGGTGGCCGTGGACGGTCGCGATCGCCGCGACGTCAAGCCCGCGGGTCGGCGAGGCCGCCACGAGCACGCTCGGCTGCGCCGAGAACTCGCGGCCGAGGACGACCTTCTGCAGGTTCCCGCCCGAGAGCTGACGCGCAGGGGTCGCGTGGGTGGCGCCGCGGACGTCGAAGTCGCGGATCAGCTCGTCGGCACGGCGGCGGATCAGCCGGCGGCGTAGGAACGGGCCCTGCGTGCGGTACGACTTCAGGGCCGTGTTCGACGCGATCGTCAGGCTCGGCGCCACGCCGGTGCCGAGCCGGTCCTCCGGCACGTGCGCGATGCCGGCCCGGATCGCGCGCCGCGGGTCGCCGGCCGGCAGCCGCTTCCCGCGCACGGAGATCCGTCCCCGCGTCGGCGGCCGCAGGCCGGTGATCGCCTCGGCGAGCTCGCGCTGCCCGTTGCCCGCGACCCCGGCGACGGCGAGGATCTCGCCGGCCCGGACGTGCAGCGAGACGCCGCGCAACGCCTTCTCGCCACGGTCGCCGTCGGCCCAGAGGTCCTCGACCTCGAGCACCGTCTCGTCCTCCGCCGTCAGCTCCACGCGCTCGGGCCGCGTGGAGGCGAGCTCGCGGCCGACCATCAGCTCGGCCAGCGACTGCGGCGTCGCGTCCGCCGTCGGCGCCGTCGCGACGGAGCGGCCGCCGCGGAGGACGGTGACCCGCCGGGCGACCGCCTTCACCTCGTTCAGCTTGTGCGAGATGAAGACGATCGTCCGGCCGTCGTCCGCCATCGAGCGCAGCGTGACGAAGAGCTTCTCGGCCTCCTGGGGCGTCAGCACGGCCGTCGGCTCGTCGAGGATCAGCACGCGCGACTCCCGATAGAGCGCCTTCAGGATCTCGACGCGCTGCTGCTCGCCGAGCGAGAGTTGCCAGATTTTCGCGCCGGGGTCGACCGCGAGGCCGAACTGCTCGCCGAGCTCCGCCACGCGCCGCTCGATCCGCCGCGGGTGGAGCCGGAACGTCCGTGCCTCGCCCCGATGGTCGCCGAGAACCACGTTCTCGGCGACGGTGAACGCGCCGACGAGCCGGAAGTGCTGGTGCACCATCGAGATGCCGGCGTCGAGCGCGTCCCGCGGCGAGCGGAACTCGACCGGCCGCCCGAAGAGCTCGATCGAGCCCTCGTCGGGCCGGTACAGGCCCGTCATCACGTTCGAGAGCGTGGTCTTGCCGGCGCCGTTCTCGCCGAGCAGCGCGTGCACCTCGCCCGCGGCCGCCTCGAAGTCGACGGCGTCGTTGGCGACGACCCCGGGGAAGCGCTTGGTGATCCCCCGCAGCCTGACGGCGGGCGGTGTGCTCGCTGGCTCGGACATCCGACGGCGGACGGGGCGGGCCGGCGCCCGCCCCGTCCGCGGTTCGCTAGCCCTTGGCGCTCCCGATCACGCCCTTGACGAGCCAGTCCATCGCGTACAGCTGCTTGACGGTGAGCTTCTGGCCTTTCTTGACGCGGAGCTTGCCCTTCTGGTCGCGAAGCGGCCCGGCGAACTCGTAGAACTTGCCGCTGACGAGCGCCTGCTTCTTGGCGGCGATCAACCGCTTGGTCTTCGCGGTCACCCTGGGACCGTACGGCGCCAGTGTGATCAGGCCGTCCTTGATGCTCCCGTAGTAGAAGCCCGTGTGCCACTTCTTGCTGATCGCGGCCTTCACGCGCCGGAGGTAGTACGGGCCCCAGTTGTACGTGGCGGCCGTCAGCCACGAGTGCGGCGCGAACTTCTGCGCGTTCGAGTCGTAGCCGACCCACGGGATCTTCTTCGACTCCGCGTACTGGCCGGTCGCGGGGCTGTCGACGTTCTGCCCGAGCACGTCGGCGCCCGCGGCGTGCAGGTTCTCGGCCGCCTTGCGCTCCTTGTCCGGCGCGAACCAGCTGTTCGTCCAGACGAGCTTCACCTTGACCCCTGGATGCGTCGCCTGCGCGCCGAGCGCGAAGGCGTTCGCGTGCCGGATCACCTCCGGGATCGCGAACGGGACGACGTAGCCGATCGTGCCCTTCTTCGTCGCCGCGCCGGCGGCCATGCCGGAGAGGTAGATCGCGTCCTCGGCGGCCCCGAAGTACTCGGACAGGTTCTTCGAGGTCGCCGTCCCGGTCGCCTGCTCGAAGTAGACGTCCGGGTGCTTCTTCGCCTCGGTCACCATGCACTGCTGGAAGCCGAACGAGGTCGCGAAGATGATCTTGTTCCCGTCGTTGACCAGGCTCTCGATCACCTGGCAGGTCTGCGGGCCCTCGGGCACGTTCTCCTTGTAGGTCGTCTGCACCTTGCTGCCGAGCGCCTTCTGCACGTACTGCCGACCCTTGTCGTGGGCCTGCGACCAGCCGCCGTCGTTGTGCGGCCCGACGTAGATCCAGGCTGCCTTCAACTGCGCCGTCGCGTGCTTGCCGGCCGTGGGCCCCGCCCACGGAGCCGCTGCGAAGACGAGGGCCGCGGCCGCGGCGCACACGGTGAGCGCCAGGGCCGCCAGGCCCGTCCTGCGTCGCTTCATATCGTTCCCCTCACTCCCGAATCGCGGTCTTCCCGCGCCCCTCGCGCGAGGGGTCCGACTATAGGACACGGCCCGGAGCGCGCCTAGGTGGGGACGCCGGGCTCGGACGTAGCCGATCTGGCCCCTACAATCGGCGTGCGTTGACCGACCAGTCCGCAGAGCAGCAGGCGAACGGCAAGGCCGAGATCACCTGCCTGATCGTGGACGACCACGAGGTCGTGCGCGAGGGCCTGCGGCTCTCGCTCTCGCGCGCGCCGCACATCCGCGTCGTGGGGGAGGCCGCCGACGGCGCAACCGCGGTCAGCCTCGCCGAGCGCCGCAAGCCCGACGTGGTGATCATGGACGTCCGCATGCCCGGCATGGACGGGCTCGAGGCGACGAAGCTGCTCACCCAGCGCGTGCCGGACACGGCCGTCCTGATCTTCACCGCGTACAGCGAGCGCAGCCTCCTCGGCCGCGGGCTCGAGTCGGGCGCGAAGGGCTACATCCTCAAAGAGGCGCCGCACCAGACGCTGCTGAAGGCGATCGACAAGGTGGTCGCCGGCGAGGGCTTCGTCGACCCGGCGCTGATGCCGGCCTTCCTCTCGGGCGATCGCGAGGACATGCTCACGGCCCGCGAGCGCGAGATCCTGCAGCTGCTCGCCGACGGCATGTCCAACGCCGACGTGGCGGGGCGGCTCTTCATCAGCCAGGAGACGGTCAAGAGCCACGTGCGGCACATCCTCACGAAGCTCGAGGCCGACACGCGCACGCA
>DATIER010000340.1:0-21086 GCA_035455605.1 Gaiellaceae bacterium
GGCGCCTTCGACCAGCGCCAGAACGACGTCTTCGGCGCCGTGCTCGACTCGATCCTGCTCCACACGCGGCACAGCGAGCGTCTCCCGCGCCGCCTGTGGCCGATCGTCCAGTCGCAGGCCGAATGCGCGACCGGGATCTGGGGCCAGCCCGACCAGGGGATCTGGGAGGCCCGCGGCAAGCCGCAGCACTACGTCTCCTCGAAGCTGATGTGCTGGGTCGCGCTCGACCGGGCCGCCAAGCTCGCCGAGATCCGCGGCGATCCGGATCTCCGGAGAGGTTGGGGTGCGACCGCCGACGAGATCCGCGCCGACATCCTCGAGCACGGCGTGCGCGACGGCGTCCTGCGCCAGCACTACGAGACCGACTCGCTGGACGCGTCGACGCTGCTCGCGGCGATCTTCGGCTTCCTGCCCGGCGACGATCCGGTGCTGCGCAAGTCGGTGGAGGCGATCGAGCGCGACCTGACTGAGAACGGCTTCGTGCTCCGCTACCGCACCGGTGAGACCGACGACGGCCTCTCGGGCAAGGAGGGCACGTTCCTGATCTGCTCGTTCTGGCTCGTGTCCGCGCTCGGGGCGATCGGCGAGATCCAGCGGGCGCGCGACCTGATGGAACGGCTGCTGCGGGTCTCGTCGCCGCTCGGCCTCTACGCGGAGGAGTTCGACGCCGCGACGGGCCGCCACCTCGGCAACTTCCCGCAGGCGTTCTCGCACCTGGCCCTGATCGAGGCTGCGGCCCGGATCATCGTCCCCGAGATGATGGAGGAATACTGAGATGGGCGACTACGACGTCATCATCGTCGGCACCGGTGCGGGAGGCGGCACGCTCGCGCGCCACCTCGCGCCGTCGGGCAAGCGGATCCTGCTGCTCGAGCGCGGCGACTGGCTGCTGCGAGAGCCGCAGAACTGGCTCGCGCATGACGTGTTCGTCGACAACCGCTACGTGTCCGAGGACACCTGGTACGACTCGCACGGCAAGCCGTTCCAGCCGCAGATCCACTACTTCGTCGGCGGCGCCACGAAGCTCTACGGCGCTGCGCTCTACCGGCTGCGCGAAGAGGACTTCGGCGAGCTGAAGCACCACGACGGGATCTCGCCGGCGTGGCCGATCGGCTACGACGAGCTCGAGCCGTACTACACGAAGGCCGAGCACCTGTACGAGGTCCACGGCATCCACGGCGAGGACCCGACCGACCCCTACGCGAGCGCGGACTACCCGTTCCCGGCGGTGTCGCACGAGCCGCGCATCCAGCAGCTCTCGGACGACCTTGCCGCGGCGGGCTACAACCCCTTCCACGCCCCGTGCGGGATCCGCCTGAACGAGGCCAACCTGCCGTACAGCGCCTGCGTCCGCTGCGCGAACTGCGACGGCTTCCCGTGCGCGGTACACGGCAAGTCCGACGCCGAGGTGCTGGGCGTGCGGCCGGCGCTCGAGCATCCGAACGTCGAGCTACTGACGAACGCGCAGGCCGTGAAGCTCGAGACGGCCGACGGCGGCAAGACCGTTTCCGGCGTCGTCGTCGAGCAGGACGGTGCGACGCGCACGTACTCGGCCGACCTCGTCGTGCTCGCGTGCGGCGCCGCCAACACCGCGAAGCTCCTGCTGGTCTCGGCGACCGACGAGCACCCGAACGGGCTCGCGAACGCCTCCGACCAGGTCGGGCGGAACTACATGTTCCACAACAGCCAGGCGGTGCTCGCACTCTCGAAGGACGAGAACCCGACGGTCTTCCAGAAGACGCTCGGGCTGAACGACTTCTACTTCGCCGGCAACGGCACCGACTACCCGCTCGGGAACATCCAGATGGTCGGGAAGTCGCAGGCGCCGATGTTCCGCGGCGAGAAGCCTGGCGAGACGAAGCTCGCGCCGCAGTGGACGCTCGAGAAGGTCGCCAAGCACGCGATCGACTTCTGGCTCTCGACGGAGGACCTGCCCATGCCGGAGAACCGGGTCACGGTCGACGGCGACGGCAAGCTGACGCTGAGCTATACGGCGACGAACGAGAAGCCGAAGCAAGAGCTCTACCGGCAGCTGCACTCGATGCTGCACGAGCTGCGGCTGGAGCCCGGCCACCTCTTCCACCGCTTCGCCTACCTGAAGAACGACATCCCCGTCGCGGGCTGTGCCCACCAGGCCGGCACCGCGCGCATGGGAGCGGACCCGGCCACCTCGGTCGTGAACACCGACTGCCGCGCACACGAGCTCGACAACCTCTACGTCGTCGACACGAGCGTCTTCCCGAGCATCGGCGCCGTCAACCCGGCGCTGACGGCGATGGCGAACTCGCTTCGCGTCGGCGACCACCTGCTCGCGCGCATGGGCGCGAAGCAGGAGTCGGCGGTGACCGCCGGCTGAGCGCCCGCGAGGTCGGAGCGGGGTCGCTAGGCGAACGCGTTGACGGCCCGCGCCACGATCAGGCCGAAGAGCGCGAGCGCGACCGTCGACTGGACGATCATCGTGTACTTCGCCTTGTGCGTGAGCGGCATCACGTCGGTCGGGCTGAACGCCGTCGCGTTGGTGAAGCCGAGGTGGAGGTAGTCCAGGAACACCGGGCGCCACCCCGGCGGCGCGAGCTCGGGGCTCAGCTGCTGCGTGAAGGCAAAGTCGATCGGTAGCTCCCGCTGCGAGCGCGCGAGCGGCCCGCCGCTGTCGATCAGCCAGTAGAGCAGCGCGAAGGAGAGGTTGTTCCCCAGCCAGACGAGGCCGCCGGAGGCGAGCAGCTCCTGCGGCGAGTTCGTCACGCCGATGCCCTTGACCAGGTCGTAGACGAGCAGCACCGTCGCCCACAAGGCGGTGACGACCAGGAGGCTCACCAGCCCGACGAGCACCGGCCGCAGCCAGGGCGCGCGAGGCGCCAGCCGCGCCGGGTCGCCGGCGAGCAGCACGACGAGGAGCACGACCTCGACCGCCGGGAGCAGCCACGGGACGCGGATCGCGCCCTCGTGCGGAAGCCAGACGCGAAGGCCGACGTTCAGCCCCAGGAACGCGACCAGCGCGAGCGCCGGCGGCCAGCGCGACTCGCCGAGGCGCGGCGCTCGCGTCTCGAGCAGCTCCGCCATCAGGCGGCGCGCCGCTCCAGGCGGTCGTGTGGGTCGGGCAGGATGACGACGTCGTCGACGAGGTCGAGACCCTCGGGCCGGTGCGTGATCAGGAGCACGCAGCGCGCGCCGGCGGCGGCGAAGACGTCCTCGACGAGCCGCCGTGCCGTGGGCGGGTCGAGGTGCGCGGTGGGCTCGTCGAGCACCAGCACCTGCGCGTCCGTGAGCAGCGCCCGGGCGAGCGTGATGCGCTGGCGCTGCCCGCCCGAGAGCTCGCGCCCCCGCTCGCCGACCTCCGTGTCGAGCCCGTCCGGGAGCGACCTCACCCAGTCGAGGATCCTCGCCGCGCCCAGCGCCGCCTCCAGCTCCGGGTCGCTCGCGCCCGGCCGCGCGAGGAGGAGGTTTGCGCGGATGCTCGTCGAGAACAGGTGCGCGTCCTGCCCCGACACGGCGATCGCGCGGCGCACGTCCTCGAGCCGGTAGTCGCGCAGGTCGTTCCCGGCGAGGGTCACGCGGCCGGACTCGGGGTCGACGAAGCGGAGCAGCAGGTTCGCGACCGTCGTCTTGCCACTGCCGCTGCGCCCGAGCAGCACGATCCGCCGGCCCGGCTCGAGCACGAGGTCGAGGCCGTCGAGCGCGAGGCGCTCGCCCGACCCGTAGCGAACGGACACGTCCTCCAACGCCACCGTGAAGGGCGCGTTTGGCGGCGGGAGCGGCTCGGCCGGATCCGCGACCGCGGGCACGCGGTCGGTCAGCTCCAGGATGCGCTCACCGGCCGCGACCGTCACCTGCAGCTGGCGCAGCGCCTCCGGCAGCGGCTGCACGGCCTCGAAGGCGGCGAGCGCCGCGAGCGCCAGGAGCGCGATCAGGACGCGGTCGAGGCGGCCGGCCGCGTGGGCCGAGACCGCGACGGCGAGGACGCCCGCGACGGTGAGCCCGGTGACGACGAGGCGCAGCCCGTCGCCGGTCCCGTCGGCTGCGGCAGCGCGGCGTGCCACCCGGACGAGGCGCCGGTCGGCGTCGCGCAGCCGCTCGAGGCGGTCGTCTCGCTGCCCGTACGCGACGAGCTCCTCGCTGCCCGCGAGCGTCTCGACGAGCTCGGCTCCGAGCGCGCCCCGGGCCGCCGCCTGGCGGCGCGACGAGCGTGCGGCGAGCGCGGCCGCGCCGGCCGGCGCCACGATGCCGGCGACGGCGAGGCCGGCCGCGAGCACGAGCGCCGCGGGCCGGAGAACGGCCGCGAGCACGCCGACGGCACCGGCGCCGGCGACGACCGCGGCGGCCGGCGGCAGAAGGCCGCGCAGGGAGAGGTTCTGCAGCGAGTCGACGTCGGCGACGAAGCGGGCGAGCAGGTCGCCGTGCCGCCCGTCCTGGAGCTGCGCCGGCGAGAGCGCCTCGATCCGCTCGTACACCCGCGCCCGCGCGTTCCCGAGGCTGCGCAGGGCGACGTCGTGCGAGGCCAGCCGCTCGAGGTAGCGCACGATCGGTCGGCCGAGTCCGAAGAAGCGGACGCCGACGATCGCCGCCGTCAGCGACAGCACCGCGGGCCGCTCGGCCGCCCGGGAGATCAGGTAGCCCGCCGTCGCCATCAAACCGACTCCGAAGAGGATCGTGAGCGCCCCGAGCAGGGCCGCGAGCGCGAGCCGGGAGCGGCGCACGCCGCCGAGCGCCGCGAGCCGGCGGACGGTCGCGATCACGCCGCCTCCTCGCGGACACCCGTGCCGCCTCCGAGCAGCACCACCCGGTCGGCCTGCGCGACGAGCTCCGGCCGGTGCGCGATCAGGAGCACCGTCCGTCCGGCGCACAGGCGCTGCACCGCCTCGGCGACGACGCCGGCGCTCGCCGGATCGAGGTCGGCCGTCGGCTCGTCGAGAATCACAAGCGGCGCGTTCCGCACGAACGCCCGGGCGAGCGCGATCCGGCGGCGCTCGCCGGCCGAGAGCGGCCGCCCGCCGTCGCCGACCGGCGTCTCGTAGCCGGCCGGGAGCGCCTCGACGAAGCGGGACGCCCCGGCCAGGATCGCCGCGTCGCGAACCGCCCGGTCGCCCGCGCGCTCGTCGCCGAGCCGGATGTTCTCGGCCACTGTCCCGCGGAAGAGCGTCGGCTGCTGGGGAACCCAGGCGACGAGGCGCCGCCAGAGCTCGGGGCGGCAGTCCGCGAGGTCAATCCCGCCGACGGTCACGTGCCCTGCGCTCGGCTCGGCCAGGCGCAGGAGCAGCCTTGCCACCGTCGACTTGCCCGCGCCGCTCGGGCCGACCAGGGCGACGGTCTCGCTCGGGAGCAGCTCGAGCTCGAACCGGTCGAGCACCGGATCCGGCCGCGCGGGGTACGCGAACGAGACGGCCTCGAAGCGAACCGGGACGTCACGAGGGCTCGGGGGCACGAGGCGTCCGCCGGAGCCGACCTCTGCCGGGCGGTCGAGCAGCTCGAACATCCGCTCTGCGACCGCGAGGCCGTCGGCGCTCGCGTGGAACTGCGCCGCCAGCTGGCGCAACGGCAGGTAGAGCTCGGGCGCCAGCACGAGCACGGTCAGGCCCGCCTGCAGGCCGAGCCCGCCGGCCGTGAGCCGGACGCCGACCGTGACGGCGACGAGCGCGACGCCGAGCGTCGCAGCGAGCTCGAGCACCGATCCCGAGAGGAACCCGACCCGGAGCGTCGCCATCGTCGTCCGCCAGTAGCGCTCGCCCACCTCCGCGAGCACCTTCGCCTGCCCGCCGGAGGCATTGAATGCCTGCAGCGTGGGCAGCCCGCGGACGACGTCGAGGAAGTGTCCCGAGAGCGCGCTCAGGGCGCGCCAGCGCTCGCGCGTCCGCTCCTCCGTGTAGCGCCCGATCAACCACATGAAGACCGGTACGAGCGGCAGCGTGAGCAGCATCACGCCGGCCGAGACGAGGTCGGTCGCCGCCACCCACGTGAGCACCGCGACCGGTACGACCGCCGCGAGCACGAGCTGCGGCAGGTAGCGGGCGAAGTACGCCTCGAGCCCCTCGATCCCCTGCACCGCCGACGTCGCCACCTCCCCCGCACCGACTCCGTCCAGCGCGGCCGGCTGATCCCGCAGCCTGCGCTCCACGCCGGCGAGCCGCAGCTCCGAGAGGACGGATGCCGCCGCCCGCCGGCCCGCCAGCTCGAAGCCCCACGAGAGCACTCCGCGTGCGGCGAAGGCGAGCGCGAGCAGCACGAGGTCGCGCGACACTGCCCGGAGCGGCGCGCCGGAGAACGCCTGCGCCACGATCCGGGCGAGGAGCGTCGCCTGGACGAGCACGAGCAGCCCGCTCGCCAGCCCGAGCGCGACGTCGACGCCGAGGAGCCGGCGCACGGGCCGCGCGCTGCGCACGAGCCGCGAGTCGAGCGCACGCATGCTCAGGCCGCGGGCGAGCCGCCGGTCGGAGGCGCGGACGCCAGCGGTGGCGCCTGCACCTCTTCGCCGCCGACCCGGGCGCGGAAGACGTGGTACGTCCAGCTCTGGTAGAGCAGCACCAACGGCATGAAGATCGCTGCGACCACCGTCATCACGACGAGCGTGTAGTGCGCCGAGGAGGCGTTGTCGACGGTCAGGCTGTCCGCGAAGCTCGTGCTCGAGACCAGCACGCGCGGATAGAGGCCGGTGAAGAGCGTCGCCACCCAGAGCACCGTCGCCAGCGCCGTCGCGACGAACGCCCAGCCGCTCCGGCGCATTGCCACGAGGAGCGCCGCCAGCGCGACGGCCGCGATGCCGAGCACCGCCGGGAGGATCGGCGGGAAGACGCTCTTGTCGTTCCGGTCGACCGCCACGGCCACGGTCAGCGAGAGGAACGCGGCGACGGCGAGGGCCGCGACGATCGAGAGCCGCCGCGCCGCGATGGACGCGCGCTCGCAGAGATCGCCCACGGTTCGCAGCGTGAGGAAGGTCGAACCGTGGAAGGCGAAGAGCACGACGACGGTCGCACCGCCGAGCACGGTGTAGCCGCTGAAGAGATCCCAGAAGCTGCCGGTGAAGTCGCCGCTCGAGTCGACCGGCAGGCCGTAGAGCAGGTTCGACAGGCCGACGCCCCAGATCAGCGCGGCGCCGAAGCTGCCGAGGGCGTTCGCCCACATCCACGCGGCCCGCCAGCGCGGGCTCTCGCTCTTCTCGCGCCACTCGAACGAGACCACGCGGATGATCAGGAAGAAGAGGACGAGCAGCAGCGCGAGGTACAGCCCCGAGAACATCGCGCCGTACCACGCCGGAAAGGCCGCGAAGGTCGCGCCGCCCGCGATCACGAGCCAGACCTCGTTGCCGTCCCAGACCGGCCCGATCGTCTCGAACATCTCGCCGCGCTGCCGTTCGTCGCGCGGCAGGAACGGCAGGAGCATGCCGACGCCGAAGTCGAATCCCTCGAGCAGGAAGTACCCGCTCCAGAGAACCGCGATCAGACAGAACCAGACGCCGGAGAGACCCATCAGTAGCTCACCACCGGAGCCGGCAGCTCCTCCTGCGGCTCGGGCCGGCCGGGCCGCGCGAAGCGCCGCATCAGCACGAGGTCGACGGCGAGCAGGACGACGTAGAGCGCGACGAAGACGCCGAGGCTGATCCCGAGCCAGGTCGTGCCGACGGCCGGCGAGTTCGCATCGCTCGTCTTCAGCAGGCCCTGCACGATCCAGGGCTGGCGGCCCATCTCGGTGAGCACCCAGCCGGCGGTCGCCGCGATGTACGGCAGGGCGATCGAGGCGAGCGCCGTCCAGTGGAACCAGCGTGCGCGCTCGAGTCTCTTCTTCCAGTAGAGCCACGCCCCCAGGGCCGCGACGAGGAACATCAGCACGCCGGCGAACGCCATCACGCGCATCGACCAGTAGATGACGCGGACGCTCGGCATGTAGTTGCCGCGGCCGTACTTCCGTTGCTCCTGCTGCTGGAGCTGGTTGAGGCCCTGCACCTGGCCGTCGAACGAGCCGGTCGCCATGTACGAGAGCAGCCTCGGGACCTCGATCGAGAAGCTCGGCGTCGGGTTCTCCTTCGTGAAGCCGCCGATCTGGAAGAGCGAGAAGCTGCAGGGCTGGCAGGTGTCCCACTGCGCCTCGGAAGCGGCGATCTTCATGCTCTGCGCGCTCGTGACCGCCTCGCCGAAGCGGTTGCCCACCACGAGCTGGAGCAGCGTCACCGGCACCGCGACGATCAGCGCCAGCTTCGCGGCCTTCCGATAAAGCTCGACCTCGCTGCCGCGCAGGAAGTGCCAGCAGCAGACGCCGAGCACGACGATCGAGCCGAAGATCAGCCCTGCCAGCATCGTGTGCAGGTAGGCGCGGAGGGCGAATCCGTTCGACAGGAGCGCCCAGACGCTCGTCAGCTGCGCCTCGCCGTTCACCAGCTTGTAGCCGACCGGGTGCTGCATCCACGAGTTCGCGACGAGGATGAAGTACCCCGACAGCCACGTGCCGAGCACGGCGATCCAGAGCGTCGCGAGGTGGACCCGCGGCGAGAGCCGGTTCCAGCCGAAGATCCAGAGGCCGAGGAAGGTCGACTCCAGCGCGAAGGCGGCGAGGCCCTCGACCGCGAGCGGCGCGCCGAACACGTTCCCGACGAACCTCGAGTAGACCGACCAGTTCATCCCGAACTCGAACTCCTGCACGAGGCCGGTCGCGACGCCGATCGCGAAGTTGATCAGGAAGAGCGTCCCGAAGAACTTCGTCAGCCGCAGCCAGCGCTCGTCGCCGGTCCGGTGCCAGATCGTCTGCATCGTCGCGACGAGCGGCCCGAGGCCGAGCGTCAGGGGAACGAACAGGAAGTGGTAGATCGAGGTCGTCGCGAACTGCGCCCTGGCCAGATCGACCACCGTCGAGGACAGCGGCGGCATTCGCGCGACGCTAGAGCCGCGCCTCGCCGCTCACATCGCCCGATGGGGGTGAAGGCCGGAGCGGGTGGCGTGGGCGAGGATGGCGTCGTGCCGGCGGTGCCGCCCTCGGGTGCGCAGGTCGAGCTCGCCTCGGGCGACCAGCGGGTGGTCGTGACGTCGGTCGGCGCCGGGCTGCGCACCTACTCCGTCGCGGGCCGCGACGTGCTCGACGGCTACGGGGAAGGCGAGCTGTGTCCGTCGGGCCGCGGGCAGCTGCTCGTGCCGTGGCCGAACCGGATCGAGGACGGCAGCTACGAGCTCGGCGGTGTGCGCTACCAGCTCCCGCTCGACGAGCCCGAGCGGCGCAACGCGATCCACGGGCTCGTCCGCTGGTCTGAGTGGGAGGTCGCCGAGCACGAGCCGGCCCGAGCCGTCCTCGAGCACGTGCTCCACCCGACTCCGGGCTACCCGTTCACGCTCGCGCTGCGTGTCGAGTACACGCTTGGCGGCGGCCTGAGCGCTCGGATCGAGGCGAGGAACATCGGGAGCGAGCCGTGCCCGTACGGGGCCGGGCAGCATCCGTACCTCGCCGTCGCGGGCGACCGCGTGGACGGCGTGGAGCTGCACGTGCCGGCCGCGTCCGTGCTGGAGTCGGACGAGCGCGGCCTGCCGGTCGGCGAATCGCCGGTCGCGGGCGAGCTCGACTTCAGCGAGCCTCGCCGGATCGGCTCGACGGCGCTCGACCACTGCTTCACGGGCCTCGAACGCGACTCGGACGGCCGCGCCCGCGTACGCGTCGGCGACACGACGCTCTGGCTCGACGAGAGCTGGCCGTACGTGATGGCCTTCACCGGCGACCCGCTTCCGGACGTTGCCCGCCGGAGCATCGCGGTCGAGCCGATGACGTGCGCGCCGAACGCCTTCAACACAGGCGCCGGCCTGATCATCCTCGAGCCCGGCGAGATGCATTCGGGCTCCTGGGGCATCACGCCGTAGACGACGACGCCGAGTCCGCCCGTGTTTCGAGCGCCTGTATCTCCGCGATCCATGCGGCGAGCGCGACCACTGTTGTCTGGCACGCTGGCGCAGGCGGCTACGCAGTTACCCAGGCCCCGTCGGCGCCTTGTCCATCGCGATGCCGGCTTGGATGGTTTGCTCCAGTTCGCTCTCCGCCACGACCGACATGGCGGGCGCGGCTCAGGACGGCCGGTCGTCGCCAGCCGTTGGTCGCGCGAAGCGCGTGATTCTGACGAGGGGGCACACGGGGGAAACCGGGTTTCCCCCGTGAAACGAGCAAGCCGCGCGTAGCGCGGCGAGCAAAGTGGGCGATCGTGGATTCGAACCACGGACCTCCGCCTTATCAGAGCGGCGCTCTAACCAACTGAGCTAATCGCCCGGGGGCCGCGCAGTGTAGCCGCCCCCGGCTCAGGGATGTCGGACCGGACAAAGGGCGCCGATGGGCGTCTTAGCGACTGCGGCAATGAACATCGGCGACCTCGTTCTCCACCAGGGCCGGAGGTACTACCTCCGTGGCCTCGACCCCATGAGCGTGCCCGACCGGCAGGTGTTCCTCGAGGACGCCATGACGGGCGAGCCGGTCATGGTGCCGGTCGACGAAGTCGAGCCCGTGCCGCCCGACGATCGCCCTCCTCTGCGCGGAGTTTGAGCCGGTACCCTGCGGCTATGACCGAGGCCAGGGACGGCTGATGTACGAGATGGTCATCTACGGCGTGAGCTTCGATCTCGTCGGCAAGCAGCCCATCGTCCTGCTCAAGACCGCCGACGGCAACAAATTCCTGCCGATCTGGATCGGCCATCCGGAGGCGGCGGCGATCCTGATGAAGCTCCAGGGCGCATCGACGCCGCGACCCATGACGCACGACCTCGTGACGGACATGCTCGGCGAGCTCGGCGCGGAGGTCGTCCGGATCACGGTGACGGAGCTGAAGGAGAACACCTTCTACGCCTCGATCACGGTGCAGCAGAACGGCTCGGAGATCGAGATCGACTCGCGCCCCTCCGATGCGATCGCGCTCGCCGTCCGCGCCGACGCGCCGATCTTCGCGGCCGAGGACGTGATCGAGGAGTCGGCGATCGAGTTCGAGGGCGAGGACGTGAACGAGGAGGAGATCGTCAGCGAGTTCAAGCAGTTCCTCGACCACGTCACCCCGGACGAGTTCGCCGAGGCGTCCGAGGACGACGACTAGCCGCCGCGGCGGTCGACCTCGCGCTTGGTGAGGGCGAGGATCTCCTCGAACAGCTCCCGCAAGCCCTCACCCGAGAGCGGGCCGCGGTTGGCGCGCGTGAGGTACTGCAGCATCCACTCCTCCCGGTCGGGGTCGACGAAGCCCAGCCCCCGCGACTCCTTGTAGCCCTTGATGCGCGCGACGAGCTTCAGGCGCGTGTTGATCGCGTCGACGATCGCCCGGTCGTTGTCGGAGATCTGCTCGCGGAGCTGTCGGATCAGCGGGTCGTTCTCGGTCATCGTCCCTGCAGCTTGACGTAGACGGGCTTCGCGCTGCGGCGGATCGCGAGCGCGCGGTACGGATACGTGACGTGCGGGTCGACCGGATCGCCGAGCTTCGGCGTCTGCTCGCGCAGCGTCAGGTAGAGGCCGCGGCGCCGCTCGACGAGGCGCACGACCCGGAGCGAGTACCCGCTGCTCGAACGCGGGCCGAGCGAGACGACGACCACTTCGTCGCGCGAGAAGTCGATCGGCGGCACCCTCGGCGCGCGCCCGGGCATCGTCGCGTCGAGCAGCCCCTGCAGCGCGGCGCGCGAGTGGTAGACGCCCCTGACCTTGCGCGTGAACTCGACGCGCCCGAGCTGCTGCGTCACGTCTCGGTAGGGGTAGGCGTGGGCGTCGCCCCGTCCCCACCAGTGCGCGTAGGCGAGCCAGGCGCCTGCGGCCACGAGGACGGCCGCGACGAGCGCGGCCCTACCAGTAGATGTAGACCGAGGTCCCGTAGTCGATCAGCGAGTACACCCGGATCGCGAGCCAGAGCGGGATGCGGACGCAGCCGTGGCTCGCGGGGTAGGCCGGGACGTCGTGGTAGCCGTGGATCGCGAAGCCGCCGATGAAGAACGACGAGTAGTACATCTGCTTCGCGTTGTAGCCCGGCACCTTGCTGTAGACGCGGAAGTGGCCGAGCGGCGTGTTCCCGGTCGCCCCGGTCGAAGTGGTCGAGACGAGCGCGACCTCGCCGTCGCGCACGACGAACAGCACCTGGCGCCCCTTGCTGACCTCGACGTGGTCGCCCGGGAAGCGCGCTCTCGGGACGGTCGCGCGCGCGAGCTCGGTCCAGACGCGTGAGTCGACGCTCCCGGTGCGCGGCAGGTCGTGCAGCTTCTGGAAGGCCGTCACCGCATCGACGTCGTCCTGCCCGAAGTAGCCGTCGACCCGGCCGAGGGCGTAGTGGAGCTCCTGGAGCCGGCGGTCGAGCGCATAGGCGCTGGGCCCGGACGAGCCGGCGCCGAGGCTGCCCGCGACGACGAAGCGCTGCAGCACGCGTTTGGCGCCGACGTAGCCGAGGACCGGCACCAGCCTCACCTGGACGCGGTACTCGCCTGGCACGCGCGTCCCGAGCCGAAGCCGCAGCCGTCCGCGGAAGGAGCGCGAGGCGACGAGCTTTCGGGCGAGCCAGACCTTGACGCCGACGGTGCCGGCGGTCGCGGGGCGCTCGCGCACGAGCAGCGACAGCGGCGTGCCGAGCCGGCCGGAGCCGCTGAACACGGTGTCGAGGCCGGGCCGCACCGCCAGCGCGACCTGGTTCGAGACCGCCCCGGCGGAGCGGGCGGTATAGCGCGCGCTCGGCGTGCCGACGCGACCGCGGACGGCGAAGCTCCCGTTCTCGGAGGTGCGGACGGTCGCGATCCGCCGCGAGTCGCGGAAGAGCGCCACCCGGACGCCCTTCGCGGCAGGCGTGAGGCGGCCATGGAAGCGCGCGAGCTGCTGGTAGCCGCCGCTGCGCGGGCCTGCGAGCGTCAGGCCGGTGGCGGTCACGACGACCGTCGCCTGCGAGGTCTCGCCGGTCGCGCTCGTGCCCGTGACGCGTGCCGTGAAGCGGCCGGCGGCGAACGTGTGCTGCACCACGGCCCCGTCCGCGGTACCGCCGTCGCCGAAGTCCCAGTGGTAGGCGGCCGCGTCCCCGGTGGCCGAGAGCGTCACCTGCAGCGGCGCGGCGCCGGACGCCGGCGATGCGCTCGCGGTCACGGTCGGCGGTGCCGCGTGTGCGGCCGGGGCGAACGCCAGCGCCGCCACGAAGAGGACCCCGAAACGTCGCACGGCCGCGAGCATAGTGCTATCTGACAACGGCGGCTGCGAGCGCGAAGGCGTTGAAGCAGGCGTGCAGCAGCATCCCGGGGTAGATGCTGCCCGTCCGGAGCCGGACGAGGGCGACGCCCAGTCCGAACAGGAGCAGCGCCGGGAAGCCCTCGACGAGCCCGTGGTCGGCGGCGAACGCGACCGCCGTGCCGACGACGGCGACGAGGGCGCCGAGCGGCAGCAGCAATCGGAAGCCGAGGCCGCGGAAGGTGAGCTCCTCGACGATCGGCGCGGCGACCACGACCACGATCGCGTTGAGCGCGAACTGCGGCGCCTTCGACGGCTCCCAGTGCGCGGGCTCGAGCCCCTGCTCGCGCGCGCCGTGGAGCACCGACTCGAGCAGCGCCTCCGCGATCAGCAGCCCGACGAGCACCGAGAGCGTCAGGCCCAGCGCGCGTGGCCACGAGTCGGGCGCGCGGACGCCGAGCTCCGCCTTCGAGAGCCCGCGGGCGATCGCCAGCACGATCCCGAACGTGATCGCGTAGAAGACGATTCCGCTGATCGCCGTGTCGTAACGGTAGAGCGAGTCGGCCGGAGGCTTGCCCGAGCTGAAACGGCTCGCGTAGTTGAGCGCGGCGAGCGCTCCGACGAGCGAGAGCCAGCCGACGAGCTTCCCCGGCCTCACGCGAGCGCCTCGAGCGCGCGCTCGAGCGGCGCCGGCGCGAAGTGCATCCCCGCGGCGCGGGCGCCGTCCTCGTCCGCGCCGCTGTCGCCGACGTGGAGGCTGCGCTCGGCCCGGACGCCCAGCCGCTCGAGCGCGCGGAGGAAGACGGCGGGCTCCGGCTTGGGCGCGCCCGCCTCGGCCGACGTCACGACGGTGACGCCGTCGAGCCCGAGGCCGTGGAGGAGCTCGCGCAGGCCGACGTCCCAGTTCGAGACCACCGCCAGCGCGAGCCCCAGCCGCCGCAGGCGCTCCACCGCCCGGCGCGCGCCCGGCAGGAGCTCGAACCGCATCGCGTCGACGAAGCCGTCGACGAAGGCGGCCGGGTCGACGTCGGAGCCGAGGTCGTCCAGGATCACCGCGACGCAGTCGCGCCGGAGCGCGTAGAGGGTCGCGTCGTCACGGCCCTCGTGCGAGCGCTCGCGGTAGTAGGCGACCTCCTTCGCGAACGCGCGCGCGACGGAGCCGGAGTCGCACTCGACGCCGAGCGCGCGCAGGCCCTCGGTCAGCGCCGGCACCGGGTTGACGAGGCCGACGAGGGTGCCGAAGGCGTCGAGCGTGACGGCGTCGAGATCAGCCGGACGCATCGGGATGCAGGGCGCGCGCGACCTGCCGGAGGGCGCGTCCGACGCCGGGGCCGGCGACGGTGGCGTCGGCCGGAAGCACGGCGAAGCGGCCGGCGCGGACCGCCTTCAGCCTGCGCACGGTCGCGTGCCGTCGGAGCTGTCGCAGCGTGCGGCCGCTGCCGGCGGTGGCGAGGTAGACGTCCGGGTCGACCCGCAGGAGGCGCCCGAGCGGGAACGGCCCCTGCTCCGGGCTCGCGCCGGCGACGCTCGCGCCGTGGGCGAGCTCGATCAGGTTGCCGAGCAGGCTGCGGCTCGAGATGGTCGAGAAGTCGCCGGTGTCGACGAACGCGGTCACGAGCGGCGTGCCCGCGACGTCTTTCGCGACCGCCTGCCGCTGTGCCTCGATCCGGGCCGTCAGGCGGCGGGCGTCGACCGGCTTGCCGACGAGGAGGCCGAGCTCGCCGATCGCCTGGACGACGTCGTCGAGCGAGCCCGCCGGCTCGACGTAGACCTGCGCTCCGGTCGCGCTCCGTGCCCGCGCGAGGTCGAGCGGGTCGGTCTCGCTCGAGGCCACGATCAGGTCCGGCTTCGCGTGCCGGATCGCGCCGACGAGCGGTAGGCCGACGAGCGTGTCGTTCACCGTGATCACGCGCCTGCCGAGCCCGAGGCCCGCGAGCACGGCGCGCGGCCCGGCGCCGACGGGGACGATCCGTCTCGGCGCGGAGCGGACGATCGTCGGCCGATCGCCGCCGCCCTGGACGGTCACGGGGTAGCTCTGGGCGAGGGCGCCGGTCGGCTCGGGGCGCTCGCCGCAGGCCGTGCCGGCGAGCAGCAGCACGAGGGCGACGGCCACGAGCAGCGCGGGTCTCACGCGACCCACTGCCAGAGTGCCCATTGCGCCACCGCCACTCCCAGCAGCAGCGAGCTGACGACGACGATCGCCGTGTGTACGCGCGGGCGTCCGCCGAGCACGGCGAGCGCCAGGAAGAGCGGAAAGATCGTCAGCCCGAAGCGCGGCAGCGAGAGCAGCGGCCAGCGCTCGCTTGGCACGCTCAGGGGGATGGCGAGGCTCAGCGCCGCGAACAGGCCGTAGGGAGCGCCGAAGCGCCGCCACGCGATCACGGTCAGCGCGACGAACAGGACGAGGAACGCCAGCGTCTCGAGGTTCAGCGTCGCGACGCGGATCGGGTCGGTGTTCTGCACCGGCGTCCAGTAGCGGTGGGTGTGCGAGCCGGACGCGAGCTGCTCGATGCCCGCCCAGCCGGCGCGGAGCCCGTCCCAGGTTCCGCCGAGCGGCCCCGCCGGGGAGAGGTGCCGGCTCCAGAGGCGCTGTGCGTGTGCGAACCGCCAGGGATCGCCCTCGGCGGCCCAGAGGTAGAGCGGGTAGGCGGCGAAGACGACTGGCGCGACGGCGAGCGAGGCCAGCGCGCGCAGGCGGTCGCGCTCACGCCACGCGAGCAGCGCCAGTGGTGGCAGCAGCGCCACCGCCGTCGGCCGGGTGAGCAGCGCGAGGCCGGTCACCGCTCCGGCCGCCAGCCACAGCCGGCGCTCGGCGAGCACGAAGGCGGCCAGCGTCAGCAGCAGGTAGAGCGACTCGCTGTAGACGGCCTGCAGGAAGAGCGCGAACGGGAAGACGGCGAGGTAGAGCACGGCCCGCCGGGCGCCGTCGGCGCCGAGCCGCTCCTCGGCCAGCCTGTACAGCAGCAGGAACGACCCGAAGGCCGCCGCGAGCGAGATGACGATCCCGGCGACGACGTAATGCCCGAGGAAGACGCGCCCGAGCAGGCCCACCGCTCCCGGGTAGAGGGGGTAGAACGCCGCCGACCCGGCCCGGGCGTAGCCGTGCTCGGCGATCCCGAGGAACCAGACGCTGTCCCAGCGCGCCCAGACGTCCGTGAACGAGCCGAGGTCGTGCGTCAGCGCCGGGATGTCCCACACGTCCGCGCGCGGATGGCGGTTCGGGACGAAGGTGTAGAGCGAGAAGAGCGCTGCGGCCCAGATCGCGGCGCGTGTCCAGAGGAAGATCTCGGGCGCAGGGTTGCCTGCCCGCGGCAGCCGGAGCTCGCGGCGGGCCGTCCGCGCACGAACGCGTTGACCGGCGGACACGGCGCGCGATGATACTCGGATGGCGCAGCGGCACTTCACGCCTGAAGAGGCCAACGCGCTGCTGGAGCAGGTGCGGCCGGTCGCCGAGCGGCTCGTCGTGCACCGGCGGGCGTTCGCCGAGGCGGCGGCCCGGCGCGCGCAGCTGGCGACGCACGTGGCCGGCAACGGCGGCGACCTCGACCCGGGCGAGGTGCGCGAGGACGCCGAGCGGATGGAGCGCGAGACGCAGGCCGTCACCGCTGCGGTCGACGAGCTGAGCCGGCTCGGCGTGCTCGTCAAGGACCTGGACCGCGGGCTCGTCGACTTCCCGGCGCTGCGGCGCGGCGAGGAGGTGCTGCTCTGCTGGCAGGTCGGCGAGCCCGAGGTGGCGTTCTGGCACGGCCTCGAGGAGGGCTTCGCGGGCAGGAAACCCCTACCCCTCGACTAAGAGGCTCCGCACATGTGGCAATGGCACAGGCTCGCCGTCTTCGGCGCGGTCCTTCTGGCCACGCTCGTCGTGGCGCGCCTGGTCGACCGCCGGTTCGCCCGCAGCGACCTGCCGCCGGAGGTCGTGACGCGCTACCGCATCCTGCGCCGCACCGTCTTCTCGCTGATCGTGTTCGTCGGGGTGCTCTCGGCGCTGCTCGTGATCCCGCAGGTGCGCGCGGTCGCGACCGGGATCCTCGCGTCCTCGGCGGTGATCGGGATCATCGTCGGCTTCGCGGCCCAGCGGACGATCGGCAACTTCATCGCGGGACTGCTGATCGCCTTCGCGCAGCCGATCCGGCTCGGCGACTACGTCGAGGCCCAAGGTTTCAGCGGCGTCGTCGAGGAGATCGGCCTGACCTACACCTTCATCCGCATCGACGACAACGACCGGCTCGTCGTCCCGAACGAGAAGATCGCCTCGGATACGATCAGAAACTCCTCCATTCGCAGCAGAAAGAAGCTCGCGCACGTGACCGTCCAGGTTCCTCTCGACTCCGACCTCGAAGCCGTTCGGACCCTGCTCCGTGAGGCGGCGCAGGACGAGCGCGCCGAGGTGGCCGTCGAGCAGCTCGGCGACAAGGCCCGGCTCGGCGTCAGCCTCTGGGCGCCCGACGAGCCGAGCGCCGAGCGGCTCCAGAGCGAGCTTCGCCTCCGGGCTCACGCGCGCCTGCGCGAGGCCGGGGTCTTCGCGTGACGCCTCCGCCGACCCGCGGGCGCCGCCCCGACGACGGCCTCGACTCGTTGCTGCGCCGCGGCCGTCGCCGCCGCTCGCGCATCAAGGGCAGGCACCGGCGCCGGACGACGCTCGTCTTCGTCGTGCTGGTGGTGCTCCTGGCCGCCGCGATCGCGTCGGGCGTCGGGGCCGTCGCGAAGTTCCAGTCGGACTGCAACCTGCAGGAGCTGAAGGCCGTGGAGATCGGCCAGAACTCCTTCGTCTACGCCGCCAACGGGTCGCTGCTCGGGTCGATCCCGGCCGAGCGCAACCGCACGCCGGTGCGACTGTGGAAGGTCAGCCCCTGGATGCGCAAGGCGACGGTCGCGATCGAGGACCACCGCTTCTACGAGCACGGCGGCGTCGACTACCAGGGCATCGTCCGCGCGGCCCTGAAGGACCTGAGCGCCGGCCACGTCGTGCAGGGCGGCTCGACGATCACCCAGCAGCTCGTCCGCAACCTCTACATCTCGAAGGAGCGGACGTTCAAGCGGAAGATCAAGGAGGCGTGCCTCGCGATCCGCCTCTCCCGCGCGCGCTCGAAGGACTGGATCCTCTCGCAGTACATGAACCAGGTCTACTACGGCAACCATGCCTACGGGATCGAGGCCGCGGCGCAGACGTACTTCTCGCGGCACGCGAAGACCTTGACACTCGCGCAGTCGGCGCTGCTCGCGGGCCTGCCGCAGGCGCCGTCGCTCTACGACCCGTTGCATCGCCCGGCCGCGGCCCGCGCACGCCGCGACGAGGTGCTGCGGGCGATGCTCACCTACGGCGACATCACGCAGCAGCAGTACGACCAGGCAGTCGCGCAGAAGAACCTGCTGTTGCGGCCGGGTCGGCTCTACACCCAGATCCGCGAGCCCTACTTCTTCAGCTACGTCCGCGACCAGCTGATCGCCGAGTACGGCGCGAACACGGTGCGCAGCGGCGGCCTGCGCGTCTACACGACCATCAACCCGAGCCTGCAGGTCGCGGCGCGCAAGGCGATCAGGGACACGCTCTACCTGCGCAACGACCCGGCCGCGGCGATCGTCTCGATCAACCCGGCCAACGGTGCGATCCGCGCGATGGCCGCGGTCACGCCCGGCCGCTACGGCAACCAGTTCAACCTCGCCTCCCAGGCGCGGCGCCAGCCGGGCTCGACCTTCAAGACGTTCGTCCTGACGGCGGCGATCAACGAGGGCATGAATCCCGACACGACCTACTACACCTCGGCGCCGTTCCACTACCAGCCCGACCCGTACACCGCGGCCTGGGACGTCCAGACGTACGACCACACCTACTCCGGCTCGATCTCGGTGCACAGCGCGACGCTCGCCTCGGACAACACCGTCTACGCGCAGCTCACGCTTGACGTGACGCCCGAGAAGGTGGCCGCGATGGCGCATGCGCTGGGGATCCGCTCCCACCTCGACCCGGTCCCGGCGATGGGTCTCGGCGCCGACGCGATCTCGCCGCTCGAGGAGGCGTCCGCGTACGCCACGCTCGCCGCGGGCGGCGTCTACTCGAAGCCGATGGCGATCACGCGCGTGGTGCTGGCGAACGGGAAGGTCGACACCGACGCCGGGTGGGGCCAGCCCGACCGCAGGCGCGTGATCAGCGACGGCGTCGCCTACGAGGTGACGAAGATTCTCGAGGACAACGTGCTCCAGGGGACGGGCGTCGGCGCGTACTTCGGCCGGCCCGCGGCCGGCAAGACCGGCACCACCGACAACCACGCCGATGCCTGGTTCTCCGGCTACACGCCGCAGCTCGAGACGACGGTCTGGGTGGGCTACCCGCAGGGCGAGATTCCGATGGAGAACGTGCACGGGAGCTCGGTCCAGGGCGGCACGTTCCCGGCGACGATCTGGCGCCTGTTCATGGAGCGCGCGCTGGCGAACGCGCCGGCGCTGACGTGGCGGTACCCGAGCGACCCGGTCGTCTGGCGGCCGTGGACGCAGGGGCAGTACAGCTCGAGCCTGCGGCCGACCTACAACACGTACACGCCGACGAACTCGTACACGCCGACCACGTCGACGACGACGCAGGCGACGACCTCCTCGGCGCCACCCCCGCCCCCGCCGCCGGCGACGACGGGGCGTACCGTGACGACGGTTGCGCCGCCGCCCCCGCCGGTCGTGCCGCCCCCGCCCCCGCCGCCTCCACCGCCGCCGTAGGGATGCACCGCCCGGCGCTGCGCGCCGCGCTCGTCGCGATCCCCGTCTACGTCGCGGCCTGCGCCGTCCCCGACGGCGGGCTCTTCCGCGCCGCCCGCTTTCGCGACGTCCACGTCTACCAGGGCTACGCGGAACGGCTGCTGCACGGCGCGCTGCCCTACCGCGACGTCTTCGTCGAGTACCCGCCGGGCGCGTTCGCGGTCTTCATGCCGCCGACGGCGCTCGGCGCGGCGCACTACAACGCCGCCTTCAAGTCCCTGATGGCGCTCTGCGGGGTCGCGACGCTGATCCTGCTGGCGCTGATCCTGGCCGAGCTGCGGGCGTCGACCACTCGGCTGCGCATCGCGGTGGGGCTGTTCGCGCTCTCGCCGATCGCGCTCGGGCCGATCTCGCTGAACACCTACGACGCCTGGCCGGCGCTCTTGACGATGCTCGCGCTCTGGCTGTTCCTGCGCGGCCGGCTGCTACCGGCGTTCGGCGTGCTCGGGCTCGCGGTGAGCGCGAAGGTCTATCCGCTCGTGCTGGTGCCGCTCGCGTTGTGGTTCGCCTGGCGGCGGGCAGGCGCGCGCCGGGCCGGGGTCGGACTCGGCGTGCTCGTCCTGGTCGCGGCGGCCGTGATCGCCCCGTTCGCGGCGTACGCACCCCACGGGGTCTACGAGAGCTTCCACGCGCAGGCGACGCGCGGGCTGCAGATCGAGAGCCTTGGCGCGTCGGTGCTGCTCGTGCTCGACCGGCTCGGCCTCTACCACGCGCGGGTGGTCGAGACGTTCGGCGTCGCCGGCCGGAACCTCTCCGGCGACTCGGCAGACGCGGTCGCCGCGGCGCTGCTCGCGCTTGAGGCCCTCGCCGTGGTGGCGGTGTGGTGGCTCTACGCGCGCACGCAGGAGAGCCGCGCGCGGCTGCCGCTCGCGTTCGCGGCTGCGGTCGCCGGCTTCCTCGCCTTCACGAAGGTCTTCTCGCCGCAGTACCTCGTCTGGCTGCTGCCGCTCGTGCTCGCGGGCGGCGGCGCGGTCGCCACGGCGCTGCTGGCGATCGCGCTCGTGCTCGCGCAGGTGTGGTTCTTCCACTACCACGCGCTGTTCCGGCTCGAGTGGCCGGTCTGGCTCCTGCTCGTACGGAACCTGGCGATGGTCGCGCTCTACGGCGTGCTCGCCGCGGAGCTCGCGCGCTGGAAGATCAGGATTCCGTCGCGCTCGAAGACGAGCCGCCACTCCGGGTTGCGCCGCAGCCAGGAGAGCTGGACGGCGGTCGGCAACGGC
>DATIER010000341.1:0-9338 GCA_035455605.1 Gaiellaceae bacterium
CTACAGCCACTGGGCGACCGTCTGATCGTGGAGGCCCTCGAGGACGAGGAGACCACGGCCAGCGGGATCGTCCTGCCGGACACCGCCAAGGAGAAGCCGCAGCGCGGCCGCGTGCTCGCGGTCGGGCCGGGCTCGCGCAACGACAGTGGCGAGCTCGTGCCGCTGGACGTCGCCGAGGGCGACGAGATCATCTTCTCCAAGTACGGCGGCACGGAGATCAAGCTCGGCACCGACGAGGTGCTCGTGCTGCGCGAGTCGGACGTCCTGGCGAAGGTCACGGGCGGCGGCGCGAAGCGATCCAAGAAGAAGGAGATGGCGGGCGCGAACGCCTAGCCGAGAACGGAGGTACTAGATGGCACACAAGGAGCTGAAGTTCAGCGAGGACGCGCGGCGCTCGCTCGAGCGTGGCGTCAACATCCTCGCCGATGCGGTCAAGGTGACGCTCGGCCCGAAGGGCCGTTACGTCGTGCTGGACAAGAAGTTCGGCGCGCCGACGATCACCAACGACGGCGTCACCATCGCCCGTGAGATCGAGATCGAAGACGTCTTCGAGAACCAGGGCGCGCAGCTCGTTCGCGAGGTCGCGACGGAGACGAACGACAAGGCGGGCGACGGCACGACCACCGCGACGATCCTCGCTCAGGCGATCGTCCGCGAGGGCCTGAAGAACGTCGCCGCCGGCGCGAACCCGATGGCGCTCAAGCGCGGGATCGAGCAGGCGGTCGACGAGGTCACCGACAGCCTCAAGTCGCAGTCCAAGGAGATCTCGGGCAAGGAGGACATCGCCCGGGTCGCCTCGATCTCGTCGCGTGAGCGCGAGATCGGCGACAACATCGCCGACGCGATCGAGAAGGTCGGCAAGGACGGCGTCGTGAACGTCGAGGAGGGCCAGACACTGGGCCTCGAGCTCGAGTTCACCGAGGGCATGCAGTTCGACAAGGGCTACCTGTCGCCGTACATGGTCACCGACCCCGAGCGCATGGAGGCCGTGCTCGACGAGCCGTACATCCTGGTCGCGAACCAGAAGATCGGCGCGGTCAAGGACATCCTGCCGGTGCTCGAGCAGGTGATCCAGGCCGGCCGCCCGCTGGTGATCGTGGCCGAGGACGTCGAGGGCGAGTCGCTCGCGACGATCGTCGTGAACAAGCTGCGTGGCACCTTCACCGCCGTCGCGGTCAAGGCGCCGGGCTTCGGCGACCGCCGCAAGCGCATGCTGGAGGACATCGCGATCCTCACGGGCGCCGAGGTGATCACTGAGGAGATGGGCCTCAAGCTGGAGAACACGAAGCTGACCCAGCTCGGCAAGGCCCGCCGCGTCGTCGTCGACAAGGACTCGACGACGATCATCGACGGCGCCGGCGACACGAATGGGATCAAGGCCCGCATCAAGCAGCTGCAGGCCGAGATCGAGAACACCGACTCGGACTTCGACCGCGAGAAGCTCCAGGAGCGCCTGGCGAAGCTCGCGGGCGGCGTGGCCGTGATCAAGGTCGGCGCCTCCACGGAGACCGAGATGAAGGAGAAGAAGCACCGCGTCGAGGACGCGCTCGAGGCCACTCGGGCCGCCCTCGAGGAGGGCATCGTGCCCGGCGGGGGTGTGGCGCTCCTGAACGCGGTCGAGTCCGTCAAGCTCGACTCGTTCGAGGGCGACGAGAAGACGGGCGCGGCGATCATCCGCCGCGCAGTCGAAGAGCCGCTCCGGCAGCTTGCCGAGAACGCCGGTCTCGAGGGCTCGATCGTCGTCGGCCAGGTGCGCGGCGCGAAGAAGGGCCACGGGCTGAACGTCGACTCGGGCGAGGTCGAGGACCTCGTCGCGAGCGGGATCATCGACCCGACCAAGGTCACGCGCCTCGCGCTGCAGAACGCGGCGTCGATCGCGAAGAACATCCTCACCACCGAGGCAGTCGTCGCCGAGCCGCCGGAGAAGACCCCGGCCGCCGCCGGCGCGGGCATGCCGGACATGGGCGGGATGATGTAGGGAACGGGGGAAACCCGGTTTCCCCCGTTGGCCCCCTCGTTGGGGTCCACAGCAGAAGGGCCGGCCAAAGCCGGCCCTTCTGCTTTCTAGGGAGAAGGAACGTCACTCACGGGAAGTCGTCGAACGCACGAACTTGCCTGTAGGCCAACATCGCCGCCGGTGGCCCGCCGCGCGGGCGGCCACCGGCAGAAACCGCTCTACTAGATCGCCGGCTGGCCGCCGAGCGCGGGACAGATCACGCTGGCGAAGTCTGGGTTCACGGCCGGCGTCACCTTCAGTAGCTCGCCCGTCTCTGTGTCAAACACCAGCTGCCCGGCCTGGACGACGACGAGCTTCCCCGACGCGTCACGGAAATGGACGAGGAGCCCCGCTTGCCTGATGCGGCCATTGCTCGCATCGAGCTGCAAGGTGTAGTGGACGACCTCGGTCAGGGTATAGCCGCTGTCGACGTTGGTGTTCGTCACGTACGCGGTCTCGGAAAGCACGAAGCTGTCGTCGAAGAAGACGCCCGTGTCCACGATCGTGAAGGACTGCGAGAAGTTGAAGTCGCACAACTCGCCGGCCGGAGCCGAGAATGAGTCGGAGAAGGTCTGCTTGAGGATGTGGGTCGGTTGAGCTGCGGACGTCGCCGTCGCCCCAAGAGCGACGATCAGCAACCCGAAGCCGATGATGAGTGCAAGCCTGCGCATCGATCAACGTCCTTTCAGGTTCTTGCGGCTGCAGGTGCGGTTGCGGCTCCCGCGGTTTTGGAAGACGCTTGGCCGAGGCCTGTGGCAACGAGTCCGATGAGCCGCTTCATCGCTCTCCACTCATGGCTTCGTGGCAAGAGCCTCTTAAGTTCTCGATTCGGTGTCAAGCATCGAGCGAGCAGCATCAGGCGCCGGCTCTTGGCACCGATTTGCTCGGGCATCATTCCCGCGCGCTGCCGCATGCCACAAGAGCGCCGTCCTCAAGAGTCGGTCTTGTGAGCCGCTACGGCTGGACGAGCACGCGTTCCATCATGTCGTTGTCTTCGTGTTCAACGATGTGGCAGTGGTGCACGTACTTCTGCGTCGTGAGCTGACCGCCCGCAAAGGCGGTGGTCGGTGGTGTGAACCTGGCGCGGACGACCGTGACCTGCCCCGGGTTGGTCTTCACCGTGTCCTTGAGTCCCGTCTCCTCCGGAGGCGGGGCGATCAGCCCCGAGGTCAGATACGGCGTCAGCTGCGCAGCGTCCAGCTGCGGGACGCCGTTCGCCGTGCCGTATTGGGCGACGAGGCCGTTGACGTCGAGGTTGTAGCGGCCGATCACGGTGAACGTGAACAGGTGCGTGTGCATCGGATGGGTGTCCGCAGTGGTGTTCACGAAGTACCAGTCCTCGACGTCGAACCACGTCAGCTGCTCGATCATCGGACTGGGGTCGTCGGGGTCGCCGTACGGGCGCGCGTTGAGGTTGAGCTCCCAGACCGAGGTATCTGCTCCGATCTCGTTCAGCGTGATCACGCGCGTCCCGACTTCCGGGTTCGTCCCGCCGCTCAGCAGCGGCGGCCCCAGACGCGTCAGGTCCGTCACCGCGCTCACCACCAACGGGTCCTGCAACGACCCCGCTCCGGGGATGCTCATCGGCGCGCCGGGTGATGCCGTGGGCGTCACTGTGATCTGCATGACATTCGCCAGCGCCGGCGCCGGGGTCGAGACCGGTTTCGGCGGCTTGTTGTTCCTGATGTACAAAGTCTGACCCGCAAGACCTCGGAAGTCGCAGATCACGTCGAAGCGCTCGGCGGGCCCCATCACCAGCCTGCTCGTAGCGACCGGGCTCCCGGCGGGCAGCAGCCCGCCCTCTGCGCCGATGATGTAGGTCGGCACGGGCTGGTCATTTGACCGAACGATCCGCAGACTCAAGATCCGGGCGTTGCAGCCGTTCAGCACGTGGAAGCGGTACACGGCCGGCTCGACGGCCAGCGTCGGCCAGATCTTGCCGTTGACCAGCATCGCATCGCCGAAGTACTCGCCGATCCAGGGCCCGTTCGTCGAGAGCGGCGCCACCGGGTACAGCAGCGACCCGTCCGCCTTGAACTGCCGGTCCTGCACCACCAGCGGCAGCTCGTACGCGCCGACCGGGCCGGGCAGCAGCGGGTTGCTGCCGCTGTCAAACTCGTCGCGCAGCAGATAGGCGCCCGCGAGCCCGGCAACGACGTTCATCCGAGTGTCGCCGACAAGGTGGTCGTGGTACCACAACAGGCTGGCTGGGTGCAGGTACGGCGTGCCGTCCTTGTTGACGCCCGCGTTCGGATACGTGACCGTCTGCGTCTGCCCGGACGGGATCGCCAACGGCTGCTCGTAGGGGTTGCCGTCATCGATGCCCGCGAGGAGGCCACCGTGCAAGTGCGTCAAGATCCTGACCTGAGCGGGCGTGAAGGGGTTGAACTGCGCGTAGCTGCTGCCGCCGTTCGTGAATACCTTCAGATAATCGTCCGCTGCCAGATTGTTGGTGTAACTGGCCGTCACCGGAGTCCCGCTCTGCGCGAGGATCACCGGCCCCAGGTACGACCCGCCATCGTGTGGGCCGCCCAGATACCCGAACAGCCTCGTCTCGGGCAGCTGGCTATGAAGCTTGCTCGTGATCAGGGCGGTGGTCAGGTGCACCGGACCGCCGCCGGTCGCGTCGATCGCGTTATCGGCAAGTATCGGCATCGGATCGAGGTAGGGCGTCAGACGCCCCGCCACTGTTGCCGCTTGTGCCAGCCGGTCGGTTAGGAGCGTGCCCCCAACTACCAGCCCTGCGCCGCCTAGTGCAGCGCGTTCGAGGAATTGCCGCCGCGTGTGCATGCCGCCTCCTCTGCCGCAGTTGCCGCCCGGGCATCAACCCGCGCTCTCGGACACTCCTACCAGGTTGTGCTGACTGTGTCTATCGGTTGGAGCGGCCCAACCCTAGGCTCGCCGAGAGGTTCGGCCCGAGCCGCCGGCTGGGGGCGGCGCAGATCGCGTCAAATGGGTGATAGTCGGCGTCGTTCCGCCCGGCTACGACAGCTGTCCATCGGCTCTCAGCAAACCCGACCAAGAATCAGGCGTTCGTCATCGTCCAAAGCTGGCGACTAAGGCCGGAACATTCGCCGGTCCTGCAGGGACGACCACGATCGACCTCAGCGCGTTCGCTTCCCGAACGCTGGCCCAGGCGGACTTCCTACATCGGGCGTGCGCGCGAGCGTCGCTTCGTGGACGCAGGGTCACAGCTGGATCACGCGTGCGAGGGAGCGATGCCTGACACTCTCGCCTGAGTCTCAGCGAGCGCGCACGTCCTTCGACACGGTCTTGCGCTTTCGGCTCCTTGGTGACCTGCCCGCCGGACGTTCGGCGCTGAGACGTCCAGGAGCCACCGGCGCATTGGTCCGGCGACGATCGCTGTCGATCACGGTGAACCGCCTCCCGCACTGCGCGCAACGGGCCTCCACGCCGACCTCGCCGGTGAGCTTCCTACCGCAGTGCGGGCAGTAGCGGATCGCGCCGCCCGTGGCGGCAGCCGCCCCGACGGCGCCGCGATCGAGCCAGTGCAGGACCGGCACGGTGACCGCGAAGGCGGCGAGCGCGATGAGGGTCACTCCCGTCGCCCGCGTCAGCCCCCAGGCGTCCAGCCAGATGTCCGCGACGAACAGCACGCCGCCGATTAGGAGCAGCGCGAGCGTTGCGGTGAGAACCCGCCGGTGCCCCGGCGCCAGGCGTGCGTGCGTCAGGAACGCCGCGAGGGCGCAGGCCACGGCCGCGACCCCGCACGTGCCGGCGAACTTCCCGACCGTGTCACCCGAGGGCGCCGTCCAGATGAGGGCGACCGCGCCCGTCGCGGCTAGCGCGATCAAGCCGAGCGCCAGGACGAGCACACGCCGGGTCGCGGGCGCCGGGTGGAAGAGCGTCAGCAAGTCGGCGAGGATGCACGCTGCAGTCGCGACCAAGCCCGTGGCGATGAAGTCACCGACCACGGTCTCGCCCGAGGCCGCGGTCCAGATGAGGGCGACCGCGGCTACCGCGTCAAGCGCGATCACGCCGAGCGTCAGGGTGATCGCCCGCTTGTGCCCGAGCGAGATGCCGTTCCGTGCCCGCTCGAGCACGACCACGCTGGCGAGGGTGCACGCGATCGCCGCCGCGAACGTCGACGCGAGCAGCTTCGCCAGCGTCGCGCTCTCCGGCTCCGCCCAGAGCCCGACGATCAGCCCGGCGAACGCCGCGGCGCCGAGGAGCGCCCCGACAACCGGAACCGGAGTCAGCAGCCTGCGCTCCCAGGCAGGCTCGCAGCAGAGCGCCATGAGGATGGCGCCGGTGACGCAGAGCGACGTTCCCAGGATCTTGCCCGCCGTGTCACCGAAGTCCGGCGTGAGGACTGCGTAAATCCCGAGCGCCGCATTGACCGCGACCGAGACGAAGAAGACCCCGAGTCCGCCTCTCCGTGCTCGCCGACCGACGTTCCTCGTCTGCGGGGAACGGGAAGCCGCCGTGAAGACGAGCATGCCGACGACGACGATCGCGAGTACTGCGAGGATCAGCAGCAACCTCATTCCTTTCTCGCCGCCCCTATTGTCCGCCACGTCGCGAGGTTGCGCATCCGCGCGCTCCCCGATCGAACAGACGCCGACGGATACCAGCCCGCTCGGGTGACATTTCCCGCACGCTCGCCCATGGCGCGATCCCGACGCCCGGCGAGGCGACGCGCCCTCCCGGACAGAGCGTTAGGCGGGCGTCAAGACCAGGCGATCAGAAGTTCCACGAGCAATGCCGCGGCCATGAGGAACCACAGGAGCGCTGCGAAGACCGTGAGCGCTCGCTCTCTGTCCCGGAAGATCGCCTGGAGCGCCACGACGCCGCTGGCCAGAGCGACCACGATCATCGGAAACCCGCCCACCGGCCCCATGAGCCGCCAGCCCATCCCGAGCACGAAGCTCGCCACCGCCAGTCCGACTGCCCACTTCCCGAGCCGTGTGGTGGGCGCAACTGTGAAGCGATGCCCTCTCTCGACCGGCAGCCGCTGGTGGAACCCGCTGCTGGACATCCCCGACACCTCCTTCGTCGTCGGCAGCGTCGCATCGGGCAGGCCTCCGGGCATCGGGGCGCTCCCCAGTCGTTCTGCGGCTTACCCGCAGAACGGTATTCAGGTCAGAAGCTTCGAGCCGTGGCCTGGCCCAGCGAGCGGTCTTGCGGCTCGGCAGTGGCCTTGCGTCACCGCGGCAGCGGGTTCGGGCCGGTGGCGGTGACGAGCCGCTGCGGCACCCAGTCGTCGACGTGGCTGAAGCCGTCGAAGCGTCCTCCCTCGTCCTCGACGACGTCGAAGAAGGAGCGCCGGTAGAACTTCACGTGGGTGAAGTCCTCGAACAGCACGTAGACCGGCTCAACGTCGGGACTCTGGAACTGCTGGCCAGTCAGCACGGCCCGATGTACTCGCGAGAACTCGTCGATCTCCTCCCCGACGACGACGCCGAGGTGCTCGAGGCCCATCCGGTAGACACGCTGGTGAACGGGCGGGATGAGCTCGATGCGAGAGACCGGTTTCCCGTCGAGGACATCGAGCGGTTCGGAGAGCACGATCAGGGAGATCGGACGCCCGTTCCAGACGTTCTCGAGGTTCGCCCTCGCATGGTGCTCGAGCAGCGTCCGCTGGTGGACGTACAGGTCCCAGTCGGCGACGCGGACGGCGAGGTGGCTGAGCGAGTAGGGCGCGATGTCGATGCCGCGGGCAAGAAGTCGGTCGCGCTGCATCGCCGCGAAGGCTCGATAGTCGCCGATGATCTCTGCAACGGGATCAGACGTCGCCACGTGACATCCTCTTCCGCCATCGTACGAGATGCACGGCCATGGCCAGGGGGACGTTCCCGCACAGTCGCGCAGGTGAGTGTTGTGCTTAACCCGTGGCGGTTGCGATGTGCGCCGACACAGGTGCGCTCTTTCCGTCCCAGGGTTGAAGCGCCTCTCCGACAGCCGCCGTCGCGCGCTCGAGAGCCGATGGGTCGAGCCGTTCGATTTCTGCTCGGAACGGAGAGCCCAGCACGATCCCGTGGGCGGCGTCCTGTGCGGAGACCAGGCTCGATAGCTCGACGGTTTCCACGTCGATGCTCTGGAATCCGGCGCGGCGCAGGTCCTGCTCGACCACTGCCGCGTCGGTGTAGCTGAAGGGGCCTCGCTCCATGTAGCGCGGATCCTCGGGAAAGAGCGTCGCGACGGCCTCGCCTGCCGCCTTGGGAACGGGGTTGAGTTCGAGGCGGTCGAAGGTCACGAGCACGTACCGGCCTCGGGGGCCGAGGACGCGGCGTGCCTCCGCATTCGCTCGGACTTTGTCCGGGAAGAACATGACCCCGAGGAGGCAGAGGACGAGATCGAAGCTCTCGTCGGCGAAGGGGAGCTGCTGGGCGTCCGCGGCTCGAAAGGTGACGCGATCGGACTGGAAGTGCCGCGCCGCAAACTCCACGACGGCCGGATTGATGTCCGTCGCGATGATCTCCGTCCCCGGCAGCGCCTCATGGAGTGCTCGTGTGGCGATGCCGGTCCCCGCGGCCGTCTCGAGGATCGTCTCCGGCCGAAGGAGCGCCACACGCTTTGCCACGTGCTCCGCGTACGGCGTGAACAGAAGCGGACCCATGTATCGGTCATAGAGCTCGGGAGTCGAATGCTGGAAGACATCGGTCTCGGCCATCGATCGAGGCTCTCATGCCCAGCGTTCGTCGGTCAACCGCGCGGGCTCCGACCTTGCAAGAGAACAGTGGCCCGGCCGAGCGTGGCGCCGGCCTCAGGTCGGTTTCACCAGCCAGCTGTACTGCTCGGCGAACCGCGCCGAGTCGCCGAGGTGGCCGCCCTCTTCATCGATCACGACCTCCGCGTCGGGCACGTTCCGTGCGAGCCACTCGCCGTGCTGGCGCGGAACGAGCACATCGGTCAGGCCGTACTTGATCCTGGTCGGAACACCGATCTCCGTGACGTCGAAGCCCCATGGCTTGGTGGTGCAGAGCATGTCGTCGACGATGCCCCAGACCCCGTTGCGAAAGGCCTCGGTCAGCGCCTCCCGCATGACTTCGTGCCGCTCCGGTCTCGCCAGCTGCGTCCGGTCCGCCTCCGACAGCTGCCATTCCTCGCCGAGCACCTTGGCCGGATCGTCGGCCATGCGCTCGAGCATCGCGGCCGCCTCCCGCTCGTACTCGCGGGCGAGAACCTCCTCTCCTGCCAACGCCCACTCGAACTCCCTCACGTTGAGCGGGTCCATGCCCTCGAACCAGTCGAGATCCGGGGTCTCGAACGGCGCCACGCCCACGTCACAGGCCGCTCGCGTCACCCGCTCGGGAAGACGGGCGGCCACGGCGAGGCTGTGCGGACCGCCGCCCGAGCCCCCGGTGACGGCGAAGCGCTC